>CAJWBJ010000009.1 GCA_913020495.1 uncultured Oleiphilus sp.
AATGTGACTGAGACCGTTTGGGTTTGTTCTAGGGTGGTCACTTCAGCAGGGGCTTTATACAAATACCACACGTAAACTGTTATATGCAGCAACAAGCTGAGTAATAACATTAATAGGTAGCGCTTACGGTAATCTTTCATCACTTGATACAGACAGCCAAAAAGTGGGTTAGTTCTGACTTGCTTAGGCCTCTCCCTGTATTAGAGCAAGTCAGTTTCATCATAGTAGAAAAGTTTCGGCAACTCCAAGAACGGCTTCAGGATTATAGATGATTTAGGCAAGGGCAAAGGACTGGACGCAAGAATAGCTTGCTTCATTGACTCATCCAGTTCGGGAAGCCCTGATGAACGCTTGATGTTTATATTGGTGACGTAGCCATTGTTGTCAATCAAAAACCTGATCTCTCCACGGAACTTTGGCCCCTGATAATTTATGTTAGGCTTAATCCAGTGGGATAAAACATGATTTAGTGCGCCGCTCATTGCGGCTTGATGCTGCATATAGTCTTTGCGTGTTAGCTTATTAAGTGCCGTAGTGCCACTCCGCTTTCTCTGAGTGAATTGAGTGTTAGCCCCTTCAGAATAAACAACAGCTCGTTTCATTGCCTTCTCATTTAATTGCTGTTTGTGCCCCCACTTCTTGGTCCAATACGCTAGCGTATTTACATCTTCAGCAGGTTTCCCTTTCGGTTTTTCTGCTGGTTTTTTCTTGGGTGCGGGTTTTCCTTTCGGCGGCTTTTTAGTCTTATCCTGCGTGCCTTTTGCTGCACCTGCAGCTTTCTTGGGCTGACCTTTCTTGGGCTGACCTTTCTTGGGCTGACCTTTCTTGGGTTCAGCTTTCTTAGGTTCAGCTTTCTTCTTGGGCTCGGCTTTCTTCTTGGTTTCAGTGCTCTTCTTAGGTTCAACTTCCGTCTTGGTTTCAGTGACCTTCTTGGATTCGGGGGTTTTCTTAGGCTCAGGTTTTTCTACATGCTTCAGTTTTACTTCTACAGTTTTCTTTTGAGGTTTTTTTTCTTCAGCAGGCTCTCCCCATAACAACACAGCAACAATTAAGGCATGAATCAAAAGACTCAGTACGATAATAACTGCATAACGATTACGGTAACTGCGTGGGAGCATCTAAATACTTCTTAAATTTATTATTTGGTGTGTAAAGCGCTCGTGATAATATCTTTTTTTTAGCACTTCGGAAACAGCCATGTCTAACGTCATCCCTTTTAAAAAGCCTTCTTTAAAAGAAAAACACAAAGGTAAAACACTATGCAAGAATGGTTTTCATAAATGGGAAGTCGTTACCAATTCTAAGTTTGATGTTAAACAAGGCCAATTAGTCACTATTTATCGTTGCAAACGTTGCCAAATCGAGAAAACTAAGCTGCACTAAATACAAGTAAATGACAGTCTTGTTAGGTTAATGATAAATATTGTTAAATCTGTAGACGGTACTGCCTTTTAGCTTTAGGATCTTTTTCACTAGAAAGCTTTGGCTTAACTTTAAACCACAATTAAAAAAACGACCCCTTATGCGCCTACGTTCTTTATTGCTTGTCTTTGTATTTTTATTTAGTTCTAGCCTATTCGCTACACCTCAACATGGCATCGCCATGCATGGACAGCTGAAATATGCGCCGGATTTTTTCCAATTTGATTACACCAGTACCGATGCTATAAAAGGCGGCACACTGAGATTAGGTGTAGTTGGCGATAATTTTGATAGCTTTAACCCATACATTATTAAAGGTAATTCAGCTGTTGGCTTGGGATATTTATTCCAGCACCTAACTGAAGGCGCTGAGGATGAAGCATTTAGTGAATATGGTTTAATTGCAGAGTCTGTTGATGTACCTGATGACCGATCTTCGGTTACGTTTCACCTTAATAAAAGTGCGAAATTCAGTGACGGTTCAGCCATTACCGCTGAAGATGTTGAGTTTAGTTTTACAACGCTCACAACGCATGACAAAGCCAGACCATTCTATAGTGCCTATTATGCTGATGTAGCTTCGCTTAAAATAATTGACGCTAACACCATTCAATTTCTATTCTCGACCAATCAAAACAAAGAGTTACCATTGATACTTGGTCAAATGCCTATATTTTCTAAAGCTTATTGGACTAAGAGTGAATTTGGCCGCGCATCGCTTGATATCCCCGTAGGAAATGGCCCATACAAAATCAAAAGTTTTCAGCCAGGCCGTTCCATTACTTATATAAGAAATGAAAATTACTGGGCTAAAGATCTGCCAATCAATAAAGGCAGATATAATTTTGACCAGATTATTTTTGAGTACTACAAAGATAACACCGTTGCTCTGGAAGCATTTAAAGCGGGCGAGTATGATTTTCGTCTAGAGAGAACTGCACGTAATTGGGCTAATTCTTATGTCGGTAAGAAGTTTGACTCTGGTGAGTTGATTAAAGAAGAAGTTAAACACCAAATGCCCGCAGGTATGCAGGCATTTGTGATTAATACTCGCCGTGAAATATTTAAAGACCCAAAAGTACGCCAAGCACTGGCTTATGCTTTTGACTTTGAATGGACTAATAAGAACTTATTTAATAGCCAATATGCTCGCAACCAAAGTTATTTTGAAAATTCTGAGCTAGCTTCTTCTGGTTTACCGTCTCTAGAAGAGTTAGAAATTCTGGCGCCCTTTAAATCACAATTACCTCAAAGTGTCTTTAACGAGACATATTCCGTTCCAAATACAAATGCGCCTAATAGTATTCGTAAAAATTTGCGTACGGCAATGAAAATACTTAAGTCTGCCGGTTGGTCTGTAAAAAACAACAAACTGACCAATGCGAAAACAGGAAAAGTTTTCGAATTTGAATTTCTTATAGCCAGTAAAGATTTCGAACGAATTGTATTACCATTTATTAAGAACCTTCAAAAGCTTGGCATTCATGCCAGCATCCGCATTGTCGATACTTCACAGTATATCAATCGACGTCGCGCTTTCGATTTTGATGTCATGGTATCTAGCATTGGCCAGTCCAACTCACCCGGAAATGAGCAACGAGAATATTGGCACTCAAGTAAAGCAAATACCCCCGGATCAAGAAATTTATCAGGTATTGAAGACCCTGTTATTGACCAGCTAGTTGACTTGGTTATTTCCGCACCAGACCGCGAAGCTTTAGTTAACCGTACACGTGTTTTAGACCGCGTATTGTTAGCAGGCCATTATGTCATCCCTAACTGGTTTAACCCCGTACAGCGCGTCGCTTATACTAAACGTTTAGCCAAACCTGCAGTTTCGCCTAAGTCAGGGGTGTCGATCGATACCTGGTGGTTCAAAAAGTCGGGATCAGATAAAGCGCTATGAGTGCCTATATATTTAGAAGACTACTACTCATGATCCCGACACTTCTTGGGATCATGCTGTTAAATTTTATTATCGTTCAGGCGGCGCCCGGCGGGCCAGTTGAACGAATGCTGGCTCAAATACAAGGCATGGATTCTGATGTTCAGTCCCGACTTGGTGGTGGCAGCTCTGAAGTGTCCAGCAACAGCCCTTCTCAAACAGGCTCTTCGAGCTCAGCATCGAAGTATCGTGGCGCTCAAGGTTTAGACCCTGAACTGGTTACACGCATAGAAAAACTTTATGGCTTTGATAAGCCCGCCTACGAACGTTTTTTTATCATGATAAAAAATTATGCCGTATTTGATTTTGGAGAGAGTTTCTTCCGTGATAAAAAAGTCACTGAACTGGTTCTCGAAAAAATGCCGGTGTCTATTTCTTTAGGGCTTTGGTCCACATTAATCATTTATTTAATCTCAATTCCGCTTGGTATTAAAAAAGCGATTAAAGACGGCTCAAACTTCGACTTATGGACCAGCAGCGTCATTATCGTTGGTTATGCCATTCCCGGCTTTCTTTTTGGTGTCATTCTTATTGTTGTTTTTGCAGGGGGAAGCTATTTCGATTGGTTCCCACTAAGAGGTTTAACATCGCCTGACTTTGAGACAATGTCGGTCGTTGACCAGCTATTAGATTACGCATGGCATTTGGTATTACCCGTGACTGCCTTGGTTATAGGTGGTTTTGCTACTCTCACTATGCTAACAAAAAACTCATTTTTAGATGAGATCAACAAACAATACGTCACGACCGCCCGTGCAAAAGGTCTTACTGACAATAAAATCTTATATGGACATGTTTTTCGTAACGCCATGCTAATTGTCATAGCAGGAATGCCAAGTGCCTTAATAGGTATTTTCTTTACAGGTTCGATGTTAATTGAAGTTATTTTCTCATTAGATGGTTTAGGCCTTTTAGGTTTTGAAGCTGTTTTAAATCGTGACTACCCTGTGATGTTTGGTACATTATTTGTGTTCACACTAATGGGATTAATTTTGAAACTTATTAGTGATTTAACCTATGTCATCATTGACCCTAGAATTGACTTTGCAAGCAGGGAGCATTGATGAAAATTTTATCACCTTCAAGCTGGACACCGCTTAATCAGCGTCGCCTTTCGAATTTCAAAAAGAATAAACGTGGTTTTTATTCACTGATATTTTTTTCAATTTTATTTTTTGTTTCACTCTTTGCAGAATTCATTGCGAACGATAAACCTATTGCCGTTTACTTTGACCAACAACTCTACATTCCGGTTTTAAATATTTACCCTGAAACAACCTTTGGCGGTGATTTTGAAACAGAAACAGACTATAGAGACGAATACGTAGCAGAGTTGATCAATGCAAAAGGCTGGATGTTATGGCCATTAGTCCGTTACAGCTACGATACCATCAACTACAACCTGCCAGTTCCTGCTCCTGCTCCACCCTCTGCTGAAAATTGGCTGGGGAGTGATGATCAAGCGCGAGATGTGGTTGCAAGGCTTCTTTATGGTTTTCGAATATCCGTTCTATTTGGCTTGTCTTTGACCATTTTCAGCTCAATTGTTGGCGTTATTATTGGCGCTATTCAAGGTTTTTATGGCGGCAAAATTGATTTAGTCGGGCAAAGGTTTATCGAAATATGGTCAGGTTTACCTGTTTTATTTCTATTGATTATTATGACTAGCTTTATTACACCAAACTTTTGGTGGTTACTCGGTATTATGCTGATGTTTAGCTGGATGGGTTTGGTTGACGTGGTTCGGGCTGAATTCTTACGCGCAAGAAACCTAGAATATGTACGTGCTGCACGAGCCTTAGGTTTAGACAATAAAGGCATCATGTTTGGTCATATGCTTCCCAATGCCATGGTCGCAACACTCACCTTTATGCCGTTTATTTTAACAGGGTCTATTACCACACTGACATCGCTTGATTTTCTCGGTTTCGGATTACCGCCTGGCTCACCATCTTTAGGTGAATTAATTGCTCAAGGTAAAACTAACTTACATGCACCTTGGTTAGGTGCATCGGCTTTTGTTGTGCTCGCATTAATGCTCTCTCTACTGGTTTTTATCGGTGAAGCTGTTCGTGATGCATTTGACCCCAGGAAAATGTAGATCATGACTAATCAGACTCAACAACCAATTCTCGAAATCAAAGACCTTATGGTTTGTTTTAATCAAAACAACTCGGTCATTACTGCCGCTGAGAACATTAGTTTTAAAGTTTTCAAAGGTAAAACCTTAGCGATTGTAGGCGAAAGTGGCTCTGGAAAATCAGTTTCGGCACAATCTATTTTAAGATTATTACCAAAAGATAAAGCTTTTCATCCTAAGGGCGAAATAAGCTTTCAAAATAAAGACCTACTTCGAATTTCTGACGCGGAAATGCGCAATGTTCGTGGCGCTCATATTGGCATGATCTTCCAAGAGCCAATGACTTCACTAAACCCTTTGCATAATATTGAAAAACAAATCAGTGAATCTTTATTTCTACATAACAAAAAGTTAACAACTAAAGAGTCTAAAGCGCGCGTTATTGAGTTACTTGAATTAGTCGGTATCCCTAACCCTGCTGAACGATTAGATGCCTACCCTCATCAACTTTCAGGCGGTCAAAAGCAACGCGTTATGATTGCGATGGCCTTAGCAAACGAACCCGACATACTCATTGCTGACGAACCGACCACCGCTCTCGATGTTACCGTACAAAAACAGGTTTTACAGCTAATTAAATCATTGCAAAAAAAGCTGGGCATGGCCGTTATTCTTATTTCACATGATCTGAATATTGTTAAGCATTATGCCGATGATGTCATTGTCATGCGCCATGGAAATGTCGTGGAGTCAGGCACTTGTGAACATATTTTTAAGGATCCATCAGAAAGCTACACGCGTGAACTAATAGAATCAGACCCAACAGGCTCCCCCTCTCCTGTTAACCAACAAGCACAAACCATTTTAACAACTGACAAAGTGAACGTTTGGTTTCCGACCAAGACTAATTTTTGGGGCAAAACAACCGACTATCTTAAAGCAGCAAACGACATTAGCATTCAAGTACGAGAAGGTGAAACATTAGGCATTGTCGGTGAAAGTGGTAGCGGTAAAACAACATTTGGCTTAGCAATTTTAAAGCTGTTACAAAGCCAAGGTGAGATTTATTTTCAAGGTCAAGCAATTCACGATTTCGATCAAGCTGCTTTTCGACCATTCCGTAAAGAAATACAAATCGTTTTCCAAGACCCTTACGGCAGTTTGAGTCCTCGTATGTCTATTTATCAAATCATTGAAGAAGGTTTGAAAATTCATAATATTGGCTCAGAAAATGAACGTCAGGCTATGATTATATCGGTATTAAAAGAAGTTGAACTTGATCCGGAAACACGCCATCGCTACCCTCATGAATTCTCTGGCGGCCAGCGTCAACGTATCGCTATAGCGCGCGCCTTAGTTCTAAAACCAAAACTTATTATTCTGGATGAACCGACATCCGCTCTTGATAGAACTGTACAGGTTCAGGTAGTCGAGTTATTACGGAATTTACAAAAAAAATATGGCATCGCCTATATTTTTATTAGCCATGATTTGGCCGTTGTGAAAGCTTTAAGCCATCAGGTACTTGTGATGAAACAGGGCCAAGTGATCGAACAATCTGATTGCGAAACTTTATTTTCCTCACCACAAGAGGAATATACAAAAAATTTATTGGAAGCGGCTTATTTTTACTCATAGCAACATAAGATCAAATGCTAACCTTTAATTATCAATCACATACACTTTAGAGACGCTATTTATGGGTTTTTTAGCAGGTAAAAAAGTTCTTATTGTTGGCGTCGCCAGCAAATTATCTATCGCATCTGGCATTGCAAGTGCTTTTCACCGAGAAGGCGCCGAAATTGCCTTAACCTATCAAAATGAAAAACTTAAACCACGCGTAGAAAAATTCGGAGCAGAATGGGGCTCTTCAATTATTTTACCTTGCGATGTTTCAAGTGATGATGAAATAGAAAATGTTTTTGCCGAACTTTCCAAGGTTTGGGATGGTATAGACATCATTGTGCACTCAGTAGGCTTTGCCCCAGGGCATGAACTAAATGGTGACTATGTTGATGTAACAACCCGTGAAGGATTCAAGATTGCTCATGATATAAGCTCATACAGCTTTGTTGCCCTCGCAAAAGCAGGTCGAAAACTAATGGAAGGTAGAAACGGCTCATTACTAACCCTCACTTATTTAGGCGCAGAACGGACAATGCCTAACTACAACGTGATGGGTTTAGCAAAAGCAAGTTTAGAAGCGAATGTAAAATATATGGCAAGCAGCCTTGGCCCTGACGGCACCCGTGTCAATGCAATTTCAGCGGGCCCTATTCGAACATTAGCCGCATCCGGCATTAAGAATTTTCGTAAAATGCTCGCTGAAAACGAGAAACAAACCCCTCTGCGCCGTAATGTAACGATTGAAGAAGTGGGGAATGCCGCTGCTTTTTTATGCTCAGACCTTGCGAGCGGTATCAGTGGTGAAATTTTATACGTCGATGGTGGCTTCAATACCACTGCGGCACGCGCTTTTGACGAATAAGAGTTGCCTATATTTCAAAAAAGGCTTGTGATATTTGTACTGTGTCACTGAATGTTGCTCATTGTTACTGCTAGTATTAGCGCTTCGTTTTCGAGTCTTTTTCGACGTTCAAATTTAATTATGGATATTTTATAGTGACACGTCTGCTTTTTGCTGTTCTTTCTATCGTGACTGTTTTAACACTCACCGCTTGCACCAATATTAATGGTGCATCCAAATCCGCAACGTCCCTGACCAGTTTTCTTGGGTTCTCTGAGCTTCCTGACTGGTACGTACGAAGTAAATATAGTTACCCTGACTCCAAATGGATCGATAATGACTTTGGTTCCCCGATCCATTATCGAGATATTGGTGAAGGCCCTGTAGTTGTATTACTTCACGGTGAAATATCATCATTACATACCTGGGATAAATGGATAGAAACCTTAAGCCAGGACTTCCGGGTTATTGCCATTGACCTACCAGGCTCGGGACTAACAAGCGCACCACACTGCCTTAGTGATCCAGCAGACACTTGTGCTGAAAATTTGACGTTACACTACATCCAGCATACGTTTGAGTATTTCATTGAAGACCTGAAGCTTGATAAGTTTTCCTTAGTAGGCAGTTCCTATGGTGGGTATCTTTCTGCATTATATGCACTGGATCATCCCCAAAAACTTGATAAATTAATTCTAATCAGCCCACTAGGCTACCAACAAGAAGTCCCCTGGATATTAAATTATGTCACAGCATCAGGCATGGATGTCTTAAATCGATATTTCCAACCAGCTACCGTTATTTCAACCATAGTTGACGATTTTTATAGCAGCTCCGAAAATATTAAACGCGTCAATTTGGACCGTTATATTCACTTAGCTCAAAGTGATGGCGCCCATGCCTCTAATGTATACCAACTGAAGCGTGTTCGACAGCTAATGGAACAAGGTATGCTTTTTGACATGTCTGAAGTTATCACGCCCACCTTAGTCATGTGGGGTAAATCTGATAATTGGGGTTCACCCGAACATGCTACACGTTGGGAAGAAGCACTTAGCGACGCAATATTAGTTAAATACCCATTCTCAGGACACGCCTTGATGGAAGAATCTCCTACTGAGAGTGTTGCTGATGCGATTGCATTTATCACGGATGAGCCCCTACCGAGCATTGAAGGTTTAGGTACTGGTGGAACATTCACTATTAATGATGCAATGCAAGACTTTGATAAGGAAGCACTTTTCGGTCCAAGCTCCGATGAAGATGCTACGGATGAAGCAGCTACTGAAGACAGCCACGCAGATCAGGAAGGCGAAGAGACATTAATGGACGACTCACCAGAGTAGTGAGTCGTTAATCACTTGTAGGGATTAATTTAAACTTTTAGCCATCATAAATTTCCAATCAATAATTTCAGTTCCATCTGAATCATAAAGTGAGAGCCCGATTAAGTAACCTTTCGGGTGAGGCTTTACCCAACGAACTTCTGCTGTTAATTTAAAAGGTTTTTGTTGGGTATCAAATTCTATAAACAACGAATGAATTGCCCCCTCAACAAGCGCTTCATCAACAAATACCTGTAATCCATTTGCTGATAAATCTACACTTTCACATTTAAGCACTACTGGCGGTTTGTTCTCACCAGGCTCTTGTGCAACTGTTTCTATATAAATTTCTGCACCTAAGTTTAAGCGAGCTTCTTCTCGTCGTTCATCTACCTTAAAAAACTTAGCTAACTCATCATCTTTCACACTAATCGCCTCTTTATTTTGATACCCGTAAACGACTTACTACACGCTCTAAACTTTGTTCGAATTCAGCACCGTCACTAATAATTTCTATTTCATTATTTATGATCCCCTGCATTAGCATAGATTCAGTATATTCAATTTTTTTAATACCTAACTTATCAACAAAGATAAATTTATCTGTTGCGGCAAGCTTTACGACCAGCTTATAGCGTTTGGACTCACTACTCTGTGCATCACCCTTCTTCACCACTGATATCCATGCACCAAGCTTACATTTTGAAATTTGGTTAAAAGCCACACTCTCTTGATCAGCCCTTTGTTTATCCAAACGTTTTTGAAGCATTTTTTTAGTTCGATCGGCAATTTCTTCAGCCTTAATCATCGCTGCTTTTTCAGCTCGTTCCTTTTCTGCAAGTAATATTTCTGCTTCTTTTTTCGCCTTCTCAGCTGCAATAACTCGAGCTTTCTTTTGGGTTGTTGCGACTTTTAACAAACCTAAACTTGTTTTTTGAATCACCTCTAAAAAGCTAGCTTCAACTTGAAGCGGTTTTAATAAGCCGCTTTGAATTTCTTTCGATAAGTCTTTAAAGGTATATCGGTTTGTTTTAATACCCAAGTAATTACAAAATAGAACTTCTTGATTCTCAGGAAAAATAGCGACGACCTGTTGACGATTTTCAAATGAATCATCGGTTGAATAAAACCATTTACTCACCTCAATCGAGTTATGCAATTGAGCATCAACATATTTCAACTGGCTGTCATTCATATTTAAAGGAATATAACTACTCTCAGAAACAGGACTACCTTGCAAAATTTCTACAAGATCGGCTTCTAAGCAACGCCAGGCTTCGTCAGGAATTTGTATATCAATTTTTGAGGATTCTATTTGTAAATCATCGACAAGGTTTTCTACCCATCGAAGCGCCGCACTCCCTTTTGTACAAAAAACAGCTTTCAATTTGGCTGTAAGTTTTTTTATTTCATCTGGTATATGCGGGCCTGTTTCTTTTTCAATATTTTCAGAAATCACTTTAACCCAATAATTCGACAAAAAGTCCTGGAGTGAACAGGCTACAGGCTGATCTAAAAACAAGGTGTTTTGAAAAGATTTAGCTTGGGTATCGCAATATAACCCCCAAGAAAGTTGAGACTCTGAAAGGGTAAGTCTTTGTATAACCTTTTGTGACTTGCTTGTTTGTTTCGTAAAAAAAACTTGCCATTGGCTTATCAAAGAGTCTATAAAAGCATCATTTATACAAGTCGACTCAAAAAGTAAATCGCCGATGTTGCTGAGTTCATCCAATACAACTTTCTTTGACCGCTCTGGGCGAGACATCCAAGCTAAGTTATCATTTGTAATCACATCGATAAATTCAACAAATTTTACAAGCAGTTTTAAATCCGGGCTTTGATACATCATTTTAAAAAATGGGTGTCGCCAAGTTTTAAGTATCGTATTTATATCATCATATAATCTATTTTTACGCCCCCAAACATCAAAAAAACGATCAGAGATAAACGCAAGATTATTTAAATTAACGGGAAGTGACGGCTTTGCTAATGTTGTTGTTAAATACTTAAGAGCTGAATTATTTCTGTTTGAGTCCGATACATCCCCAAAGCCAGAAAAAAAACCCTGAATTTCATCTGCGATTTCTTCAGGGTGACTCACTCGATAACTTAATTCAGGCACACGTAATTGCTGTGAAATCGCTCGGATTGAAATTAGGTCGTTCTTTGTTAAATTCACCGTTTGATTCAAAATCTAATCCAAATTGTTAATTCAGTTCAGCCCGTTTTCCGGCTATTTTCTCTATCTATAAAACTAGTATAGGTTCAATCTAAAGCATACTCGGTAAATATATATTTTTTTATGATTCAGTAATGTACGAGAACGTTGCAATCATATGTTTTATACCGCAACATATGCACAATTTAATAGGCACCATGAGTATAAAAATGACAAATCAGCTAGATAATATAAATATATCTTCGCAAGAAGTGCTAATCACTCCAGAACAGTTGAAAGCTGACATTCCACTGACTGAACAGTCTCAAGAAATGATCACTGAAGGTCGGGAAACAATTAATAATATTTTGAGCCGTGAAGATCACCGTGTTTTTGTGGTAGTCGGCCCATGCTCTATTCATGACGTTGATGCTGCCAAAGAGTATGCTCATAAACTTAAAGAACTATCAAAGAAAGTAGATGATACACTTTATTTAGTCATGCGCGTTTACTTCGAGAAACCTCGTACAACAGTTGGCTGGAAAGGTTTAATCAATGACCCTCATTTAAATGATTCATTTGATATAAAAGAAGGCTTACATATCGGTAGACAGTTATTACTCGACATCGCTGAAATTGGTTTACCTACCGCAACTGAAGCATTAGACCCTATTTCACCTCAATATTTGCAGGATACAATTTCTTGGTCGGCAATTGGTGCTCGTACCACTGAATCGCAGACTCATCGAGAAATGAGCAGCGGTTTATCAGTTGCCATAGGCTTTAAAAATGGCACTGATGGGGGATTAGGCGTGGCGATGAACGCATTAAACTCTGTCTCTCACCCACACAGTTTTCTAGGGATTAACCGTCAGGGACAAGTTTCAGTTGTACGTACAAAAGGCAATCCAAATGCGCATGTTGTATTACGTGGCGGTGGTGGAAAACCTAATTATGATTCAGTCAATATCGCAATCTGTGAGCAAGAATTAGAAAAAGCGAAACTCGCAAAAAACATTATGGTAGATTGCAGCCATGCTAACTCAAATAAAGATGCTGCGCTTCAGCCTTTAGTCATTCAAGATGTGAGTAACCAAATCCTTGATGGTAATAAGTCTATCGTCGGCATCATGGTTGAAAGTAATTTGAATTTTGGCAACCAGTCGATTCCAGACGACCTCTCAGAACTTAAATATGGCGTTTCAGTCACCGACGCTTGTATTGACTGGGAAACCACTGAAAAATCTATTCTGGAAATGCGCGATAAATTGAAAAATATTTTACCTAAACGTTAGCCTAATAAGCTTCTGTTAAAAACCACAGTCACCTTGAAAATGACTGTGGTTTTTTTTCGCCACATTTGAAGTGGTTAAACTTCCTGATCCCTCATTTGGTAATTATCCTTCAAAGTATATACCTGCTCTTGAAAGAGTTTCTCAAATCTCTGGGCATTTGGAACTGGCGTTTTAATCAACGCTTTAGCAAATTCTTTTTGTTCATCAGAATTACTCGGCTTTGTCAGAATATTAACTGCATATTTTGAAAAATCCCGAATCATGACATCGAATATTTCTTCGACCAAATCATCACCAATCCCTTTAATCGCTTTATTCTCAAGAATCAATTGCCCATAAACAACTAAAGTGAAGCAATCACCTAATGCTAATAAATAGTCAATATCTTTAGATTGATGCTCATCGGGTGAGGCTTTGAGCAAAAAGCGTTTAAAGTCAGCAATCTGTTCTTTAAAAACATTAACGTTAGGCAGGTCAACACTATTGTAAGCAATGTTGTAATCATGAAACTGAATCTTCGCTAAGCCTTTTGTTGGACCTTGATTGAACAAGAAGTCATCGTTCGTGGCATCATCACGACGTGGGATTTCTGGAAACTCTGCAGGATTAAAAAAGTAGTTCTTCATGAATTTGATGATAAGTGCCATATTGACATGAACGGTGCCTTCAAGCTTCGGAAGCATTCGAATTTCATGCGCAGCAATTTCAAAGAACGGCTCTTTTTCAAAACCTTTCGCTGCAATAATGTCCCATAAGTGATTGATAACATCCTCACCTTGAGACGTTACTTTCATTTTGACCATTGGGTTAAACAAAAGATAACGCCTATCTTCCGTTGATGCACTTCTCATATAATCAGTTGCACGCTCAGCAAATAGTTTCATCGCACCAAGACGAGCATAAGCATCTACAAACAAACGCTTAACATGTGGAAAATCAGTAACATAACTCCCATAAACATTCCGGTTTGAAGCATGATCAATGGCTTCATAAAAAGCATGTTCACAAAGACCTATTGCGCCAAAGCCCAGATTAAACTTACAAACATTGATAGTGTTAAGCATGTTATCCCATGCTTTTGGACCTTTCTCCATGATATCGGCGTCGGTAATGGGGTAATCTGTTACCTCATATTCAGAAACGTAGTTCTGTTCATTTACCGTATTTTTTACACAAGTATAATTAGGGTGTTTAGAATCAACACCAAAGAAAACATACTCATCTGAACCCGTCATTTTACCAAAGGTGGACACGATGGCGGCTTCATTGCCATTTCCAATGTAATACTTATCACCATTTGCTTTATACTTACCCTCACCTAATGACTCCAGCATCATGTCAGAAGAATAAATATCTGCGCCATGTTCTTTTTCAGATAGACCAAAAGCGAACACCTCGCCTTCCTGCAGAAGCTTTGCTGTTTTCTGTTTGATTTCTTCATTGCTACCCAGCCAAACCGGTGCTAAACCCAGCATAGAGACCTGGAAGGTATACCAGTAAGTGATACCATAAAAGGCGGTAATTTCTGCAAAAGCGATATTACGTGAAGTATCCCATCGTGAATCTTCAGCACCATAGCCAGAAGGCGTCATTAAGGTAGCCATTACCTGGTTTTCCTTCATGAATTCAACAAACTCGTGATTCCAAAGTTTTTCATGCCAATCTTTCTTAATACTTTTTAGACCTTTCTCTTCCATAAAATCAATGACTTTTTGCATTAACTCGCGGGTTTTCGGGTCTTTATATTCGATATTATGTTTCTTGGGGTTGAACAGCATGTCGCAGATTCCTTTTATTGTTTTTCATTTTATATCTGTTGATAGATTAAACAGATTATTCAGTAATTCAAGATGTATCGCTCTACACCACACTAAAAGCGTTACCCTCCATACGCCCACCGTTATTAAATTAGCACCTCATTACTTTTCATATGCTAACAATAACAGCGACTCAGAACGTCAAACACTGAAAAGTGGTTTATTTTTATATTTCAATAGCTTGATGTATGAGCATAGCTATTGCATCACCTTGAGTTAAGTTCCCTTCAAGCTGACGCTATCAATCAACATTTTGCTATTAACAAACTTTAAATACGTTTTATGTTCCTTACCAATACGGCAGCGAGACAAATTCAGCATATTTTGAATTATTGCTATGATCGTAAAGGAGATACGGCAAAGCTACTTAAAATATCATGCTCCATACTTGGCCCGAAAGTAGGCAGGAACCGTAAAAGTACCAAAACAAGTACGTTCTTAATATGCACTGCTGAAGGTTCAGCAGTAAATGAGTAAATGATCAATTGAATGGTTTTATTTTTATCGATACACAAATTTAGTACTAAGTATGAACGCCCTTTATAAGTGCTCTTTTCTGAAGCGCACTCATTTTTTTTATCTGGTACTCACGAATAGATGCCGCAGACCTGTTTTCACACAACTCTCGATACACGATGAGCATTGGTCTTCTACCACGAAAGTACTTCGCGCCTTTATTTGACTCCCCCTTAAAACACTGAAAATGCTCATTAAAACGTCTTTCTATATCAGTTGTTATTCCGGTATATAGTTTGTCGCATTTGGTTTGTATCATGTACACAAACCATTGTTTTTCCGTTTTCTCCACATTACGATTTTCAGTTTTAGTTATTGTATCTAACTGGGCAGTCATTCTAGATCCAAAATATTAATA
Organism: uncultured Oleiphilus sp.; assembly: GCA_913020495.1. Classification (GTDB taxonomy): domain Bacteria; phylum Pseudomonadota; class Gammaproteobacteria; order Pseudomonadales; family Oleiphilaceae; genus PZPK01. The sequence continues at coordinate 15,384 of CAJWBJ010000009.1, forward strand.
TACACACCAAATGTAAAAGTGCGTTAATTATGCTAGCCGGGCAATGCATTTTAACAAAAAAACAACTAACATTACGCTATTGTTTATTTATGTAACAGGGCGTAAAAATGAATTTTAACTTTTTAAATAAAAAACCTAGCTCAAAAAGTAGCTCGGATTCACAATCAAGCAAACGTCTATCGACAGGAAGCCCTAAAGTTAAGTCAGACACTTGGGATATGTCCCCTCTAGATGCTTTGAAAGTCAATTATATTGATCATCACCCTTCAAGCAAATAGCATTACACAAAACTTAAGTGGTATTAAGTCACAACAGCCTTGAGCCCTGCCCCCTCACTCATTTATAATTCGACCTCCTAAATAAAGCACTTTGGATTCGTTCATGCCTGACACAATCAAAAATGACTGCCCTGACAATACTAACAATGTAGAATTTAACCGTTTATATTGGCACAGCCGTCGAGGTATGCTTGAGCTTGACGTCATCTTGGTTCCTTTTCTTAAGGAAGCGTACCAAGACTTATCTGCCGATGATAAGGTACGATATGAAAACCTTTTAGAATGTGAAGACCCTGACCTATTTAGCTGGTTTATGCGAAACGGACAACCAGAAGACCCAGATACAGCAAGAATCGTTAAAATTATTATTAAACATGTTCGACCTGATTAAGCTCGAACTGAAGCCATCATTTTTTCTTTCTACCATCATTGCATTACCTTGCCTATCCGCAATAGTGATAGTTGGAACACGAGACGCCCCAACAATTTCAATCTTACTAGTATCGCTAATCTTGTTGGGCATCAGCTTTTATTATGTTAACTTGTTTGGTTTACTAGGTTCAAAAAAATCAATTAAACACATTAGTCTTTCTAAACAAGTACTCAAAGTTTATGGTTTAAATAAAAAACCAATCATTGTTAACTTACTCAATAGTAGCTTCATATCACCTTGGCTCTGCATTTTACAATTCACGTCTACTGATATTAGTTCTAACCGATACACTGTTATACTCTGCAGACAAAATATAAAAAGCCAAAGTGAATTTCGCCGTTTAAGAGTTTGGTCAAAATATGGTATCTCCCCCTCAGAAGTAGAAATATTATAATAAGGTTATTATGTACACCACCATCACACCGATCATTAAAGACAATATTCAGACTCTAGCTCGTCTTCCCTATAGCTTTATTTCAGTACTTGGCATTGATGCTGAAAAATTTCTCCAAGGTCAGTTAAGTTGTGACATAAGCACTTTGGATAGCGAGCACATTCAATTTGGTACAATGAATACCCCAAAAGGTAGAATGTATGGTCTTTTCAAAATAGCTCGTATTGAAAATGGTTTTTTGCTTCGACTAGAAAGTAGCACGGTAGAGTTGTTCCTCACGAACATTAAAAAATACAAAGTGTTTTTTAAATGCGAGATCAATATTGAAGAGCGCTATTCTGCATTTGCTTATATAGCCTCCCAAGATAATAAACCAATTTTTCCAGAAAAAGCTTATCAATTAGCCCATATTGGTTCTGACGTCATCGCATGCATATCAAATAGTGCACCGTTATTTGAAATATGGAGCCAAGATCAAAATATTCACCACTTAGTTACCGGAACTGATTCAGAAGCATGGTTTGCAATGGAAGCAAAAATGGGAATTCCTGAACTGTATGACGTCACACAAGATCAATTCATTTTACAATATTTGAATTTACAGGACCTAGGTGCCGTTAGCTTTAAAAAAGGCTGTTATACCGGCCAGGAAATTATTGCTCGTATGAAGTTTTTGGGTAAGTTAAAAAAGAAAATGTTTTTATTGTCGTCTCCAGAAAAGTTCACCAAAAAAGCAGGTGCTGATATTTTCACTGAAGATGGAAAAAAATGCGGTTCAATTGTTCGTTCACACTGGAGTACCCAAACGGGCTCAATCACTTTGGCTATTTTAAGCACTTCGTATTCTGAAAGTAATTCTAAAGTGTATTTTGACCTTGAGAAAAGCCATCCTTTTACTGTCAGCGAGTTAAATTACGCTCTTTAAAACAAGCATTCACAATATTCATACAAAGCTCTTTAAATAAAGAGCACAAAAGCACCAAGCCTCTGCTATAACTAATATCAACAGATATTTTATTCCAAAATAAATATGATGATATTTTAAGAGGCTTAACTTCCATGTCCGATCTTGGTCAACAAATTAAACAAGACATTCTCAATGCTATAGAAAATGATTCGATCGTTTTACCTACACTGCCAGAAATTGCACTTGATGTTAGGGAAATAACCGAAAATGAAGACTCAAGCTTATTTGATTTAATTGAAGTTATTAATAAAGATACGGCACTCTCTGCCCGTTTATTGAAAGTAAGTAATAGCCCGCTGTTTCGTGGTGCTAACGAAATCACAAACTTAAACATGGCTGTTAACCGCCTAGGAATGCAATACACCAGCAACTTGGCAACTGGTTTGGTGATGGAACAAATGTTTCAGGCAACCTCTGAGATGATTGATACGCGCATGCGAGCAACATGGCAAAGAAGCACAGAAGTGGCCGGTATTTGTAATGTTCTTGCTCGCCAACATTCTCATTTAGCAGCTGGACAAGCCACACTCGCTGGCTTAATTTACGCCATCGGAGCACTTCCGGTTCTAAAATATGTTGAAGATCATGACGTTCAAATTAACAGCGTCATGCTTGATAATTTAGTTGATGAATTACAACCAATTGTTGGTGAGAAAATTCTTGAAAAGTGGGATTTCCCAGCCGAACTCAGACCCGTTCCAAAAGAGTGTGTAAACTTCATGCGAACAGGTGACAAACCAGACTATGCTGATTTAGTCATGGTAGCTATGCTGCAAAACTATATTGGTTCTGAGCATCATTACCTTGAAATGGACTGGTCACACATCTCTGCATTTAAACGAATGGGAGTCGACCCTCATATTGATCCAAATGAAGATGAAGATTTAACTGCTCAAATGGAAGCGGCGATGTCACTTTTGAATGGCTAAGTCTATTCAGAAATAGATCAGGCTTTTTTAAAATTATTGAGCTTGCGCTCCACAAAGCCTTCGCTAAATTTCATTTGTATACTATAAATGAAATTTAGCGTCCATTCTCCGCATATATCTTCCCGCAGCAAATATTTATTTTTTTAATATCACCAAGAGTAAACTGTTGTTTATTAACACTCCTAAGGCTATTGGTTCAGTGATCGCACTGAATTTCAATCAAATCCGGTAGGCATTTAAATTTTTTAAGGTTTAGAGAATAATTTAATTCATTATTTCTCATACCTTTATGTTTTACTCAAACTTAACTTCAATCTCCTGACATATACACGCTTAATAACCATCATTAACAATACACCATAAACACAATATATAAATGCCCGAGGATAAGTACTAAATACGCTAGCCTCCAGATGTTCTGAATACGGCATATCGACTGTGACCGCTAACTTACTGAAGGCTTCTGTTTGAGCAATGATCCGGCCACTCGGCATCACAACACCAGATGGCCCATTATTAATAAGGTGTACTAAAGGTAAACGGTTTTCTACCGCGCGTATTCTTGAAAGTGCTAAGTGCTGGAAAGGCGCATGAGTTTGACCAAACCAAGCATCAAATGACGCGGCAAGCAATACGCCTCCTGATGGACTTTGTACAACAGCATCTGCCACAAACTTCGGAAAGATTACTTCAAAACATATCAGCGGAATAATATTCATACCGGCGGCAGTGAAGGTTTGCCTACCTTTCCCCTCAGAAATTTTTGCCAAGAAGTCACCGATTATAACTTGCGCCCACGAGCGCATTGCAGGGCTATCATCGATTAAAGGAATGTACTCTCCGAAAGCAATGCGTTTTTGCTTACGGTAGAAGGATACGAGCTCCCCTTTAGCAGACAACATAAATAAGGTGTTATAAGTTTTGTTGCTCCCTGAATCTGAAGCCCTACTATTTACGTACTCTAGATCCTGCATGATCAGAGGCGTTTTTAATTGTTTCACTCTATGTAAATACGCAGCGCGTACATATCCACTATCAAAATAACCTTTATAACGAGATTCTGGCCAAAAGACGACTTCAGCCCCAGCCTTAACCAACTGCTCCGTCATTTCCATTTCTGGCGGGTAAGACCAACCGTAACCTGTTTTCGGCTCAGGAATAGCGATACTGGCTGCATCGTTCGGCTGTACTAAACCAATTTTTTTTGTCGCCCAGCCCTGTTGTCGCCGCTCCCAATCTTCCAGACTAAAGTAGCCATAAGAAAACCATAAGCTAAAAAAAAGAACTGGCAATAAAAAAGATAAAAGACTGGACTTAGAATACCGCAGCCTCAATAGCTCAAAGATGCAGATATTACTCAGAGCAAGAGCGAAATCAAGACCGTAGATACCCAGTATGTCAGTCGCTTGAATTGCCAACAAAACATGGCTTTGCCCTAACCCGAATTGCACAGGCAAGACACTAGGGAAGATTGAATAGGTCGCCACTAATAAAAGTGGAAATAAAAGCACTCGTTCCCAAACCACATTTCTGGAAAGTAGTTTCCAGAGTAGCATGACCAATGCAATTGCCTGAGCACTGTACACCCAATATAAAGAGGATACCAAGGTAGAAAGAATAACGCCGTAACCTTTCATACTGCTAATGAACGGAAAGACCCAGTAGGAGCTACATAAATACAAGACCAGGCCTGAAGCTAGGCTCACCAAGTAACACTGTCGCAGTGATAGATCTCTCACTGCAAATAACAAAGGCACCAAACCAAACCAGGATAAAATATACAGTCTGGGCTCGATAGTCGGAAGGGCCATTAACAGACCAGAGCAAGCAGCTAAGACATATCGCCAATATACAAGAGAGTAACCATGTTTAGTTTTTGCTTGATTAGTGAGCGAATTGTTGGTCGTAAGCTCTGGCACCGGGCAACTCCTCTGCTGAGTAGTGGAGAAGGTATAAGTTATCTACTTGCAGTTGTTGCTGATCAGGATCCAGATTTGCTGCAAGAATTAGTTCTTTTTCCCGTTCAAACTCTAGGTAGCGGAGGCGCCACTTGTTTTTCTGGGCCTCCATAAGAGCAAGCTGTTGCGCGGCATCTTTACCCACAGTTTGCTCGCGTCGTTCCTGAATCAATTCTTCATCAAGACCGTCTAGACGCATCTGTTCCACATCAGCGTTTAGCTTCTGCACTTCTTTTGACGGTGAACTTAACACCAGACTATTTTTCTTTGCCTTTGCTGCTAATAAAGTTAACTGTTGGTTTTTTTCTTCAGTAGAAATGGTACTGTCACGTCTTACTAATTCCCGCTCAAGGTGATATTCAGCACGACTCTGCTGTTCGCCGAATAGCTTCTCTGTATACTCATCACCTAATATTTCATACCTTAATTCCGTTGTCATAGCTAGTTGTTCTATAGCCGCGTCGATGTTGTCAGGCCGTGACGAATTAATCATTAGTTCTTTCACAGTCACTTTATAGCGATAGTATTTTGTGAACACATCCGCTACCCTCGCGCCTGTTTCACCGGGCAGACTATTATTTATAAGTTCTAATATATGTGCGATCTGTTCTTCTGACAGATCAGTTGGTAATCGTGATACTGCTCTGCTTAGGGATGCTTCGGTATTCGCATTCAAAACGAGTTGCCCAAAGCTATCGAGCTTTACTAAACGCAAAGCGTATTCGACTTGGGCATAACCGATTTTCATTTTCTGCTTATCAAGTTCTGCCGAAGGTAAATTTTGGGTCTCTGGTTGACTAATGGTTTGGATAACAGGCGATAGCGCTTCAATGACTTCCGTGTCAGCAGAATAGATAGCCGGTTTTTTCTCTTCGAGCAGAACATGCATTACGTTAGCATGCTGTGGATCTGAAGCGTCTTCGACGAAATTGGTGATGACCGTCAATATCAAAAATAAGATGCCAGTACCAACAGCTAGGGGCCGAATACAACTTTTGATATTAATCATTTTTCCGTGCAACATGAGTACTTCCAAAAGCTAGATTAATTATGATTGAAAAACTTAACGTCTGCATTCTGACGTAGTTCTGCCAAAAGGGTCTGTACTCTTATTTGCTGAATTTCATCACGTAACCAATCTCGTGACCTATCATATGGGGTTTTATCTAATTCTTTTTTGCCTTCCAAATATATAAAGCGCCATCCAGTCTTGGTTTTCAACGGCGTAGTAGTAAACGTCGCTACTTTTAGATTTCTCACGACCTCTAAATGTTGAGGGTTTATCTGACTGCTACGCAACCAGCCCAACCAACCTCCATTCTTATCTTCTTCCATAATGACATAACTATCCGACACAGTTTTAAATTCGGTACCTGTACTCAGTACTTCCAAAATTTCATTGACTGCTTCCTGCGTAGTGGCATTGATAACGCGTAAACCATATTTATACTTTGTCGGGATAGCGTCATAACGCTGACGAATCTCCTCCTCCGAGACTTGCATCTTGGCAATTTCTTGGCGAAGAAACATTTGGCCTATTAGAGTCTTATATTGAATGGCAGCCTCAGCAACTGTACGTGATAATTTATCCAACCCTGTTTTACCGGCCTCTTGAACTAAAATTTCTGCCAGGACCAAGTCATCTATCAGTTTTTGTTTCTGTGCTTTCGACAAGCTCCCATCCGAGCTTACCTGCTCCATTGAATGTCGGCTTCTTGCTTCTGTTAATACCAAAAGTTCGGCGTCATTAATAGCAACATTATTTACCATGGCAATGACAACCGGGTTTATTTCCGTTGCCAAAAGTATGCTTGGAAAAAAAGACAGAATGACTAAAGAAGTAATACATTCCAAACTTGACCGAAGATATTTCACATTATTCTCCTCAGGCATACGCACAACCAATGACACGATATCGCATGCTACTTTTTATTATTCTTTATGGTATTCAAAACATGATGAGGACTAGCCGTCACCCTATCATTAGGATCTCGTTTCATTCATAGTTTCAATCTTATCCTCAAACACTTTAGCTGAGGTCATGATTGCAAAGCTAAATGATTAACTCTTTGGAACCGCCGTTTTCACGGCAGCCCCTTAAAACTAACAATCAAGAGCTATAGGTCTTCCATATGACCCTTGATGTCTTGATATGCTTGTAAGTCCCAAAGCAGACCTAGGTGACTAGCACTTGTGGTTTGTGTACTGATACCACAAATCGCACTTTCCGCTGGCAATATGATTCCATCTGAATCAGACCAAACAGAACGGTCACAACCACGGCCAGCTAAAGCACTCAAAAAGTTTGAGCCTGGTGACATTTCAGTACAAGCTTGGTCCCAGCATACATAACCCCAAGTCGTGCCATTATGAGGAGCAGCTAATGCTACAAAACGATCATTCGCCGCGTAACCACCTTCAAATTCACGATACCAACGTGTTACTAAACCACCGTTTGAATGTGATACGATCGTAACTTCTTGGTTATTGTGGTCAGCACGTACATCTTCAACGAAGTCGGCTAATTGTTGAGCACTTGTGACATTGCTATTCCAAGTAGAGCTATACTCAAACCCGTATAGTGAACATGGCGCATAACCATCAGCTTCTAGGTAGTCCCAGATATCAGTCCAGTTAAAGTTACCACCCAGATAGCCATGTACGAAGACAATTGGCTTGGTGTTAGCATCACAGGCTTCAGGTTCTCCCCCGCCGCTTGAGGCAAGCGCAGTAGTTGAAAGTGCCGCGACACACACTAATGTGGTTGTGCTAAGTAGTTTCAGTAATATTTTTTTCATGATCATCATTCTCTATGTTTGTTTTTATAGTCGAGTAATTAGAACTTAGTTTGTGACTTTGGTTATATCCTTGTAGCTGTACACACTTAGATACTTCCAGTTCCTTCTGATCCAGAAACAGCTTAACCCTGAAGAAAACGACAAATATAGAATGAACGGATGATGCACAATAAATTGACTGAAATTTATCGAAAGTGTTTTGGCTTAAAAAATTAACGTCAAGATTCACCGGTTAAAAACCACACATTATTATAGGTTTGCTAAACCCTTCTGGACTTGTTGTTAATGTTAACTTAATCCATAAAAATATTCATAAACGAGGCTTTTCATACCATATTTGTTTGTTTACAGTCTTGTATTAATAGATTAATGTTATATTACGAATATCACTTAATAGTGATGTCAGCAGTTAAACTCTTGTCAATTCATCTAAAAAAATAACAATATGAATACTTTTATAGCGCCATCAGCACATACTTCAGAACCACCCTCCCGCTTATATTTGTGGAAACAGCGAACCTTTTATATTGGTCAAATATTTGAACCTATTTGTTTTTCATCAGGTGCTGCGTCTTTTACAGTGAGTTTGGGGGGAACTATTAAGCTCTCATCAAATGAGTTTGATCAACCAGTGTCTTGCAGAAGTATTCTCATCCCACCAGGCATGGAAGTTGAGTGTGATTTTGGCTCAGCACCTGTAGCGATATGTATATTAGATGTACTTTGCAATGACTACACTAGTCTATTACCGTTAATGCAAAATACTGTACAGAATATTTCATATGAAATAAAAAATGAGCAAAGCTATATTGATATGTTTACTGAACATTTTCAAAATGAGCTGCCTCCTGAAGAAATGTATCAGCACCTCGAAAAACTTATTTTGCATCAAATAAAGAGTGATCAACATCATATAGATCCAAGAATCGATAAAGTTATAGAGCTTATACAAAAAAACATCGATGACAATTTATCGATAGAATCCTTGGCTGAAAAGGTTGAACTGTCAGTTCCTCGCCTTACACAATTATTCCGCTTACAAACAGGCTTGGCCATTCGACGCTATCGTTTATGGCACCGTTTATTTCGCTCTTTGGCCGATCTAACTGTCAACAGCAGCCTGACAAACTCAGCGATCAAAGCTGGATTTTCTGATGCATCTCATTTTAATCGTACTTTTAAAGCTATGTTTGGAATGACGCCGACTCATTTACTGACGCAATCCAACGGCATTAAAATTTTCACCGAATAGAGCAATCACTAATTTAAGCCAATGTAATTTCCCAATAGATAAGTTTGATTTTTATTAAAACTTTGTTTTAATAAGTGCCTTAACAATAACAACTTATTACTGCTTAATTTATTATCTGGCGGATCCCCCTATGACAAGTTCTTTAGCCCAACCCATTGCATTACCATGCGGTAGCACCATACCCAATAGACTTGGAAAAAGCGCCATGACGGAAGGGTTGGCAGATAAATTCGACCGCCCTACTCAACGACATAATACGCTTTACAAAACTTGGTCAAAGGGAGGTACTGGTTTACATATAACTGGAAATGTCATGATAGACCATCGCTATTTAGAGCGTGCAGGAAATGTAGTTCTCGAAACTGATAAAGACTTGAACTTATTTTCTAGCTGGGCAGAAGCAGGCACCTGCGCCGGAAATCAACTTTGGGTTCAGCTTAATCACCCCGGAAGGCAATGCCCCAAAATCGTTAATAAACAACCATTATCGCCCTCTGATATTCATTTGGAATTACTGGGTAATTTTGGCAAACCCAAAGCGATGACTGAAGACGACATTCAAGACATTATTCTTCGCTTCACAAAGTCTGCTGGGCTCGTAAAGAAAGCCGGTTTCACTGGCGTTCAAATTCATTGTGCTCATGGCTATTTATTCAGTCAGTTTTTATCACCAAAAATTAATCAACGGACTGATCAATGGGGTGGTTCACTTGAAAATAGAGCCCGCATCATTCGCCAAACCATCAAATCAGTACGTAAAGAAGTCGGGCCTGATTTTCCTATCGGCGTTAAATTAAATTCAGCTGACTTCCAAAAAGGTGGTTTTTCACTCGATGACTGTGTCACGGTTGCTGGCTGGTTGGGTGAAGACAGCGTAGATTTATTAGAAATTTCTGGCGGCACTTATGAACAACTAAGCCTGATTGGCGTTGAACCAACTGAAGTCAGAGAAAGCACACGTAAGCGTGAAGCGTATTTCATTGAGTATGCTTCACGCATAAAAACTGCGGCGAAGATACCGCTGATGATAACCGGAGGCTTTCGCAGCCGTGAAGTAATGGAGAAAGCGATTGCCGATAAGGAAGTCGATGTTATTGGTTTAGCTCGCCCCTTATGCACCCAACCAAACTGTTCTGAGAAATTGATTGATGGGTCAATTGATAGACTTGATGATTACGAACAAGGCTTGGTTTTAGGTAAAGGGTTCTGGGGAAATAACAGCAGCTCAAACCTGATAAAAGCAATCAATAACTTTGGTCAGGTCGGTTTTTATTACTGGCAAATAATCCGACTATCCCAAGGCTTAAACCCTGAACCGGAGTTAAAAGTGTTTCGTTCTTTTCAACGACATATGCGAAATGATTTTAAGTTAAATATGAAACGAAAGTTTGCTTGATTAAACCCCAGAAACAAGAAAGCCCCGTTAAAAACGAGGCTAAACTGTATATCCTTACTGCTAATCCCTTAGCTTGAATCCTTTTCCCTTCATACTCATTCCTTATGAGTATGAATCCCTTTTCTATCGTCCTTAATAGCCAAATCCTTATTGGCTGCTCCTTGTTCCCTGCTGTCCTAGCGATGAAATATATATTAGAGACTTCAGGTTAATAAACATACAGACAATAACCGAACCTTCTGTGCGATATATCGTACAGTGCTAGTTCTTTAGACAAAAAACTTAAGTCATGAGATGAAGCATTTCATTTCATCAAACAAAGCCCTGCGCAGCAGCACTACTAATATTTCTTAGTTCTCAGTAGTTTGAGGTGGATACTTTTGAAACAGCTCGGCGACAAGCTCGTTAATAAACACAGTTCGTTCACTAGGCTCCATGCTTTCCCGAAGATTGCGTTTTGACACGGCACGCCAAATGACATTCTTGTTGAAGGGTTCAACCATCTCCACGACAAGTTTTCGCTCTTTAACTTCTTTAACCTGCGGTGAAATATGCGTTCCTAACCCAAAGCGGCGGTGAAAAGTTCCAAAGCTATAGCTGAAACCGGCACTTTGTAAGTGCGATTCCTCTTCAACAAAGTAGTGGACGAGTAAAACGTTCGGTCCCGCCACAGACTCTTTCAGTCCTTTGGCAAACAACTCATGTATAATTGCTTTTTGAATACGGTTGTTGTCTAGTGACTTATGGTCATCACTACTCACGTTAAGAACAAAACGATACTGGTCGAATAGGCTAAAAGCTACGGAGGGGTCATAGTCATAAATAACCTTACTACTACAACTGGCAAGAAAAAATACTAAAGGTAAAATCCATCGCATCTTCTTTCTCCTCTTTTAAGTTAAAGGAGTTGTGTATTTATGCCCAATATAGCACTAAAATAAATCCTTGGCTTACTGAGTTGTATATCTTGGGATCTAAATAGCTCATCAATTAAGATTCCTTAAGCCCCAGACACAAGAAAGCCCCGCTATAAACGAGGCTCAACTGTATATCCTTATCGCTAATCCCTTAGCTTGAATCCTTTTCCTTGCATACTCATTCCTTATGAGTATTAGTCCCTTTCATATCATCCTTAATAACCAAATCCTTATTGGTTGCTCCTTGTTCCCTGCTGTCCTAGCGATAAAGTGTATATTAGAGGCTTCAGGTTAAAAAACAAACAGACAATAACTGAAGCTTGCGTGAGATATATCTCACAAAACAACGTTTTAATTCAGCTCTCCAATTGTGGGATACCTTTTGATTTTTCACATATCAAACTAATGATTCCGCTCACGGTTAATATTAGTAACTTCCTAGTCATAATTACTATTTAGTAGTACGGATCTAGTGACTTAAAACTCTTCGTGCTTGCCAGAAAGCGTCTTTCCAATAAGGGTTATCCAGATTTGATATCATCACGCCCTTGCTCGTAGAAGCGTGCAAAAAGTTATTACCTGATGTATAAATACCGACGTGCCTAACTTTAAAACCTGTTTTAAAAAAAACCAGATCACCAGACTGCAAATTGGATATTTCAACCGACCGCCCTATTTCAGACTGCTTTACCGTTGAGCGAGGCAGCAACTTATTTAGCCGGTCTTTAAACGTGCGATAAACAAAGCCCGAGCAGTCTACTCCAGACTTTTTGAGCCCGCCATACGCATACTTAACCCCTTTCCACTCAGCATATTGAGCTTCAAGCTGTTGAACAATCGTATTATTAGCTATTGAGTTAACAAGCGATGAGGCCTGAGAACTATCGTTTGGCGCTTGTTGTAGTAAACTACAGCCACTTGTTACAACAACAATTGCGAGAATAATTAATTGCTTGATGCGTTTCACTTTAAAGTTCCGCCATACAAAGAAAGAGCACACCATTAATTTCAGGGGCCAGATATCTTTTAAGAAACTTCAACAGTTGATTGATTAAACGTTTCATAAACTCCTCCCTAGGCACACTAGAGCGCATTGTTGATGACGCCCTCTAAATTCAATCTACTATAATTTTAGCGCTGTTTAGTGAAAAAACGTAGTAAAATGTGCTGAGCTACTAAGATCTATTAGCACTGAATAATTTACTGAATATGCTGCCTGTTAAGTCGATAAAGGCCTTTTTCGAAGCGTTCAAAATAAAGTTCGATTTCAGGGTGGTTAATTTCAGTAAGGTCACTTGATGCGATTAAATTTCGCTCTGCAACATAGGTAGTATGGGACGCATTATCGACCAATACATTGTACCAAGGTTCATTTTTTGGCGGTCGAGACAAGGCAACTTTTAGATACCACTCTTCACTCAACATGAAGTAAGGGTCCAGTTCAAAAATAACACCGCGATAGCCAAACATACTGTGCTGCACCAATTGCCCTATTGAAAACTTCGCTTCTGTACTCATCGTATTTATTCCAGAATTGCTTAATTAGCAGGCCCAAGAAAAGTCAGCATCTTATCTCAATTTCAACCATCACCGGCGCATGGTCTGAGCATTCAGCGTCGACTTCATACTTGGGGTTAACCAGATGTTTATCGCTAACATGGTAATTAGTAATACTAGCCAAACTATGGTCATAATTTATATTAAAGTCTTTAGATAATAGAATGTAGTCCAGCACATTACCACGGTTTGCAAAGTAATGAGTTGCCTTTCGTGCTGATGGCATTATCTTATCTTGTAATAAAAAAGCATCATAAAGGGAAAAGCGCTGAATTGCCCTTTGGTGACTTAACGGCATATTTGAAATATATTTATTATTAACTTTATCCATATTTGCGCCACCCAATAAAGGCTGTATGGCATGTGATTCAATCGCATCATTTAAGTCTCCCATCAAGATAACCGGTCTTTGGCTATGATGCATTTCCTGAATGATGTCTTGATAGATCAAGGCAGCTTCCGTACCTCGCTGTATTGTTGAGGCCCATCGACCATGTACTTGAGCTGCCATACTTGAGCTTATATCGTTCAAAACATTCTCAGTCTCATTCAAGGAGGATTCCAGTAATGAACGCTGTGATTTCAGGTGGACAACATAAACCAGAACATTGCTAAAACCATCGATTTTAATTTCAGCCTTTATTGGCGGTCGGCTAAAGTTAAAGTCTGCATGTATTTTCAGATCACCTAAGACGCTAGGTATCACCTCAACGGCAGAAAGAGATACGATTGGAAACTTAGAAGCTAGCGCCACAACCGGTTTGTCATATACATGATGTGAGCTAATTCTTGGCTCCGAAACCGTTGCAAAATAAGGAAAGCCTTGTTTGAGAGTTAATTGTTGGAGCGCATTAGGACTAAATACTTCTTGAAAGCCTATGATATCTGGCTTCAATATAGATAACTGCTGCTGAATCCAGCATTCCTTCTTTTGCCATTGCGAACTGGAATATATATTTTCCAGTTCATAAAAAGCATTAGGCGGTGCGACGTAATTAAAGAGGTTTAAAGTACAGACCTTAAAATTTGTTTTGTTTATATTCAACGACGCCCCCTAGGCATCTTGTTTCGCAAATAAATCACCACTTCCAGCGCCACAAGCAATGATGGTTCGCATCATATCTTCAACCTTTACATCAGCTCTCAACTCTACTTGAGACTCATTAACATGATACATATTACCTGAGGTAGGATTAGGGCCAGTTGGTACAAAAACGGTAAACCTGCCATTAACATGACGAGAAGTGACAATGCCGGTTACTTGGGTTTCAGCCTCGGCACCAAAAATTTTCACTAAGGCAACTTCACCATTGGCGAAAGGCGACGTTGATTTATCCCCGACAAATTGGTTTATAATATCTTTCACCATTCGATAGCCCGGCGCATATTGAGCCAGACGACCATCAAACTTTGTATGTAGATAAGCACCGCCTTTCGTTGTGACCAAATACCCAACAACAAAACAACTACCCGCCATGGCGACTAAGACGATCATGTCTCCCACCAGCTCGGGAAAACCAATATGATTCACAACAAGGTTAGTAAATGGCTGAATTAGATCTGTCACCAATTTGAACAACCATTTTATTCCCATCGCAACGATTGCAATTGGCAATACAATGATCAGTCCACCGAGGGCTGATTTCTTGATAAATTCTTCTTTACTTACTTTATGCATATGATTTCCTTTGATTGCTTAACACTGGTTAATCCGTCTATAAACTGTTTCAAGGTTTAATACCTAAACCAAAATTTTCTTTTATTTAGTCTACAACCAGTTTCTGAATTATATGAGAAAATATTCTGCACCATGATTAAGTTTTTTCAATAAATAAACATGAAACCTTAGTGGATTATGGGAGTGGATCCATTTGCTGCACTTGAGAGTTCATCCGACATTTTGTTTACTTTCTACACTAGGTAAAAGTATGATTATGCAAACATCACCCCCTTCTTCATTTAACTTTTGTGATTAGAATATGGACGAAACATACCTTCTGCAAATACTGAGTATTTTTTTCTTCAGTGTTTGGAAAACCTATATCGGGCCGCTTATCGCAGTCGGTGCTAATTTTTCTTATTGGGAAATGCTGTTGTTCAATATGGGGCCAGCACTTTGTTCTGCAGCGGCATCACTATTTATCACTGACCTTTGGATGGCAAAACGTCAAACCAAACCCAAGGGTTTTAACAAAAACCTTCGAAAGGTGCTTAAATTATGGAAGCGTTACGGTAAACATACCACCCTTCTGCTAGCGCCCATTCTGTTAGGTATTCCCAGTTATGCACTGATTGCCAGACGATTAAAAGAAAGTCGTACCAATATTATGCTGGAGTTAACCGTGGTTACTTTCATTTGGTGCTCTCTAATTTATTGGGCAAGTATTGAAGGGCTACTCTTAGCGGAAGCATGGGTTTAAGATTTTTTACTTAGCCGTGGAGGACCTTAAAAGAACTAATAAATATAGACGCTAAACAAGGGTAGTCATTCATAACCCACCCTCCTTTTCTTATAAAGTATAATGTGTTGCGTTAATCAGTTGAAACCACATGCATCAGATTTTGATTAAACTAAGAACGCATCGACTACCAGATTTTTATACGACCATATTTGGCTACTTGACGCTGAAACCTTGCTATATTTTCAGCAGACTCACCATATATAACAGCCTTCCATTGGGAACGTTGTTTCTCAATAATTTTTCTACGTTGCTCAATTTCTTCCGCGGTTTCCTTTGACATATATTTATACCTCTAATTGACATTAATACACGTATTTTTTGATCGTTTATATCTTGTTGATTTCGAACATCAATCTTTCATAAGATTGAGCTTACTCCTCTTTATAACAAATGTAATCAAATGCACCTTATGGTTTTTCTCATTACTTGCGATCTATCGGTATGTAGATCTTCATAACCTAAGGTACAAGTGGTCAACTAAAAGTGGCTGAGTTTTCTTGCAAAAAAACCGATAGTATATGTATCACCTCAATTGAACCTTGAAGGCTAATACTCATGTATCGTACTTTCAAACAAGCCTATATCCCGTTAGCGATACTCTTCACTCTGACTCTCTATGCCTGCTCCGCAAGTCACAAAAACACCGTAAAGCCGTCTACTTTTATAGCTAAACAGGAAAAAACATCAAGAAAGGAACTTAAAGAATCAACGCATCGAAAAATACGTCGCTTAGATGTTCATAGACACCCTGAAAAATTCATCAGCATTCGTTACCACCAAGATCCGAATGGCCCGTTACTCGTTAGATTTGAAAACAACAGTCCATTCGACATTACAAAACTAACCCTATACAGCCAACTTCTCAACGCACAAGATGAAGTAGTGATGCAGGAAACATGGCACACCAAAGAAACGATAAACGCACATAAACGAAGCCGGTTTTATCTAAGCCCAGTCAGTTACCATCTTCAGCAGGGCGAGAAGATAAAAACCCAGATAAAAGATCTCATTATTTGAATTATCAATACTGATTTTTAACTCGATGCAACTGAAGACAGAGTTCGTGCCCCACAGTTATTATAGTTAAAATAGGTTATGGAGGTCTCATAGCCGTGCATCTTTGTCTGGTTAAAAAGGCTGATCTCACTATGTCATGCTATGCTAACCTGATACTCTTTAATTGAATTTATCATGATTTCAACACATCGAGATTTAATATCCTGCCAAGACTGCGGCCATTTGTATGACCTACCCCACGTGGGTAAGAATCAGCAATTAGACTGCAAGTTTTGCGGCCACGTTATGCTCACGCATCGACCTGACTGGGAACATAAAGTGACCGCTTTTACTATCGCGGGCATCATTCTTTTTATACTTGCTAATATATTTCCCTTTATCGGTTTAGAAACTGCGGGCCAAGTTCAAAATAGTAATTTAATTGGCGGCGTACAAGCCTTAATTCATCGTAATGAATTTCTGCTGGCATCGATCGTCTTTATCACCATTTTTTTGTTTCCTTTATTTGAACTATTAAGTGTACTTTACATTTTGCTATCTCGATTTATGAATGTTCGTGCGCCATTTATTGGCCTTATTGTTCATATGCTGCATATATCCAAGCCATGGGGAATGCTCGAGATATTTTTAGTCGGCATCGCTGTAGCCAGTTTAAAGCTGGGAAATTTTGCCGAAATTATTCTTGGCCCCGGAATTTATGCCTTTATGGGTTTAGTGTTAACCCTAATTGCCAATAACCTTTACCTGAGTCGGGAGGACATTTGGGAATGGCTGAATCATGATAACTTTTTTACAAAGGAAGACGACGAAGCTGTCGTAGCCTGTCATTGTTGTGAAGCTCATATTGGAGTTTCCCAACTTAAAGTCAATAACGAATGTCCTCGCTGTGGAATACATATACATCTACATCTACCCCATAGTATTCAAAAAACGACCGCCCTTTTAATCGCTGCATTGGTGTTATACATTCCATCTAATTTATTACCTATCATGACGACCACACATCTTGGTCAGGAAAGTACAGATACACTTTTCTCTGGAGTCTTACATCTAATTCACTCCGGCGATATACCGATTGCGATGGTAGTATTTTTTGCCAGCATTGTTGTGCCCATCGCTAAATTAATTGTTATGACGTATTTACTTTGGAACGTATCCATCAAATTTAACGGTGACCCCAAACAAATGGCACGTTTATATCGAATAACAGAATTTGTTGGCCGATGGTCTATGATTGATGTATTCGTTGTCACAACACTCGTAGCCTTGGTCCAATTCGGTCTATTGGCCAATATCGAGCCCGGTGGCGCATTATTATGTTTTGCCGGAGTCGTAGTGCTCACCATGCTGGCAGCAGAAACCTTTGACCCCAAACTAATATGGGATGCGTATGAAAATAAAAAAACAGATTAGGTATCACCACCAATGAGCGAAAACATCCCTAATCTAAGCCCGACTAGCAAGGTATCGCCTATTTGGATTGTACCCTTACTGGCATTAGTAATCGCCGGCTGGCTAGCCCTCAAGGCATGGCAAGATAAAGGCCCTGAAGTACAAATAGTATTTGATGATGCGGCAGGCATTACCGTCGGAAAAACGCACGTTAAATTTAGAGATGTGGTGGTCGGTAAAGTCACCAACATCAAACTAAGTAATGACTTTCAAAAAGTAACCACACTAGTAGAGCTTGACCCTCAAGTTAAATCATTAGTGTCTGAATTCACCCGTTTTTGGGTCGTTTCCCCCAGAATCTCATTGGGAAGAGTTAGTGGCCTTGATACTTTATTGTCGGGTGTTTACATTGAGATGGACCCTGGTAAGCGAGGCGAGTTCCGTTCCCAATTTGAAGGTCTCACAGAACCGCCTTCTGTCAGATCCTATCAAGAAGGCACGCAATATATTCTATTATCAGAAGAACTTGGCTCACTTGATATTGGCTCGCCTGTTTACCATCGACAAATTCCTGTTGGTGAAGTAACACGCTATCGTTTATTGCCTAAGAAAGGCAAGGTAGAAATTCGTATTTTTATTAATGCCCCACATAATGAACTAATCAGAACCAGTACAAAATTCTGGAATGTTAGCGGTATCGGCGTTGAAATCGGTGCTAATGGTGTGGTTGCTAAAATGGAAACACTTTCTTCATTGGTATCTGGTGGCCTTGCATTTAATACGCCGTCATTTATGTCAAACAAAGCTGGGCTTGCTAGCTCAGGCAGTCAGTTTTATTTATTCAACGACCAGAAGGCGGTTGCAGAAGGCGCACTAACGATATCCTTCCCCTATATACTTAGGTTTGATAGTTCTGTAAGAGGCTTAGTAAAAGATGCTCCAGTTGAGTTTAGAGGTATTCAAGTGGGTAAAGTTGAACACGTTGGACTAAATTATGGCATTGGCGCTGATAAATTTGTGAATGTGGTGATTTCTATCCAGCCTGAACGCGTGAACCCTAATAATACCCCCACCTTAAATGAACTCAATAAACTGATGGAAAATTTAGTTTCTGCAGGTATGCGTGCTCAACTAAAACCCCGAAATATTCTGACAGGATCACTCTATGTCGACTTGATACCAAACCACATCCAACCCGTAAAGGATACACCTGCATTATTAAAACGTTTCAACGATTATTGGGTATTGCCCTCCTCTCAAAATGAAGAACTGCAAATCTTTAAACGTGTTTCTGATATTGCACAACGTATTGAGCAACTTCCCTTTGATGCAATTGCTAATAATCTGAACAACAGCCTTAGTAGCACAGCCCAAATCGTAGAGGATATAAATAAGAAGAAGATTATCAGCGATATTAATAGCTTGCTCACCAACCTTAACGGTTCAAGTGATTCGCTCACCGATACCATAACAACGATGCAAAGCACCCTGACAACCATTGACCAAGCAATCGCACCTGATTCAGCGGTACATTATCAACTGCTTGAAATGTTGAAAGATGTCAGTGCGGCATCCATTTCTATGAAAGCATTCAGCGATCAATTGTCACGAAACCCTAGTACGTTAATTATGGGTCGAGATGAGGCAAAATAACTATGATGAAACTACTGACAATATTTGTAATATGCCTGCTGGCAGCTTGTTCAACCAAAATCCAAACACGTTATTACAGCCTTCATGCGCTGCCAGTTTCCTCTACAACAGTTAGCTTGTCCAACGAGGCGACACTGGGCATAGGCCCGGTTAAGCTGCCTTCCATGCTTATCCGCAAAGGTATCGTGACGCACAAAACAGGCCCAGCCGTGCAAGTCGCCAGCCATGACGTTTGGGCAGGCCGCCTGAAAGAAGACTTTACGCGTGTTGTCGCCGAATTAATGACTCAAAGCCTAGGTATAAGTGGAGTAGTCACTGAGCCCTGGAACACCCGCTTCCGACCACAATATCAATTGCAACTAGATGTTCAACACTTTAGTGGCCAACTAGGAGGGGTTGTAAGGTTAAAGGTAAATTGGACCCTTAGCGGCAACTTTGGTAAAGAAAAATTAGTAAGCCGAACCGATGATATAACACTTCAAACGAAGGGCGATGGCTATCAAGCTTATGTGGCTACCCTAAATGCACTACTGGCTGCATTCAGTGAGAAATCAGTCCAAGCTGAGATTGTAAATGAAATAAAAAAAAGCGGTGGTAGCGGCCTTCACTAGCATATTAAACGCAACTTAAAATTGAACAAAAAGATCGCCATCTTGGTCTAATTTTTTAGATGAATAAACAACGGTGAAGTACATCATTAATCAATTAAAGGCGCAAGTTATGAGCAATATCAAACATTCCGGCAGTGCTGAATCGATGCCCATGACTGGAAGTAGTTGTGGGATAAAACCAAGTAAAGAGGCACTTGATAAAGGTTACGAGGTCGACTTCTCAAAAGCTAAAGCCTTGCTTGAGGAAGATACTGAAACCGATGAGCCTTCCGAAAAGAAGCCCGCTTGATGAAAGCAGTGCTGATTTCTGTGAAGTCAGCCTATTGTATATATAGGAAAATAACCCCCTACCTACATAAAAGTAGTTTTGTTTAGTTGTAGCGGTCAAAAAGATCTCAGGCGTACTCTGAGTGCACTCTATTGATTCAAAGAGGTTTGTTTTAAACTTAATGTAGCGAATTCAGGGACTCCTAAAACATCAACAGCATTTTCGTTATGCACACCACTACATAGCTCAGTAATTGCCTATTTAGGCATGGTTACTTTATTCTCTGCGGTGTACCTTCCACTAGAGTTCATTAAATAAAAAACTTCCCCCCATCCTGCTTAATACCTTGACTGAATATAAAAATATGGTAGCGTACTAGTACATGAATACAAATAATATATATCTGCAAGACCTGCTTGAACATCTTCTGACAGCAAAAGAACCTGAAAGTATGAATACCATACTTCAAGATCTCCTTACGCCCTCAGAGTTAAGTGAAATAAGTAAACGTCTTCAAATTATAAGATTACTTAAAATAGGAATGCCGCAACGCCAAATAGCCGAAACGCTAGGTGTAGGTATTGCAACGGTCACACGTGGCTCACGTGCACTAAAAGACAAATAGGTTAAATATGTCTAAAAAGCCTTCAAAAATTGAGTTGCCTCGAAAGCCTCATTACATCACTATCGGCGCAGATTGCGATTTTTTTGCGTTATTCAAAAAGATTGAGAAACGATATAAGCATTGTTTTTTTCTGGAATCTTTAGGAGAAGAAAGCCATGTATCACGACACTCCATTATTGGTTTTGATCCTGAAAAAGTATTTTATGCCAATGACACCAGCTTAACTGTTGAAGAACGTGATGGTAGCAGCGAAAGCTTTCATAGTGAGAACCCTTACTATTTATTACGGGACATTATTCCGCAGAATGTCATTTCACGAAAATACGCAGGTGGGCTAACCGGCTATTTGGGTTATGACAGTATGAACTACTTCGAACCCTCACTCTCCTTGCAAAGTAGCACCATGTTTGATGCTTTCCGGTTTGGTTTATTCATGGATGGTTTAATTCTGGATAAGATGACCGGTGAAATTATCTATTTTTATTATCACAATAGCCGCCTCGATTTGGTGAAAGACTTAATTGCAGAAAGTGATACTCCCAACGGGGCACTCACGGTCACACCAAAAGAAGAAACCATGAGTCAGGCAGAACATCGCGATGCGGTGTTAAAAGTGAAACAGGATATTATCAACGGTAAAATATTTCAGACTGAAGTTGGTTTCAAAAAGCGTTTTCACCTTGAAGGCGACACCATCAATATTTACGAACAACTGAGGGAAGTGAACCCTTCCCCCCAAATGTATTACGTAAAGTTTGATGATCAAAAATTAATTGGCGCAAGCCCTGAATTACTGTTCCGTTTAAGGCAAGGTGAAATGGAAACATTTCCACTAGCTGGCACAGCGCTTCGCGGTAACAATAAACAGGAAGACACCTCTTACGCACGAGCCTTACTAAACGACCCGAAAGAAATTGCCGAACATAATATGATTGTTGATTTACACCGGAATGATATTGGTCGAGTTGCTCAGTTTGGTACGGTAAAAGTCAGAAACTTAATGGACATTAAACGTTTTAGCCACGTGCAACATATCGCCAGTGAAATTGTAGGTATTATCTCTGATAAAGAAGATATGTTTTCTGCTTTAGCCAGTAACTTTCCAGCAGGCACTCTGACTGGCGCACCAAAAATAGAGGCTATGAAAATCATTGATGACTTGGAAATAGACGGTCGAGGCCCCTACGGCGGCGCAGTCGGACATTTCTCGTTCAATGGCGACTGTACCTTTGCCATCCCCATTCGAACTGTTTTTGCAAAGGGTGAAGACGCGTACGTACAAACCTGCGGAGGCAATGTTTATGACTCAAACCCTGAGGATGAGTATGAGGAGATTCGTCGTAAGTTTGCTGGTACCAAAAAAGTATTAGATAAGTTTTTACCTAAAGATCAGGAGCCAACACAATGAAAGTTTATATCATCGATAATTATGACTCCTTCACCTATAACTTATATCAGTATATTGGCGAGATACTAACCACTGAAAGAAACCTGGCTAATATTTCCGACTTCGAAATTATTGTTAAACGTAATGACCACATCACTCTTGAAGATATTCAAGCAGCCAAACCAGACCGAATTATTATTTCACCAGGCCCCGGATCACCCGATGATGAAAACTACTTTGGTATATGCGCTCAAGTTATTAAAGAGTTAGGGAAAACTACGCCCTTACTCGGCGTCTGCCTTGGCATGCAAGGCATTGTTCATGTCTTCGGAGGCAAAGTGGTTAAAGCGCCCTTACCTGTTCATGGTAAAATAAGTGCCATCCAGCATGATGGTCAAGGTCTATTTAGCGAGATCCCTAATGGGCTGGAAGTCATGCGTTATCATTCATTAATTGCCGAAGCAAAAAGTTTCCCTGACTGCCTTCAGCTAACTTCGGCTGTTGGCGATCTGACCGTCAACGAATTTGAAAGTGTAAGACAAATTGAAGAGGGTCGAGATTTCGAAATTATGGCATTACAACATAAACAATTTCCGATTTACGGTATTCAGTTTCACCCTGAATCTTTTGCAACTGAAGGCGGAAAAGAGCTGATTAAAAATTTTTTGCTACCTTAGCTAATCGAGATAGAAAAAATAGACCACATAGAAGCTGAAGTATATTCAACATAAGCTCAAAATATCATCCGTACTGCCTAGCAAGCCGACCGGCCATATTACGTGGTATTTTAGAGGCTTGTTAGGCAGACACTAATTTTAATGCAAGCCCAACAAACACCGTACCAGCTACGCGATTTAAATAGATCTGGCCATTTATTGAATGGCCAAACCAGTACCCAATTGATCCAGAAAGCAATGCAATAGTGCTAAATATTAAAAGAGCTACCGCAATAAAAATGGCACCTAAAATAAAAAACTGAATAACTAATGTACCATTTTCTGGTGTCGTAAACTGAGGTAGAAAGGCCAGAAAGAAAATTGACACCTTGGGATTAGTTACATTCATGAATATACCGCGCATATACAATTCTTTAGCGGAACGCACAGTACTACTTGATAATGACAACTCTGATTTCGAAGCTGTGAAAGATAGCCACGCCAGATAAAGTAAATAAATAGCCCCTATTATTTTGAGGGTAGTAAAAGCAAGAGGTGAAGTTTGAAAAAGTGCAGCCACACCGATAGCTACAGCCAATGTGTGTACGATTAAGCCTGTACATAAACCGAATGTGACCAATAAGCCTGACTTTCGTCCATATAATGCAGATTGCGTCAGCACAAAAATATTATCAGGCCCTGGAGATATACTGATTAATGAAGATGCAACAATAAATGTTAAGATTAAGTCTGTACTCATACGTATCTTTTCTAGTGACCCTATAATTCATCAGTCCAACACTTACCTTATCAACTTATGAAATAAGATTATGTGTTTGCCAAGCGCTCCCTTCTCCAACACGCGCCATCACAAAATCTACAAACGCACTTATTTTGGAAGATTTCTGTCGACTGGCATAGACCAAGTAAAATTGCTTTCTGAGAAAACCATAATTCTGCAATAAATGCTTTAGTTTTCCATCACTAATATCTGTTAGCGCAAGCATGGCCGGAATAATGCCAATCCCCTGATGCCCCAAGGTCATTTTATGAATAAATGACATATCATTGATTAACAACCGACTCCTGGAAGGAATCGGAATTTCAGTATTCTTGGCGTGCATGGATAAGGGTACTCCGGGATGCCGAATAATTTCATGGCCCTCTAACTCAGAAGGATGTCGAGGCTCACCATGTTTTTCAATATATTCAGGTGTAGCACAAACAATCAGCTGTCCAAAACCAATTGGTCGGGCAATTAATGACGAACTTTCTACCTCACTTGCTCTAAATGCGACATCAATTTCTTGATCCACAATATCAATAACACGATTATCCATTTCTAATTCCAAATCGATTTTTGGGTAGGTGTTAAGGAACTCTTGTATTAACGCTTGCATGAAATTTGTGCCAAAAGCTAAAGGCATACTGATTCTTAAAAGACCAGATGGCTCAACCTGCATTTGCTGTACAACCTGCTCTGCCTGCTCGGCTTCTTCTACAATTCTGCGGCAATGCTCAAAGTAAAGCTTACCGACTTCAGTAAGTTTTAATTGCCGGGTAGTCCGGTGGAGCAACCTAGCACCGATCTGCGCTTCCAACTTACCCACTTGCCGACTAACTGTTGATTTAGGAATATTTAGCTTCTTTGATGCCCCGATAAAACTCCCCCGATCAACGACTGCAGCAAAAATGCCCATCTGATTTAATTCCATACTCACCTCTCATCATTGACCTACTAAATCACTAACACTTTATCCCATTAATGGGACACGAACTCCCACTTTTACCGTCTAATAATACTAATGGAACAATACTATACTAGCGCAGCAAAATTATTTCACATCCATTTAATACACTTGAGGACCAATTAATGACTAAACAATTTTCTTCCTGGGTCATACGTTGGCGCTGGTTCATTATTTTAGCAACCGTTCTTGGCGTATTATTTACCGCGAGCGGTGCCTCAAACATTGTATTTTCTTCCAACTACAGGGTCTTTTTTGCTGAAGGTAATGAACAGTTAAACGCTTTTGAAACTCTACAAAACACTTATACAAAGTCAGACAACGTCATCATTGTCATGACACCAAAGGATGGTAATGCTTTTTCACAGCCTTACCTTAAAGCAGTTCATCAGGTAACGGATGCCGCTTGGCAATTGCCCTATTCGACCAGAGTCGACTCGCTCACCAACTTTCAACATACCCGAGCAGAGGAGGATGACTTAATTGTTGAAGACTTAGTCGAAAACCCTGATTCACTCAATCCTGTACAACTTCAGTATATTAAGGAAGTCGCGCTAAACGAGCCACTACTCAAAAAACGATTGGTTTCTGAAGATGCCAGAATATCTCTGATAAATGTTACCGCACAAATGCCAGAACTCGCGGAAGACGAGGTACCTACCTTAGTTAAGAGGGCGCGTGAATTAGTCACTAGTATGGAAATGACCCACCCCAACATTGAATTCCGTTTAACCGGTACGGTGATGCTCAATAATGCCTTTGGTGAAATGGCCCAAAAAGACATGAGTCAGCTGATGCCCATCATGATGCTCGTGATCATTGTCGTATTAGGTGTAATGTTAAGGTCTATTCCCGGCACACTGGCAACTGTGACCGTCATTATTATGTCAATTCTCACCGCAATGGGTTTATTTGGCTGGTTAGGCTGGACGCTCTCACCTCCTTCAGCCTCTGCACCAACCATTATCATGACAATGGCCGTGGCAGATTGTGTACATATTCTGGTGACATTTCTGCATGGCATGCGTAATGGCCACACAAAAGAAGAAGCACTTAAAGAAAGTATTCGCCTCAACCTACAACCTGTTTTCATCACCAGCCTCACCACTGCACTTGGATTCCTCTCAATGAACTTCAGTGAAGTTCCGCCATTTCGAGATTTAGGCAATACAGTGGCACTGGGTGTAAGCGCGGCTTTCTTCCTTTCAGTTGTTTTCCTGCCTGCACTAATGATGGTGCTGCCTGTTCGTGTCAAAGTTCAACCCGAACAAGATAGCCAAATCATGTCTAAACTATCAGAATTTGTCATCAATAACAGAAGTCGTTTGCTCTGGGGGACTGTTGCACTGACCATTGGCATGGTGGCGTTATCCAGTAAAAATCAGGTGAATGATGAGTTCGTCAAATACTTTGATACCAATACATCATTCAGACAAGATACCGACTATCTGGCCGAAAATATGACGGGCATGTATACCATAGATTACTCGCTGGAAAGCCCTTTCCCGGAAGGTATCAGTCACCCTAAATTCCTTCAGGACATTTCAAATTTCGCACAATGGCTCAGAACCCTACCGGAAGTGGAGCATGTCTACACCTTGGGTGATACCTTTAAACGTCTCAACAAAAACATGAATGGTGATCAAGAATCCTTCTATAAACTACCTGATAACAACGAACTGGCCGCGCAATACCTGCTTCTCTACGAAATGTCATTACCTTATGGCTTGGACCTTAACGACCAGATTGACATAAACAAACACGCGACTCGTGTAGTCGTCACCACAAAGAATTTCTCATCGCGTAAAACCCTTACGCTTGAGAACAAGATTAATAACTGGCTATCGGAAAATACGCAAATACGCACCCATTATGCGGCGAGTCCAAATTTGATGTTTTCCCATATTGGTAAGCGAAACGTGTCTTCCATGATTGGAGGAACACTCATTGCACTATTCTTTATTTCATTGATTCTGATTATGGCTTTACGCTCGCTCAAGCTGGGCATCATTAGCCTTGCACCTAACTTAATACCGGCAGGTATGGCATTTGGTGTTTGGGCTATTTTCAATGGTGACTTGGGAATCTCTCTTGCGAGCGCAGTAGGTATGACTCTGGGTATCGTTGTCGATGACACCGTCCACTTTTTAAGCAAGTACCAACGTGCACGAAAAGAACTAGGTAAGTCGGCTGAAGAAGCGGTTCGTTATGCCTTTTCAACGGTTGGCGTCGCTCTCTGGGTGACCACGCTGGTTTTAGTTGCGGGCTTCGCAGTACTCGCCGCATCAGACTTCAGCATGAATGCCCACATGGGCATATTCACAGCCTTGACCATCGCGATTGCTTTAATTATTGATTTTCTTTTCTTACCAGCCCTTCTTATTTCAGTGGAGAAACAAAAAAATGAAAAAACGATACAACCTGTCAGTATTACTAGCCAGCCTATTACTGACTAGCAGCAACCTGTTTGCATTTAGCTTAAATGGCAGCGAACAGGACAAAGGACTAGCGATTGCCAAAGAGTCAGACCGAAGAGATCAAGGGTGGATCGACAGTATTTCTGAAATGAAAATGACCCTGCGCAACCGGATTGGTGATGAGAGCATACGTGAGCTACGTATTTCTAATTTGGAGATAAGCAATGATGGCGATAAGAGTCTCACGGTATTTGACTCCCCAAAAGATGTCCGCGGAACAGGTTTTCTCAGTTTCTCTCATATCAATGAAGCAGATGATCAGTGGCTTTACCTCCCTGCACTCAAGCGGGTCAAGCGTATTGCGTCAAAGAATAAGTCAGGCCCATTCATGGGAAGTGAATTTTCATTTGAAGATCTCGCCTCCTTTGAAGTCGACAAATACGATTACCATTATTTAGGTAATGATACGATCAATGGCCTAGCTAGCTATAAAGTAGAAATGACTCCTCGTTATGATCATTCAGGTTACACAAAATTAGTAACCTGGATCGACCAACAGGAGTTCCGTATACAACAGGTTCAGTTCTATGATCGAAAACAAACGCTGTTAAAAACGCAGGCTTTTAGAAATTACCACCACTATTTAGGACAGTACTGGAGAGCTCACACGATGGAGATGGATAATCATCAAACAGGAAAATTCACCACACTGGAGTTTGAAAACTACAAATTTCAAACAGGACTAAACGAACAGGCTTTCAAAAAAAATGCACTCAAACGTTCACGATAGCGCATCCTGAATCTAAACGTTCAGTGAATAGACATAGCGTAAATTGTTCATGCTCTATTCACTGCTCACCAAATAATAAGCTCTGTATTAACAGTTCATCCTTGAATGTATATTCACACACACTGTACGATATGTACCAATAGTGATCATCAGGTGATTAAGCTAATGGCATTCTCGATCAACGTAAAAAATAAATCGCGTTACTTGTCTGGCAGACACAACGCAAACGATACAACATCAATGAAATTGTCACCTATTAGAAACTTTCTCTTTTCTTTGTAGTTTAAAGCATAAAAAGCATCTTTATCGCTCCATAAGCTGCTCTGGCGATTGATAGTATAAAAAGCATTTTCAGCATCAAATCCTTCCAGATACCACGTTTCGCGCCATTTTTTATCCTCAATTATCCAAACTTTATAGTCACAGTTCTTATCAAACATGCTCTTATCATCACTGATATCAACCCATTGAGCTGTTGAGTGATCTCTGGCAATTACCGAACCTGTACTGAGGATTTGAAATAACATAAGACACAATAAGCATAAGAGTTTTCGATACATGAGCGCTTCTCCATCGTTTAACTAGATATCATAAATATCAATGACTAACTATTTGTAGTTAAACATAAGATCTTGAATATGCCAATCGTAATTAAAAGCTTACCAGTGAAATGATCACAAAATGAAACGGTGTATGATGGCTCGCCATTACTTGATATCAGGATTCTAAAGAAATGTTCTATGTGCAATAAATAAGCGTATAACTCATTTACGATTACCGAAGTTCAAGCTAGATGAGTGTGGTCTACGATTCACTATTGCCGAGAGAGTCTTCGCAATATTTTTTTTCTTATTTTCTCTATCATCCCGTTTTTTTCCATTTGTTCAAGCTCCAGAGTTATCTTGGGGATAATGGATTCGTGCTTTTCATTTAAATAATGGTAGAGGTAATAATCAGCCAACGGTGGTTCAACTACGCTTACCTCAGTTAAACCCAGCCGTTTAATTTCATACATTCCAGTTAATCGTGAGGCAACTGCAATATCATAACGGCCTCTATGAAGTGCATCAAAAACCTCTTTATTTGTAGGGAATGCTCTAACATTCATTCCCCTGGTACCCCGTTCAGCAAACTTAGTACCTATTCGTAATAAAATAGAATAAGGATGAAGGCTGCCCCAGTTTTTAATCTCGACATCTTTTCTTTTAGTAAAAGCCATAGCTTCAAATTTATCGATAGCGACAGGTACCCTAACAAGATTTGGATACATGCTAGTCACCGCTGCAATTCGCAATACTTCACCATCAATGTGCCCAGAGTTGGACCACAATAAAGACCTCTCATCGGGTAATGGAACAATCTCTATCGGTTGCCCTATTTGATCGTAAGCGTATAGCAATATCTCCGTTGAGATTTCTGCTATATGCCCGGTAGGAGAACCAAGCACAATTGTTTCTTTGGCTTGCACTGAAGAGAGACTGATAAATAGTAAAATCGAAGTAATACAAAAGATCTGCATTGAAGAGTACTCTCAATCACAGTTAAAAGTTTAAATCATCGATATATTCTTAAAATATAACCTGAGATTATTCAATAGCTTACTTATTACATTAGTCTAAATATCACTGTAGTCAAACAAAGGTAACACCATACAATTTTGTGGTCTTCTACATTACTTTCAATATCTAAAGCATGCTGATTTTTACAAACTGGCGCTGAGACTAGACAGTCTCTTTCGATATTACTAACAATAGCTTAGCGGACTTTCACTGAGTGCATTTTCTTCAGAATGATTAAAGAACTGGCTCACACAAAGTGTACAGCGGAGCTTCCATAAGTCGTAGAATCACCCCTTCTGCGCAATTGAATTGCGTGTCAATAAATCGATTTCTTACTCAAAAATTAACTGGTACTAACCTATAGATC
This sequence comes from uncultured Oleiphilus sp., assembly GCA_913020495.1. Taxonomy (GTDB): domain Bacteria; phylum Pseudomonadota; class Gammaproteobacteria; order Pseudomonadales; family Oleiphilaceae; genus PZPK01. The sequence continues at coordinate 45,215 of CAJWBJ010000009.1, forward strand.
AGCGAATGGGGATAAATCTACTTGGTTTTGAAGTGGTGTCTCAATATGCTGGCCAGACGACCTAGCAAACTAGAAAAATCAATTGAGATTCAGAAAGTTTGTACATTGTTTGTCATCAAACTTATTTCCTGATCAAACTGTTTATCTAAACCCAAATCAATACGCCATTGTACGGTATTGTAATATGAGGCCAATAATTTCATGATCACTCGTCGCTGATGCTAGGGAGTCATTAATAGATGTTCTTTGTGGCAAGTGGATGTTAAATTTAGAACGTAAGACTTCCTCCACTTGTTCATCAACAGTTGGGTCAAATTCTTTTCCGGCATAAACACAAATGCGTTGGTGAATAAAATTTCTATTTGCCATAAAGAACATTTCTCTTGTTTAACATTAAGCCGCTGCTCCAGTACAAAATACAGTTAGTGTATTTAAGCCAAGCAGAAACTGTTCGATAACTGCGTATTGTTGACTTTTTACAGGTCAAGATTTCGTTTTAAAACGCTAGCTGAAGTAATGATTCGCGTAGTTCGATAAAGCTCAGGGTGTTTTTGGCTATCTGTGTAACGCATTGGCTCTCCTGATGTGGGGCTAACAAACCAAGAAACTTCTGGGCGAGCCTCTCCTAGCTGTTTCTTTAGCGCTTGCGGTGTAATACCTAACGCTTCAGCCGCCGCATTGAATGTGCATCGTGTTTTTACTTTGTTTATGTATTCAACTACTACGCTAATTTTGTCCTGCACTACAAGATGCTCCTTTTAGAGTTAACGCCTGCCAGCAATAGCGCTCTCTTTATCATTGGGTGAAAAAATTGTTTAGTTCTCACTGTCACCATTTCAAAAACAGAGTTTGAGTTTGAACGGAGAAATAACATGTCTGTAAAAAACATAATTTCAACAGACTAGATCCTACCAAAATTTATTTAACATAATAACTAATTATACCAATTAAATACATTACGTGAAACGCGATTAAGCTGAACTAACTTATACAAACGACACCACGAAGGCTCTACCCCCCCTAACTCTTAACACAAAATATATCTGCTTTAATTAAAGCCTCACAATTTTCATATGCTAAAAATATCGCTTGAACTGTGAATAAAACAAATCCAGTAAAGCGTCTTTTTTAACAAATTTATAACATTTAAGGTGTGCGATTCACAAAAAATATACGATTATTTGATTTTGAGCTTGTCTTTAATGAAATGGACTCAATATAGTTTGAGTCGTACGTAAAATATTCAAAGGTAATGAAAATGAGTGAACGCTGTATTGGTTGTCAAAAAGAGAAGAGTGAAGTTTCCTTATTAGTCGATATGAATGGGCATAATATATGTGATCAGTGTAGTGATGATTTAAACGCACATTTCAAAAGTCGACAGGAAGAAATTCCAAAACTTGATACTGCCCTATATTCGCCAAAACTTATAAAACAGCAACTAGATGAATATGTTATCGGTCAAGATCGAGCTAAAAAAGTCATTGCGATTGCGGCTTACAACCACTATAAACGAATTAATAACCCTACAGTTGATGGCGTTGAGCTTGGCAAAAGTAATATTCTTTTAGTCGGGCCAACAGGATCAGGAAAAACCCTGATCGCTGAAACACTTGCTAGAATTCTTGACGTGCCTTTTGCTATGGGAAATGCCACCGAACTTACAGAGTCTGGGTATGTGGGCAATGATGTTGAGCAACTTATTAAAACACTGTTAAGCCGAGCAGACGGAGATATTTCAAAAGCGGAACGCGGTATCGTTTTTATCGATGAAATTGATAAAATAAATCGTAAATCCGACAATCCGAGTATTACCCGCGACGTTTCAGGTGAAGGCGTTCAGCAGGCCTTACTTAAATTAATAGAAGGTCATGAGGTAGGTGTTCCAGATGGCTCTCGAAACCATCCTGATAGCAAAAAAACAGCAATCAATACTCGTAATATCTTGTTTATTTGCGGGGGAAGTTTTGCTGGAATCGAATCTCAAGTTAACCTAACTAAAAATAAAGATGCCAATATTGGGTTTAACGCATTAGTACAAAACAAGGAAGAGGCTAAAAAAGCAGTTTTTGATTACGCGCAAGTTGGCGTAGATGACCTTCAGAAATTCGGAATGATTCCTGAACTACTTGGCCGCTTACCCGTGATAGCACCGCTCCAAGAACTCGATCACAAGGCCTTGTTGTCCATTCTGACAGAGCCAAAGAACGCACTAATCAAGCAATATCAAGCATTATTCTCTCTTGATAATGTTGCCTTGGAGTTTACTAAAGATAAGCTCGACAGCATTGCAACTGAAGCTTTAGACAAGAAAGTAGGTGCCAGAGGGTTACGGTCAATTGTGGAAGCTGAACTTGAAGATCATCTATTCGAATTACCTGACCTAGGAACGGACACCTTGGTATTAGGTACAAAAAAGTCCTCTAAAGCCGCCTAGAAAAAAGCTGGAACCGACTTTCCAAGTAGGTTCCAGCCAAGCAAATCACTTTCGCTTTAATCTGGCCGCCTAGTGCTTATCGATTCGATGGTAGTCATTCTAGCGGTTCGATTAGCGAGCACCCTGTAGCTTGATTTATTATGTGATCGCTTTAATCCGGCATTAGAAAAAGTTCATATAATAAGAAATGACAGAAACCTCATAGTGATAACTCCAAGCATCAATTAAGCCGCCATGTTTAAACTCCATATATTCTATTCGTGAACTGGTGTCATCGGGGAAGCGGTAACTGACACGAACAATAACTTTTTGATTTGAAGATGAAGACATCAACGGCTGACTTCTACTTATTTTCTCAATTAAAATTGCCTGTGGTGATGCTTTATTTATTAAGCTATCTACACTATCGTAATCTTGGGCTTTTCGAATTTCATTGATTTCGGCGCTAAGATGAGTGCCACTATAAGTCGACCACAATACATCACGCACAGCTTTCTCTAATACAGGGTCACTTGATGCTGAAAAAGAGGCTAAGCGCACACCCAACCCTACTACCAAAATCACAATTACCAATATTGAAGCTTTGAAATTCAGTTTAACTTCCATACCTTGCACCACGATTATGATTGATCGAATCTTTAAACTAAGTATTCATTAGTTTAGTACACAATACTTAACCTGCACTGCATCTGCAGATCGCCAGCAACATAGATCGACGGACCTTCAAACCCACAATATTCAATAATAGTGAACCTTAAGTTCAGTATTATTCATTATTATTGAACCAATTAATCACCTATCATTAACTCATCGAAGTTAAGAGGTGATTAAGTTTGAAAAAATCAGGTTATTTATATGCCCTATGTGCTGTGCTTATTTGGTCGGGGTTTATTCTAGTATCACGCTTGGGGGGCATTAGTGAACTCTCTTCTTATGATGTCATTGCAATACGCTATGCCAGCTGTGCATTAGTGTTATTCCCAGTTTGGATAGTCAGTTACATTAAAAAAACAGAGCAATATTTTAGCTTATTTAGCCCTAAATTTATTACCATCAGCTTAATTGGAGGAATGGCGTACGCACTGTGCACATTTAAGGGTTTTGAGATGACTTCAGCTTCTCATGCGGCGATATTATTGCCAGGGTTATTACCACTGTTCATTACTCTATTATCCACCGCTTTTAATAAAGGCCCAAATAGAGAACCGACAAATAAGTTCAAATGGACCGGCATCAGCGTCATTACTCTGGGCATCGCTATTTTATTTTATCAACAGGTTTATCAAAACTCTGGTTTTTCAGTAGGTCATATTTATTTAATTGCGGGGGCATTTTTCTGGGCATTATTTTCAGTATTAATTAAGTGTTGGCAGATAACGCCCTGGCAAGCAACGCTAAGTCTAGCAATGATTACCAGTATCATTTATATACCGCTCTATATAACGCTCACTCCTAATAACTTAGTGATTATTGCTTTAACTGATACGTCACTTTTAAATAAATTATTCACAGATATTTTAATACAGGCATTTTATCAAGGAGTATTAGCCATGATTGTGCAGATGGTTTTTTATGTTAGAGCAATACAAATTATCGGGCCATCATCCATGGGATCTATGATGGCTATCGTCCCAATAGTTTCTGGTATAAGTGCATTATTTGTATTTAATGAAGCCGTCACGGTAGCGCTGATTATTGCATTTAGTTTAGTTAGCTTAGGAACTTGGATCACCCATAGTCCACTATTAAGAAAATCATTCACAAAGAGAGAGAAACTATGCCTTATATCAACATCAAAATAACTGATGAACAAGTTACCAAAGAACAAAAAGCACGCTTAATAAAAGGAGCCACGCAACTTTTAGTCGATGTACTTAATAAAAACCCTGCCACTACTATTGTTGTTATCGATGAAGTGAATACCGATAACTGGGGCGTTGGTGGACAGGTTGTCACTGATTTACGAAAACAAAATACTTGATGGAGGCAGCTATGAAAAATGAAATTTTCTGGTTAACTTTAACTATTCTAATGACCTCGTTTTTTTGGTTGCCTTATATCATTAACCGAATATTAGAAAACGATTTAATTCCCGCACTAAGAAACCCTAATCGTGATGAGCCTGCACAAAATATGTGGGCAAATAGAATGATGCATGCGCATACTAATGCGGTTGAAAATTTAGTGCTATTCGCCCCTTTAGTCATTCTTGTTGAAATGCTTCAACTCAATAATGATAATACGTCATTAGCCTGCATGGTGTTTTTCTTTACTCGCCTAGGTCACTTTTTAACCTATAGTTTTGGCATCCCATATATCAGAACACTATTCTTTTTTATCGGATTTCTCGTACAAGGTTATTTAGCCCTTAATATACTTCAGGCAATCGGTTAATACATTTATTATTAACTGATAAACATAGCCACCTTAGTTCAGTCGTGGAGGACATCAAACTTGGAATTATCCGATTTAAAAGTTTTCAAACAGGTTGTTGAATCAGGCGGGATTATTAAAGCAGCGGAAAAGCTCAACCGCGTACCATCTAATGTTTCCATGCGCATTAAAAAACTTGAAGATGAGTTAGGAAAATCGCTGTTTATTCGTGAAAAAAACCGTCTTCGTATTTCAAATGAGGGGGAACAGTTACTCCTTTATAGCCATAAAATTTTGGCACTAGCACAACAAGCCATAGACGAGTTAAATAATGAGCAAACAAAAGGAACATTAACAATTGGTGCAATGGAGGCTGTCGCTGCAACAAAATTAGCAAACCCTCTGACACTATTTCATCAGTCTCACCCTCATATTGAATTAAATTTAACGACAGGTGCATCAGGGATATTAATTGACAAAGTATTGGCTGGAGAGCTGGATATGGCTTTTGTAGCAGACCCAACACCTGATACACGCTTAAATATAATCGAAATTTTCAAAGAAGATTTAGTACTAGTTTCAGCGTTAAGCCATAAAAAAATTAAAAGTCCCTACGATTTAGAAAGTGAACCGACGCTATTAGGCTTTAATCACCGCTGCGCTTATCGTACTCGCTTGACCCAATGGCTGGCGCAAGCAGGCAGAGCTTCCAATGTCATTGAAATTAGCTCGTACCATGCATTACTAAGCTGTATTGCTGCGGGTATGGGAGTGGGGATTGTTCCTTCATCTTTATTAGAACTATATCCATTTAAAGAGAATTTAAAAACACATACCCTGCCTTCAAAATGGCGTAAATGTAATACCGCTATTATCTGGCGTCACGACTCAGTTACAAGTAGCATGAGAATATTTGCTGAATCATGTTGATAATTACATAAGCCCCCTTAGTTGCTTGACCAGACAGTAATTTTGATTCATGAGACAGTCAGCTTAAATCAGTACCGCATGCGGTATAACTAAAACCATGATTAACCAGTCAAATAGATTTCGTTTTAATACTAAATATTCACTCTGTAAAAAGGAACATACCAAAAACCTTAATATTTCTATAAACTGAGCGCTCAAACTATTAATAAGAGAACTCTATCATGAGCAGCGGACTTTCACTCTCGACGGCCGATGGGAGAGCTGGGCTCCGCTGGTTCATAAAGACCTACAACCAGTGAATCGCATCATAGACTTTTCGGCAGGGCTGAACCTTCCCGAACGCCTAACTTTACTCGCCCTACTGTTCATGTTCTACGCTGCGGCGGCATTCTACCCCTTCGATTTCAGGGTCCCACAATCGGCACAAAATCCCGTCGATCGACTCGACGGGGATGCTGGCCTGCGATTCAGCGGTATCGCTGTGGCTAGCACGGACGCCCCCCCCTCTTGGGTCAACGAGGTGATAGAGACTGGCCAGTTTGAGCTTGACCTTCAGCTTGTCACGACCGAGCCCTTTCAGCCTCACACTTCACGTATCTTTACAGTATCGACCAGTCACTCGCGGCGCAATCTGACTGTGGCACAACGTGGTTCGAATCTAGTGGTCCTTGTACGAACACTTGAGACGGACCTAAATGGCGATACCGGTCTGCTGGTCGCCGACGTCTTTCGGGAGTTAGGCGCTAGCAATATCCGAATCGTAGCCGATTCTGGTCGACTCACGGTATCAGTAAATGGTGTGGTGCGGGCCGAACGCGAGCTTCCACCTTCTCCGTTCCGTAACTGGAACCGGTCATACCGACTTGCTTTAGGCAACGAGCTGGACCCTGACCGAGAAATGTTCATCCGATTCTTCAGGTACTTCGAAATCCCTGCCGAAAGTTTGATGAGAGACGTAGTTGCGCTCGACGATCGAGCCTGGAACGGGATTATCAAGCAGGCCAAGATCCGGACAGGCAAGTCGACTGTAGACTATACCTCTCCGGGTGTCCTTTCTCCTCCCACAGCCCGTTGGGAATTCATCGAGGATCCTGCCTTCGCATTATTTCACTGGAATACGATGGACAACGTGCTTAACTTCGCTGCCTTCATTCCGCTGGGTTTACTCATGTGCCCCCGACGCCCCCAGCGTCCACTGCGTTTGATGCCGAACCTACTGACAGCAGTCACGACTGGATTACTCATCAGTGTAGGCATCGAGATCACTCAGTTTTTCTTACAGCCCCGTGTGTCATCTGTGACGGACCTTTTGACAAATATGAGCGGGAGCGCTTTGGGCGCACTGGTGGCTTTGAGCTCAGCTCCGAAGGTTAAATCTACAAGGACATAGACTAAGATATGGCAGGTAGATATTAACCTCAATCAATTACGTCTTTGAAAATCATTCTCGCGATTGATGGTAGGTGTCACATTTCACAATAAGTAAGCGCCATCCATTGCTACTGCCATTTCATATTTTGGTTTTAATTTATCGATATGAAGTTGCGTGTATCATTATAGTTTATTAGTCATTGAGTTTATGAAGGCTTGTTGATAGCGTTTAATTGTAAATTGTATAGCTTATGGGAAGAACAAATGCTCAACTTTTGTGCATATAGGTGCTCGCATTTGAAGACCAATCGGCATTTGAATTATCAACTCAGACTAATCGTAATATGAATAATTCTGTTTCTGCGAGACTCTATTTTGGAACCGGGCGTGCTGTATTGATTGGCGACATTCCTTATACCCAAGAGCATTGTCATCATGCAATGGAGGTCTTTATAGGCTTGAAAGATGAAATTAGTCTTGTTTCTCAAGGCCAACAATATGCTTCAAGAGTAATTATTTTAAACGCTGACATTCCACACAAACTTGAGGCCAGCAATCATGAAAGAATTGTGATTATTGTTGACCCTGAGTCACAAACTGCTCAAAACCTATTTCATCAATATTTACAAACTGATCCGATTTTCTGCTTTGATAGTAAACAGTCAGGGCAACTTATAACACAAATAAAAAGACATCTAGATGACGACTTAAATGGCCATCAAACTGATAATTTTTGCGATCAGATTATCAATTGTTTTATTACCCTCGACGACAACAAAAAGCCGCTAGACAGCAGAATTGTCAAGGTTATTAAGTTCCTTAAAACTGTTGAAACCAAAAAGATCTCTGTTCAACTCATTTCAGAACAAGTGGGGCTTTCAGAGGGCCATTTAATGCATATTTTTAAAGAACAAGTTGGTATTCCTGTTAGGCGTTATCTACTATGGTTGCGTTTGTTAGATGCGTTTAATAACTTGTCGGATGGCCACTCATTAACTCATGCGGCCCACTCTTCAGGTTTCGCTGACTCAGCCCACTTAAGCCGAACATTCACAAAAATGTTTGGTTTATCCATATCAAGAATTTTCAAAAATCGCAGGTTTGTTCAAGTGATTTCTTGCTTGCCATGATATTTTTTACTCTCTGAAACTGGCAATTTAATTTTAGGGGAAGAAAAATAATGCTGATGAATTTTGCTGAAAAAACCATGATGAATAATCCACTCAGAACCTACCTGCAAAAAACCTATGAAACTGACCAATTTTTATCTATGGGGGGATTAACAAAAGACGAACACATTCTTGAGGTAGGTTGTGGTCGTGGTGTTGGGGTCGAAATTATCTTGGAGGCTTTTCATGCCAAACAAGTTGATGCTTTTGACCTTGACCCAACAATGGTCAAGGCCGCCCAAAAAAGACTAAAGAAACACGCAGGAAAGGTAAATGTTCAAGTGGGTGATGTAACCAACATACAATCACCTGACAATCACTATGACTCGGTATTTAATTTCGGCATCATCCATCATGTACCTGACTGGCGTTCGGCTATTAAAGAAGTTCACCGGGTACTCAAGCCAGGTGGGAAGTTCTATGCAGAGGAAGTCTTTGAAAAATTTATTAAACACCCTCTTTGGAGAACATTATTAAAACACCCACAACATGACCGATTTAATGAACTACAGTTTAAACTAGCTCTGGAAGAAAACGGTTTTAATGTGAAAAGAAGCAATCAGCTTTTTGGCCAGTTTGGTTGGTTCATTGCCGTTAAACAATAATACACCACTAATGTGAGGTATTCTGACTTTTTAAAAGGCGGGTACCTCACTGTGGTTAAACTCTGAGTAAACACCAATCTTAACGCTGGCTGTCAAAACTCAGGCTAACTGTCAGCAACAAAGCAGCACCTCTAACGATGGGCACTAATCTATAATTGGATAGCCTGTCACCATAAGTCACTTGATTACTTTAATGACAATTTTACTTTATAAATTGAAACGCTTTGATCGCCTCTACTCTATTCTTAACACCCAACTTTGAATAGATATGCGTAAGGTGCCACTTGATAGTAGAAACTGATACAAACAATGTGCTTGCCAGCTCTTTATTGGACAAACCTTGATCCAGAAAATTAAGAATTTCATATTCTTTTTTGGATAATTTTTCTTCTACAATAGTCAGTTTACCTTGTGCCAACGTCTGTTCTGCCAGAAGCTTTTTATTAAAGCCCAGCTCAACTCTTAGCTCACTAATTAAGATGGACAAAGAACTATTTTGAGAAGCGCCGCGATTGTCGTCATAGCGCTTAAAAAAGTCTGGCCAAAGCGGCGATAGATAAGTTTGCTCTTCCAGAAAAACACTCAGTAACTTTTCGGTCGCTGCCGACTCAATCAGCTTGTTCAACAATCGATATGACTTGTTTACCTGCCCCTTCTCAAAATAGGCTCTGACCTGAATAATTGTGAGGCTAAATCTTTCCAGTAAAATACCCTTTTTTTGACATCGTTCAATTAGAAAGGAAGAGCTCGAAATAGCTTCATCATAAGCCAAATTTGCGAGCAATAATCTTACTCCGAGTACCTCGATCAATAATCTTTCGTAAGCGGTGTAAATTTCCACTTTATCTTCTAGGGTGCTATAGCCGTATTCAACAAACAGCCCATTAGCTTCATCCGTTTTACTCTCTATAAGTAACCGTCTAATTCTCTCAACAATAATGGCTGTGTCGTAGTGAGACAAATGCAGCGTTCGACCAAAATCCTCCGCGTCATACAGCAACGACATCGACTCATGACTATTTCCGTCTCGTAATAACAAATTCGATTTGGTCAAAAAAGCAATATGCACAGTTTCAACGTGGCCATGCTCTTCAATCGATAGGAAGCCTTTGTCTATGTGGAAACGAGCCTCTTTCAAATTATTCATCACGTAACAGGCATACCCCAAGCCAAGATGTAACAAAGTACTCGCAAGACTATGATCACCCATTTTCTCATTCGCGGCGCTCAACGAACTTTCGAGCATGTGCTTACTTTCTTGAACTTGTCCCTGCTTGATAAGCACCAAGGCATACATAAAGCTCATCCAAGACACGCCATATTCAGCCTCACAAAGACTAAACTCACGTTTTGCCTCCCTAAGCACTTTTCTAGCCAC
>CAJWBJ010000010.1 GCA_913020495.1 uncultured Oleiphilus sp.
TATCGTTATAAGTTTTTCCTTATTGGTGTGCTTATTTTATTAGTCTTAACGTTATGGTTAATACTTAAATTCATTGGTCTGTGATTGATTTAAATATTTTTTCCTCATTCAATTTAATCGAGGTCGTTACTTATGTTCCCTAAATTAATTATTACTTTTGGCGTGATACTTTACGCTATTGTCGTACCTATCTTGGAAATTAACGCTACGCATGTATTTAATTTAGATTGGACGCCCCATGTGCGTATTCATGAGGTTTGGCAATTACTTACAAATTCAAGTTTAGGCATTTTATGTTTGTGGCTTACTTGGAACCAAGGAAAATTAATATTGAGTGCAGTCGTTAGTCTAATGATTACTGGTGGCTTCTTGGTCGCATTTACTTTGCAAGATACATATGGCGGTTCGATGCAGCATTTGGATGGTAGTGAAAAAACCTTATTTGGATTTAATCTTGGCGTGGTTGGATTCGGCTTGGTCGCTACTTTACTTAGCGTGGTTCTTTTTCTAGAGTGTCGAAAATTAAGATCATGTGCTCTTGATCTTGAATATAGAGCACAAAAATACTGATACTAACGCTCGTAAGAATAATTTTGTTTTGTATTTTTGCCAAGACCGTCCCCACTTTCGAACCGTTTTACTTGTGCTCCACAAACTCGATTTTTCAATGCGCTCAAAAGGAACGGTTTGGCTATTCTGTTGGCAGTTTTCTGAGGGTCTAAAAGGTAACACTTCATTGCTCTGAATCAGCTGCATATCATAACCCAAGGAGTGATCGCTTTAACTCCAGCCTGTGTGAAAACTCAATCTTAATTGGCGCTATTAGCAGCGAGCAACAGAAGCCTTCCTAACCTAAAAATAGGCTAATTTAGGGTGTCCATCAAATTGGGGTAAGACCAAACTGCAGAAATATGGAGGTTAAAACTTTACGTATTAAAAACTAATTATAAAACGGATAACTGATGTTTTTAAAGTGACTGCTATAACCTCCCAATGCAGCCACAAATACAAAATCAAGGAAAAGGGCTTTGCCCCCTGTAACTTAAATTACTTATAAGATTTAAAAATTTCTGAATAATTATGCGAATTCACTGTACCCCCTGTTTCTATGTAGTACTTCAAGCCAAAAAGGTGTTGAATGAGACCTTTCCCTAATTGACCTCTCATCAAATATTTCATAAACCCTGGTGAAAATAAAACAAAAGAAGTCATCTTTACTTCCGTCACTTCGTCGCCAGTCATATTTCCAATTGAAGACAGCTCATACCTGGCAGACATTCCTTTTATAAATGGGAGGTTATGCTTAGTCACGACAACGGTAAAGTGATTGTTTTCATCCATTTCAGTTATCTTTTCATCGAGAGATAACTTGTCATTAAACTGGCAATGCCTTTCACAATTCAATTCGCCTCTTGTTGCATTGTGCATATAGTTTGAGGATACCATTCCTGGATTATGTACATGTATATCACCATACTGAGCAAACAGAACCTCCCATGTTTTTTCTTTTGTGGCATTAATTACTACTCTAAATTCTGACTTGTTCATTTTATATTTACCTCTTATAACACGGGCACATAAGTCCCGCATCAAGCGCTCGTTTTTGCCTCGTTATGACTGCGCCTATCTAATCATTTCACTTAGAAAAAGCTATTTTATTCCTACCTAAAGCTCTCACATACGCAGAAAAACGAGGTCCTCATTAATTTGGCTCGCCCTCACAGCTGCCGCCGAATTCAATAGCCTTTTTATGAGTTCTTTTTACTTCGTCGATAGATCCATCACCAAAACCAAACATGGTTCCATTCCCATTAGTTTCAGGCTCCTTATTAAAGGATATAGATACTGCAAATGCGGAGTCTATATCTTCACCCTGCAAGAATTTCATTCTTCCGTTGATGAAACTTAACCAAGTTCTGTTTGTTCGAAAAGTGAGTCATAAAATTCAGTCGAAGCCTTCAAGTTATTTGTCCCAATAACGAAATAGTTCATTTTCATAATTTAATACCTCCTACTCAAATGCAGGCAGATTATATATTCACACTACTGACAGCGTTATGTCAGTAGCGTTATGTCAGTAGCATTATGATAATTGGGGGTAAGAGTCAATTTTTTGTGCCAGTTAGCTTTGTGCTATGGGCTCAAAGCAAGCCTCACAACACGGGAAATCCGAAGGGTTTACTTGTCAAAATGTGCCAATTGACATCAGGTGATTAAGATTATTCTTCTATCTAAATAATTTAGTTGGCACCAAACGGTACGTTTTTAATGTCTGCATGGACCAGTTGAACTCACCTTTAATAAGCCGACAATATTTTACCGGAGGCAACTTCATCCTGCGAGATCAACTGATCGCGCAACACTTATTCTTGGAAATAAGGTGGAGTGACTATGTAGTGGAAGCTCAGAATACTGAAAAATCCAATTAGTTAGTAAGAAATTATTTCGCAAGTCGATTCACGATTACTCAGTTTGCTTTCCAGGTCAGCCACATGAAGTGGTTTGGAGTAGTAAAATCCTTGAATTACATTGCAACCAAAGCTAGCGAGTATATCGAGCTGTTCTTTGGTCTCAACCCCTTCAGCCAGTACCTGATATCCGAGTGCTGAACCCATATCCACAATTATTTTGGCAATGGCGCTGTCTTTGTTATTGACCGCTAAGTCGCGGATAAATGCACGGTCAATCTTCAGTTTATCAACAGGCATTAGCTTAAGGTATTCCAACGAGCTATAGCCGGTGCCAAAGTCATCCAGCGCGAGATTAAATCCCGCATTGGCTAGCTGTTTGAGGATGGCGATACCCTTGTCGGGATTATCCAGCACCGAGGTTTCGGTAACTTCGAGTTCAATCTGGCGTGAACTGAGCCCTTGCCGCGCCAGTTTTGCGAGTAAGTCTTCCGTAAATCCAGGTTTAAGCAACTGTTTAGGAGATATGTTGATACTGACTTTACCAAACTCAAGCCCTATTTCATTCCAGTGTTTAATCTGTTTGATCACCGTATCAATTACAAAATCTCCTAGTAATATGATTAGGGCTGAGTCTTCCGCAATGGGAATAAACTCCCCCGGTGATACAGTTCTTCCCAGTTCTTTAGAATTCCAGCGAATTAGCGCTTCCAGAGAGACTATTCGCCGCTTCTCATAATCATATTGTGGCTGGTACTGCATGTAGAATTCATTGTTACCGATGGCGCTTTTCATAGCGCTAGTGATGATCAACTCTCCGCCTAGTCGTTGATTCATACTAGGTGAAAAAATGCCACAACTGGAAATACCACTTCGACTTTCGTTAGCAATCACAGTAAATGCATTGTCGATTAAGTCATCGATATCCACGCCTTGATCAGGAAAACAGCATGCCCCGATACTAAAGGTACAGTGAATTTGGCGCTGGTTAACTTTATAAGGGGCAGAGAGTTTGTCTGCCATGGATTGCAACCAGCGTAACATGACTCGATCGTTGGTATCTTGCTCCCAATTCACATAAGCGATGAAGCGGCTTTCTGAAAATTGACCAAGTAGTGATCGATGAATCAGTAGTGATTCTAAGCGCATCTTGATCTGGTTAAGAAGCTGGATAACTTCGTTCTGAGAATAGGCAGCCGTCAAGTAGTTGAAATGGTCCATACTGACAATAGCTAGCATTCCTGGCGACTTTCTAGTCAAAAAGCTATCGGTAGCTTGTTGCTTGAAACTCTTCTTGTTGGGAAGGTTGGTGTTTGTGTCACGCTCCAGCCAGTCGATAAGTGGTGAGAATATTTTCCGATTAGAGAAGACGAACAGCATCATAATCAGCAAAAAGATCAGGAGAAAATGGGTCAGTAGCGAAATTGTTTCGTTTACCAACACATCACTTAATTGCGTTTTTTCAGCTGCCACTATTAAACGCCATTTTGTATTTGCAATATTCGCTAAGGAGTACAGATAGCCATCCCCTTCAACGATACGACCTTCCGATAGCTGCTGCATGTCCTGACTAGCAATATCTTCCAACTCAAAAATTGATTTGCCAACCTGAAGTTCGGTTGGATGGACCAGAATTGTTCCTTTGTCATCAATCAGGAAAGCAAAGCCATCGTAGTCGAGTTTCATACCTAGAATAGTTTTTTGAACGTAGCCCAGTGTAACTTCACCGACCACCACCCCCATAAATTTCTGCGACTTTATTATAGGGGCTGTCGCCGCGATATAGGTATTAGCACCTTCTTCTGCACCAATGTGTGGCGGAGTAATGGTCGGTATCATCGCCTGTTTACTGGCCTGGTACCAAGGGCGAATTCGCGGATCATAACTTGGCGGCACCTCCCAATCATTGACCTTGTAATAACCATCCTCTTCCAGAGCGAAAGCGAGATAATCAAACTGACGAGATTTTTTTACCTGATTTAGATAAAACTCATAAAGTTCATTGCCACGTATGAGTGTAGAACTGTTGGCTAGGGTATCGGCAAAAGCCTCAACCAAAGACAGATTATTTTCCAGCCACGACGTAAGTTTATTCGAAGTGGTAGTCGCCTTAATCTGTTGTTCATTCTGTACAGCATCATGCAAATTCGCTTTTACGTGGAAGTACGCCACGGTAGTAGACGCCAACAAACCTAGCGCTAGCAGTGCGATTATATTGTATGTTAGTTTGCTTTTATTGCTTAATTTCAAAATATTGATACGCTGGATATTCATAGAACAGGACTGCCCTGATTGAGCTCTGGAGTGATCTCCATAAGACTTAACTTGATGATGGCTTTGGCATGAAGGTATTAGAGAGGTTTGCAATATCCTCGACACGTTGATGCAACATTGTCATGTGTTCAATCACAGCTTCAGTTTGCTGCCAGTTTTGTTTTGATGCCTGATTGATCTCCAGCATATTATTGCTTACGTCCCGTGTAACAACCTCCTGTTCCTCGGCGGCCGTTGCTATTTGCGTTACCAAATTGGCGATCTGCTCGACTTTTTGATAAACGGTGTCAATTGCCTGATCTGACTGTTCTGCCGCATTAACACAAGCGTTGGCATTGTCCTTATTCTGCTCCATTAATACAGCCCAGTTGTTAATGGTCTCCAGCATGGCCATTAAGCTGGTTTGAATCTGTTTAGAAGACTCCTGAGTTCTAAACGAAAGATTACGCACTTCTTCCGCAACAACGGCAAAGCCTCGGCCATTCTCACCTGCACGCGCCGCTTCGATAGCCGCATTTAATGCCAGCAAGTTGGTCTGGTCTGCGATTGATTGAATATCGGTCATCAATCCCTCAATATTTCTTGCTTCCTGACTAAGATTGTCTGCCGAAGCCGCAGCCTCACCGACCTCTTTTGCCAACGTACGAATATGTTTTGCTGTCTGTTCTATATCGCCTCTTGCTTGCTTACACTGCTCCTGAGTAACATTGACTTCTTCTGCAGCAGTAACAGTATTCTGAGCAATTTCTAAACTTGCGGTCGACATTTGATTAATTGCCACGTTTATCTGCATCATTTCCTGATTTTGAAGTTCAATATTGTATCGGCTCGCCTCCATTCCTTCCTGTACCCGTCTAACAATTCGGGTTAAAGGAATGGTTGAATCACTGGTTCGTTCGAGAATAGCTTTGATTTTTGCTTTTAGCATTCCCAAGTTAAAATCAAACACACTGGCAGTGCCTTTACCCCATAAAATGTACCGACTAATACTATCGAAAGTGCTTTGCATCTTTTGGGCGCGCTGTGCCATAGGAACAATATCCTGCCAGAAAATGGCGATCGGGGTCATTGCTGAAAGCGCCGTAATAATAGATGCCAGCAAACCGCCCTTTATAAATATAATCCCCTGTGCTATCAGTGTGATTATAATTAACAGGATAAACTTGTGTCGGCGGCTGAACTCAAATAATACCCATTTACTGTTTTTGTTAAGAGCTTGATAAACCTTTTCTGCTCGTTCTGACAGATCGGCGTTGGACACTCGGCAGACACATTGAAAACCAATTATTCTGCCTTCGTTATATTGTGGAGTGACAAAGGTATCAAGCCAATAACTCATACCGTCACTATTCTTATTTTTAATTAACCCCTGCCAGGAGTAGCCCTTATTTAACCACTGCCACAATTCATCATAAATAAGGGTTGGCATATCTTCATGCCTAAGAAAATCATAATCTTTGCCTAAGATATTATCTCGCTCATGGCCACAAAGTTGACAAAAGTCATCATTTACATATGTAAATTTTCCATGTTTATCGAAGACAAAGACAAGTTTTTCATGATACGTATTTTTTGGTTTAGGAACAGGAATAAAAGCTGACACTGCTATTAAAATCTCTTGCTTGTTAGCTACTGGTGTCTTCCTTCACTCCAGCATCTTAGAATTGAAAAATCATATGAGGCTAAGGAGAAAGAATTGTACGCATTATTCCTGGTTAATAAATGATGTGGGTCAATAATGTCCGACTAAATAAAGTATTCAAGCTATGCGCTATTTGTAACGAGGACCTGACCAGCCACCAATACGGGCTAAGACCAAAGTGTCAGAAGCAGACATAAGCTAATTAGGTTTGGTGCTCTTAAAAGCCGATCAACTAGTCTGGTAAAGCTTAAAATTTCACGTCTATTTAGGTGCCTATAGCGGACTCGATGAATGCCGCAAAATATTACTTCTGCTCTGATAGTTTTCTTATGTTGCATTCAAGCGAGTCTGACCCTGCTGGTTTGTTTTACTACTCATACCTGCTCCTCCAATGACTAAGTAATAGATCGGAGTTTTCTGTAATTAACGGGGCAGTTCACAGCATTCAATTTACGGGTTTTCTACCTATAGAACTGGGGCTTTCCGGGGCAGTTACTACCCAAGAAGGAGATTGACGCATACGATCAAAATAGCTATTGAGATGTGGAAATGGTGTCCAATCAAAGGGCACCATCTCTTTGAAAAATTCCACATGAATCATTGAATAATCAGCAAGCGTTATTGTATCGCCAACCACATACGAACGACCTTTCATGTGGTGATTCAGTACGGTCGCAAATTTGTTTAGTTGCTCCTTGGCCCATCCAATTATCGCTTTATCACCCTGGGTAGCCATAAAACTGGGCTTGGCGACGGACTCAAGAGAGAGAGTCCCGAAGGCCTGGTTAAAATGTGCTAGCTCCCAGGATTGCCAGCGAACAATGTCCGCTCTTTGAGCTAAATCTTGCGGAAATAATAAACCATCTCCAGACTTGTCAGCCAAATATTGAATGATAGCATTTGACTCCCACAAATTGAGTTCTCCATCCACCAACGTCGGCACCATGCCATTAGGGTTTAATGCCGAATAAGGAGCTTTTTTAGTGTCGCCCTCAAAGAGATCCAGATACTCAATATCTATCTCAATACCGGTATGATGAACCACCGCCAAAACCTTACGTGAATTTGGTGAACCTACAATGACATACAATTTCATCTTTCATCTCCTGTTGGAAAACGTTTGCATCATTTAACTTGTTATTTACAAGTAAAACTCTAGTTATTTAACTTCTAATTTGCAAGTGTTTTTTCCTGTGTTAATATCACCCTCATGGTTGATAAAAATACAAAAGCTTGGTCGGGCTGCCCAGTACGCTTTGGCATGAGTCAGTTTGGGGATAAGTGGAGTTTTCTAATAATTCGTGACTTGATGTTTAAAGGCCGCAAGTACTATCACGAATTCATAGAAGCAGGCGAAGGGATATCCACAAATGTGCTGGCCACCCGCCTTGCTGATTTGGAAAGTAATGGCATAATTAATAAATCAAGAGACCCAGTCAAGGGTTCACGG
Source organism: uncultured Oleiphilus sp. (assembly GCA_913020495.1). GTDB lineage: Bacteria > Pseudomonadota > Gammaproteobacteria > Pseudomonadales > Oleiphilaceae > PZPK01. The sequence goes on from CAJWBJ010000010.1 coordinate 7,775, forward strand.
TTTATATATACCCTAACTCAGAAAGGTATTGAACTAATGCCAATGATGTTAGCTATGATGGATTGGGCAGAGAAATTTGATGCCGAGACTGAAGTACCGCAAGAATTTATCAAAAAGCTTCGAAGCGACCCCAATAAACTTCAACAAGAAATTCTTAAGAATTTACCTAAATAAGTTTGCCCCTTCGGCCATCCGAAACTAAAACCTGCGGTATGTTGATTCATCTGCAAATCTCGCTTTTTCCTTTAGTAACTAAATGTGGCTGACAGTAAATGGCAAAGCTTGCCTCATGGTGCCAATTATAGACATCGATCGATTTTATTTCTGACGCTTCAAAGACTATTTAACGAACTAAATTTTCCTAAAAATAACTTCTGGTTAGCAATTCATTGCAGACATCATTTTGCCGATAACATGAGTGTCGTCAAAGTTGCCTCTGATTAACCTTGCGAAACTCTGGACATTTCAGCCAGTTAGAGATTGGTGATAACTAATGAAAGTGAGCAGGAGCAGACGGTAATATAACTCTATTTCGTCAACCCAAAAGGTCAGCTAAGGTTCGTTGCCTGCTACAGTTTTTTCTAAAAAAACCTGTAATGATCAATTAAGGTGAGAAACGGGCTATCTGCTAGACGCTTAACCAAGCTAGAAAGCTCAATCATTTACCACCAAATTCCCCGCCTAAAAATTCAATTTGATCTTTTATAGTTATTTCAAACCCGGGATCAACATACACATCAAAATGACCGAAGTGATACTGCTTTGTGATGACATGCTTATTTTTAGAACATGCTCTTAATGTTGCCGCAGGGGGCGTTGTCTTATCATTTAAACCAACTTGCACTAGAACGGGCGCCACTATCTTTTTTAAATACTTACCAGGGCTATACCGAACAGCCTGCAAACAGACCCTCGCTGCCACTTCATTCCGATATGGGTGCTCACTTGGCAAGAGCGACATGTAACCTTGGTATTCACCCTCAGAATTCATCACGGCTAAGTCACCCGGCATACCAATCGCGTCAATATAATATGGCGATAATCCGCATAGTGCCCCTACTTGATCAATCACACCTGCCACCGTTAATTTCGCTGCATGTAAAATGCCTCCTGACAAACCTGAAGCCAAACCACTAAAATGCGGCACTTGAGATATGACAGCTGCAATTGACTTATCTTCAGCAGCGATCTTAAGCACATGGCCACCACTAAAAGAACTGCCCCATATAATAATCTTATTTGGATCAACGCCATCTATACTACGCGCATACGCAATAGCCGCACGCCAATCCTCATGTTGCTTTTCTATATCCAGTAACTGCCTTGGTTCCCCCTCGCTTTCACCAAAATGGCGATAGTCAAACATCAGCACATGGTATCCAGCCTGACTGAATTGATGAGCATAGGCCTGAAGTCGCATCTCTTTAATGCCTGCAAAACCATGCGCCATAACGATACATGCTTGCCTTGAGCTGTTAGTAGCATCAGAACCTTTAGAGCTACAAGAAAAAGTTGACTCATAAAACAAGCCAGCACAAGGCGTTTCTTTGGAAACAAAACTTACTTTACGTGACACCATATCGCGTTACATCTCTCTTCTACGTTTCTTTTTTATACCTCGATAACTGTTCTATCTAGGCATTGGCTATGGAGTCAATACGACCCATCTTCACACCTTCATTAAGACGAGATTGAAACTTATCAGTAGACATGAGTGCAATCGGCCGAGCGCCATCCAAATCCAATGCTCGTAGCCTTTTCGCCATGGGGTGTTCGCTAAGACCGACCGTGAGTTTCATGCCAAAAGGAAACGATAGTTTAACGTTTCCACGCACATTCACCATGGTGCGAAGCAGGTTCTTTTTATGCACAGAATAAGTAACAGGACTTAACGGAGGCACTGTCGTGCCGAGCCCTAAGCGTCCATCAAGCGATAAGATCAAAGCTCGTGAGTCTGGATCTAACACCTTGCTGTGAAAGCGGTCTTTTTCCAAAGAAAAATCAATATTTGTTACAAATTTGGGATAACTCCAAAGCTCCCTTCCCGCCGCATTTGCAAGTTCTGTGGTCACGGGTAGATCCACGACGTAGAACCCAAGGTCTCGCTTCTCAATATCACGAAATAAATCTGTCACACCACTCAATGGAGCCACGTCACCTTGCTTCAAAACTGGAATCGCAACCCCCACCTCATTGTATTCACCTACGCTGGTTTTACGATACTCATAAAATGAAATCGCAACCACACTGTATTTACCAATCGTTAGCCCAGCTTTTAAACCTGTTCCTTCAAGTAGCTTCGCGACTGATTTTTTAGGACACAGAAAAAATGCCAGCACATTACTCGTGTCAAAATACAGTACTGGTAAATCAACCTGCCCTTTTGATATTTTTCGTTGTTTTTTTGGAACCTCAAAAAATGTATCTACGTTTACATCACTCATCACTCTCTCCCCAATCTTGCCTTACGGCTATTACGACATTTTTGACATTAGTTGTTCTTGAATATCTTCAATTAGCGCTAACCTGTTTATCTGGTTCGTTCCTTCGAATATTTGAGTTAATCGTGCATCCCGAAAGGCTTTCTCGGCTGAGTTGCAATGCAAACCACCATGATTACTCATCATATCCATTGCACGCTCACATACTTTTACTGCAAGGTCGGTACAATAAAATTTGTTAAGCGCAGATTTACCTTGAGTTGACACCCAGCTTTGGCTGCTTTGCCAGACAAGTGACCTAATGGCAGAAGTATCTGCTACCATTTGTGCTAACTCTAGCTGTGTTTCCTGATAGTGGATCAATCCCTTGCCGCCCAATTTGTAACGACAAACAAAATCCATTGCTGCGTCTGTCGCTCCCTGAGCAAAGCCTACCGCCATCGCGGCTACTGGCAAGCGAGACAGATTTAAAATTGATCGATTAATCGCCCAACCGTTTCTGAGCCCACCAATCACGTGGCTATCAGGCACAAATACATGATCAAACTCTAATTCTGCGGCGGAAGAAGCACGCATTCCCATTTTCAACTCATTACGAACAACAGAAAAACCGGGCATATTTTTTCTGACTAAAAAACAAGTCCACGACTCAATTCCCTCGCCTTCCAGTGCGGCAAAAATAGTCATGCTTTTTGCGATATCACCACCACTGATAAAACATTTACGCCCCGTTATTTTCCAGCCTCCTGAGACTCTTTTAGCAACAGTTCCCGGCTTATATAAACTGGCACCATGCCCTTCTTCTACATCGGAGCCAGCGGCGGGTTCAGTAATGCCGTATGCAAATAAATGAGGTTCACCTGAATTATTTTCCTTTAATGCCGGTAGCAAAAACCTTCTCGCGGCACCTAAATCCCCCGACATCAACAACGGTGCAATTCCCAAATTATGCGCACTTAGCAGTAACATTAAGCCACCACAACTTCGCGCCAATTCTTCCACCTTGATTGCTTGCTGCCACGCTAAGGGGTAGCGATAACGTAACAAAGGCACACTGCCCAAAGGTTTTGGCAACATGTCGCTAAAAAAACCTTTCTTTGCTGCCAACTTAAGTAACTTATCGATACCTGGATGGCTTAAACCAACGGGCAAATGTTCAGCCAAGTCAATCTCTTGTGCAAAAGGTTGAAGGTGTTGTACCGAAAAGTCGCGAACTTCACGGCGGTACTTCGCTAACTGACGAGGTAAACGCCGTGTATCTTGCTCCCAAACCTCCATTGGATTGTATTGAATGATCGGTTTGCTCAGCGAAGAAATTTGTTCAAATGCCCGTCTCGTTGAATAGAGACTGCTGGTCGATACATACCCATCAAGTGGTTTTTGTACTGACTGATGAGAAGCAAAAAGAGGTTTATCATTCGCTAAACGTTCAAATATTTTAGTCTGCGCATTCATCTACATTGCTCCAACTCAGATATGAAAAGAGAAAGTTCCATCGGGGTGCCATTCATCAACCGCAACTGCGTGCAATCTCTAACAACCTTCTCCAACCCTGCATCTTGCATATAACCCATGCCACCAAACACCTGAAGTGCCTGATTCGCACCTTGGCAAATCATGGGATGAGCCTTCATGCGTATGTTGGAAATATCAGCAAGGGACGACTCATTTATTGGAAACTGACACGCTAGTTCTATCAAGCTATGCGTGGTTGAGTAAGCGCTTTTGGCATCCATCAACAGATTCCGCACCGCTGCATGCTGATTGATTGTGCAGCCTCCCTGAACTCGCAAGGCCGAATAATCATTCGCCAATGTATACGCATGCTCAAGGGTGCCAAGTGCAATATTACTTAGCCCCATCCACTGTATTTGCAGAGCCCGGGAATAAAGACTACGACTTTGAGCAGGTGACAAAGTCGAGCATTGCATCGCTTCACTATTAGAAGACGTCTGGTTAGAAGGTCGATGCCAAAGATAATGGCCAAGCTCATTCAAACCATGGCCATGCCCCTCAGTGCAATGAATTAAATTTGCTCGATCAAGCCACTCAAATTGAATCGTCGCGTCACTTGAATGATCACCGACGACAACTGGCGTTAATAGATGAGTCCAGGAACGATGTGCAAAAAGAGTAGATTGCTGGCTTGCTCCGTGGCCAAAATAATCACTCAACAAATCATAGTCTTCTGAATTCGTGGCCCCTTTCAGAAATCGGGCTAACGAGTACCGAGCTAAGCCAAAGTGCCCCTGAAGCGAAACAGCTGGCTGCTCTTCACCCCCAAGCACAATATCCATGGCACCAGTTTTTTTTAACTCACGAAGCAGATAAAAACTCAGTGCCAACTGATGAAATTGATAGGCAATTCCCGGGTTAATACTGGCAATTTTTCTTAAGGCCTGACAGGAGAACTGGATTTGCAAAGGGTCTTCAGTGGTCACCCATAAGCCCATTCCTTCGCTACATTCAGCGCTAATAAGCCCTTGTTCGAATGCAGAGTTAATCAATTGCTCTATATTATCAGACGAAATCAAAGTCTCTGGCTGACTAAATTTTGGTGCAATTGCTCCCTCTGAAAAACGCTCAACATGGTCATTTAAACTAACAATGTCTGTCTGACTTAAAGATTGAAACACGATAAGACTTCCTCTTGTATTGATTCAACTCATTTAATAACCTTAAAAATAGTAATACTATTCAGAAAAAAAATTGATGTGCTTAACGGATACGAAATTGATACTTTCGGACAAACCCATAAAAAATAGTCAAAATTAATGAAAACATTGACCATAAATGGCATCGCCCAATTAATAAAAATTGGCTCGGAATTCAAGCTATCTCCCGCAATGCTATTGAATGAAAGCGGTATCACCGAGGCTATGCTGTCAGACCCATATGCTTCGATTCGTCCGAATCAGGAATTTCAGGTCATTCGAAATTTAAAGCGACATATACAAAACGAAGAGATTGGTTTGATCGTGGGAGAACGCTTCAGTTTAAGTGTATTGGGAATATTGGGAGCAACCGTCCCAAATGCCTCTAACGTTCGCGAGGCTATCAAATTTTTTATTCATTATATCCAGCTATCCTACACCTATTTTAATGTCAGTTTTATTGAGAAACCACACGGTGGGAGTATCATTCTGACAGACCAATATGAACTGGGGGACTTGAGAAATTTCTTCATTGATCGAGACACCATGTTTACGCTAAATGCATTCAAAGACCTGTTTCCCCAGTTACCCATTTTAGACGGAATTAGTATCGAATTAGGATATTCTCGGTCTCCCAACCTCACTAGCCACCAAACACTGCTGCCGTGCCCTGTCATATTTAGAGAGGGTGACACTCGAATTAACATCGAGAAACATGTTCTTGATCGCCACCTTCCACAATCCAATGAGCTAACACTCCATCTTCTAGAACAGCAATGCAAAGAGATTAATAATAAGCTCACTGACACACAGTCAATGGTCGAGAAAGTGAATGAGATGTTACTTGAAAACATCTCTAGCCCCATCTCACTGGAAAGCATCGCACTTTCTTTAGACGTAAGCTCCCGAACGGTCAGAAGACGCCTCAATGAAGAAGGAACGCAGTTCAAGCTTCTGCAAAACAATGTGAAGAGCAACGAAGCAAAAAGACTCTTATATGAAACCACATGGTCAGTTGAACGTATTTCGGATTACTTGGGCTACAGTGAGTCAGCAAGCTTTATACATGCATTCAAAAACTGGACAGATAAGTCACCCTCACAATATCGAAAATCATTAAGGTGACTGATTAAGTTTTTCAAACGTTGCTCAACATCCCATATCAGAATTTCTACCTCTCTGATCAAATTAGCTTTCCTACCTGTATAATTCTTGAAATCAAAAAAAAATATGGAATAGAATACCTGACTTGGTATTTTCCTACTCATTGGATAAACATTGAAGGAGATAATTCAATGAAAAGTTCATCTATAAAACTCCAAATAGCTTACGGAGTCTGCGCTATTGCGGGTATTGTGTTTACCCTGTATTTCAATATCTTATTCATCATTGAGCATGGTGGTTTTTCGGCCATTACCTTCGTTGCAGAAAATTATATAAATAATGCTTCAGCATCCATAACAAATGACATATTAGTTGTAGTTGTAACTTTTTTGGTATGGTCATTTATTGAAGCGCGTCGTTTATCAATGCCCTATTGGTGGGTGTATGCAGTACTAACTTTCTGTATTGCAATCGCATTTACATTTCCCTTATTTTTACTAAACCGAGAGCGTCGAATTGCTGAAATAGCAAATACTAACGGCTAACAAAATTTTATTGAGCAACGTTCATTTACCACACTGAAATGCCCTATGGAGAATAAATTGAAACTAACCGGAGAATGTTTTTGCGGTGAAATTAAATACGAAATAAATGGAAGTTTGCATGATGCAAGGTCATGCCACTGCTCTCGTTGTCGTAAAGCATTTAATTCACAAGCGTCCGCTTATGCTTTAGTTGAGCCTGAAGAGTTTAAATGGTTATCAGGTGAGTCTCTTCTCACATCCTACATTGGTGCACATGGATTTGGCCTACAGTTTTGCAGTAAGTGTGGCTCTACACTTTGCGGCATTTACAATGACGCTATACATGGCGTGACATTGGGTTGTGTTAATGGCGACCCAAAAATTGAACTAGGTAGACACATTTATGTTGGGTCAAAAGCAAGCTGGGAAATAATGCCTCAAGGTGAAAACCAGTACCAACAGGATGCTCCGGAAAATACATAAACAACTGATCAAATATCATTCAAGCCAAGAACTCTAACAGAGGTCATAAATATATTTACATTGTAAAGATAGATCATTAGAATCACCCTACCTTGCGTGAGCGTCGATAGGAATTCGAAATGAAAAACAGTACAACTGATAAGCCCTATATCCCATACATAGCTATATTTCTATCTATATTATGTGCCTTTGCGTCACCTTCACTATTTGCAGAAGCAAAAAGAGATACTTCATCAAATTGGCTTTCCGGCTGGGAGTCTGCGGGTGACGATGAACGAGTCAGCGCTGAATGTCGCCAGCATAAAAGTAAGATTAACCAATGCAAGTTCGTAACAACAAGCGATATACCATTAGAGTCACTGACCGCGGTTATTATGGATGTAAACAAATTTACAGAGTGGGCGGTCAGTGTTTCCAGATCTGAGCGCGTATTTCAGGAAGAAGACCCTGAAAAGATTTATGTTTACACCAATTATGAATTTATTGGTGCTTATGACCGTGATGCCGTGACCTTATATACGCCAGAATATGATCAGTCTAAAAAACGCGTACGCATTACTTTCCAAACAGTTGACAAAGACATACCAAAAGAAGATTTACGCCTAGTACGATTCCCTCTCATGGCAGGATATTGGCAGTTTACCAAGCTAGAAAATGGTAAAACAGAAATAGAGCTCTTAAGCTTTACCATGCCGGGCGGCGTAGTGCAGAAGACCTTATATTACCTATACAACAAGGCTTATGTCGATGCATCATTTGATACAATTAGAGCGCTCGAGAAACAAGCGCAAAAACCAAGTTATGGGCAATTTAAAATTGCTGCTTTGAATTTAAAATAGCGCTTTTAGTTGATCTATCACCCTACCCTGCTATGTTCTGGTCGCCGTCTTTTTAAATAGATAATTACATCCAAAAAGGCGGCCAAGGTTAATTATAAGGCCCGCCTTTCAAGTTTTTATAAAGATCTTTATTTGCTTTTAGCTCACCTCGCTCAAGCTTTTTCTCTATCCCTGACCCTACTTCAGGAATCAATTCTTTTGCATGTATTTCTTCATTACACACATTACAAACACATTTAGGATGCGTCACCTGCCCACAATTTTCATGTATAAAATTAATCGGAGCGCCATCTTTGTCGCAGGCCCATTGATCTCCCCACTGGACAATAGTCATTAGCACGGGGTAAAGGTCCAATCCTTTTTGAGTTAAACGATACTCATAACGAGAGCGCCTTTCATCATAAAGTACTTTTTCAAGTACTTCTTCCTCAACTAGACGTACAAGACGATCAGACAAGCGGTGCTTAGTGATTCCTAGTGATGCCTGAAATTCTGAAAAGCGCCGAATCTTTCGAAAGGCATCGCGAATAATCAATAAAGTCCAACGATCCCCAAAAATAGCTAAAGCCCTAGCAATAGAACATACCTGCGTATCTATTTCTTCCCAACGCATAATCACTTACCCCAAAAATATAAAAAAATGAATTTATTTGTAATTATTTTCAACATTAAGCAAATTATAGCTTGACAGGTTCCACATTGGAACCTTAATATTAACTCATGGTTCCAAAACAGAACCTTAGTTAACATAATTAGATATTCAGACAACCAAGCATCTGAAAACAGGTTAACTTAAAAGAAGTTCTATCGACGATTTAGGGTTTAACAAGGCTACTGCTTTTAGGGATTTACCTCCCATCATATTACAGCAGCCATTAAAAGCACTGATACAGCGAGGTAACTAATATGTTATTTATCAAAACTCTTAAAAAGTGGTTCAATCACGAAATTGGGGTAGATAAAATTGGTTCAAACTTTCAAACGGATGATTTGAACTTAGAAGCAAGTGATTTTGATTAACACAATTCAAATCACCTACACAGATAGATAAAGAGGTAATTATTATGTTTGGATTTCCATTTGTAACTAGTCTTATTGTTGTTATGGTTTTAGTGACTATGTGTTCGTTAGTCATCAACAAAGGGTTTTCTTTTAAGCCAAAAGCTAAACAGGCTGATCTTGCTCCAATGACAAAGAAGCACATACAAAAGCCAGCTTAAACGTAAACTATTGCAGTCAGCCTTAAAGGGTTGATTGCAAATACTGCTTCAAAAATTAAGTTTTAAACAATCAACTAACAGACACTCACAATCTCATAACAGTGAGTACTTCCCCCTACATTCAACTCAATTTCCTCGCCAACTTCACGCTTTAGCAAAGCAGCGCCAATAGGTGATGAAGGGGTAATAATTTTTATATCCTTTTGATCGGGGCCATCAACATATCTAAACGATAACCCTCCTGCCTTTGGCCCCAGAAACAAATACTGTTCAAGCCCCTGCTCATCAACAACATGAATCAGAGCACCTAATGAAATAGGCTTTCTTTCTGAAAAATCCTCTACCTTCAAACTTTTATAAGCGGCCATATCCTCTTCACATTCTGCTACTCGCTGAGCTTGACCTTGAGCGAGATATGAAGCCTCCAAACCGAGTGTGTCATATTTATTTTCAGCTATATTTTCATCTGCCGTGGCCGAGTTATAAGCCTGCATCGCAGCTCCCAAAGCTTGTTCCCGAATTAATGAAAGCGCTACGAGTAGCTGTTCTAATAGTAATTGTTTGTTCATATATGAATTTAACCGCCAACAATAATTTAGTCGGGAATTATAAGTAACCATATAGTGATGTCTACACTTGGAAACACTCAAGCAGCCAAATGGCTAAACTATTAGCTTTTAAATGACTCAATCAAGTGGATTATTCTGAAGGTTACAACTATATATAATGAAAGGCCTTATCGTCTTCATGGAAGATCCCCGTTATCAAATAAAGAGGTTCACTATGATCAATAAAATATTACTCGCATTTTTAATCGTCTTTTCTTCTTTCTCAGTACAGGCAGAAATAACCTTCACCGTTGCCTATGAAAACAAAGTTCAATTTCCCTATTATATGGGTGAGACGGCTAAGGTTTTAGCTGAAAAGCCTGGTGCAGCAGTCGAATTAGTCAAACTAATTGAGAGTAAAGTCCCCGGTATAAAAGTTGAGCTTAAACGCTATCCATGGAAGCGCTGTTTAAGTGAGCTGGAACAAGGTAACGCTAGCGGTGCTTTTAATGCCTCTTATAAAGAGAAACGATTGAAATTTGGTGCCTACCCTCTTAAAGATGGCTCTGTCGACACTAGCCGTAGGCTCACAACCATTGCTTATAGTTTTTACAAAAAGAAAGGAACCGATTTTTCCTGGGATGGGAAAAAGGCTTCTGGGAAAATAAAGTCTATCGGCGCGCCTCGAGGATACTCAATTGTGGGCGATTTAAAAAAGTTAGGGCTTAAGGTTACAGAGGCCAATTCAACCGAAGCTAATTTAAAAAAATTACTTGCAGGGAGGGTTTCAGCAGTCGCCTTACAGGAAGTCACCGGCGATTATTTCTTAAAAGAAAGTGCTCAATTTAATGATTTGGAAAAAGTACAGCCACCGCTAAAAACCAAACCCTACTACTTAATGATATCAAACCAATTCAAAGCCAAGCATCCAAAAGTTGCTGAGCAGATCTGGGATGCAGTTGCTGAGCTTAGAGAACAGAAACTACAGGGTTTAACTGAGAAATACTTCCAATAAGCATTAGCAATGTAACTCACATATTATATACAAACAAACTAAGCTTGTTAGCGCTAAGCACCACTTAGCCTACAAGCTTAGCCCCTCTGAATTATTTTCCTTTTACCCTCGCCAATCAGTAAAAATAGCCTAGCCTTAACAAATGATAACGACACCGGTTGCATTTCTAGTAATACTAGAGACCAATTATATTAAAAAACAAATATTTGATGAGCAGGCCATTGGAGCAAACTATGACAACAGCTAACCCGCATTTTCCAAAACTATTTGAACCACTTGATTTAGGTTTCACGACTCTTAGAAACCGAGTCATCATGGGTTCAATGCACACAGGATTGGAAGAACACAAAGATGGCATTCAGCGCATGGCAGACTTTTTTGCTGAACGTGCCCGCGGTGGAGTTGCTCTGATTGTGACAGGTGGTTTCGGACCAAATGCTGAAGGTGCGACACACCCTGCTACCAACTTAATTAAAAACGATGAAGACGCTCTAAAACACAAGCCGATTACCGATGCGGTCCATAAAGAAGGTGCTAAAATTTGTATGCAGATTTTGCACACCGGGCGTTATGCTTTTAACCCTAAATCAGTTGCGCCTTCTGCTGTTCAAGCACCTATCAACCCTTTTAAGCCAAAAGAGTTAGATGAAGACGGAATTGAAGACCAAATTCAAGACATCGTTCAATTAGCTGTACACGCAAAAGTGGGTGGTTATGACGGTGTTGAAATTATGGGCTCTGAAGGTTATTTCATCAACCAGTTTCTTGCCAAGCGCACTAACCACCGTGACGACCGTTGGGGTGGCGAATACGAGAACCGAATGCGCTTAGCAGTTGAAGTCGTTCGTCGAACACGTGAAGCGGTGGGTGAAAACTTCATTATTATTTATCGCTTATCAATGCTTGATCTGGTTGAAGGCGGCAGCACATACGAAGAAGTACTTCAGCTAGGTAAAGCAATTGAAAAAGCCGGTGCATCCATAATTAATACCGGTGTTGGCTGGCATGAAGCGCGTATCCCTACAATTGCAACGAAAGTACCTCGTGCAGCATTCACATGGGTAACGGCTAAATTCAAAAAAGAGCTAAGCATTCCTTTAATTACATCAAACCGTATTAATACTCCTGAGGTAGCTGAAGAAGTATTAGAACGTGGTGATGCGGACATGATCTCAATGGCGCGCCCATTCTTGGCCGACCCTGATTTTGTTGAAAAAGCACAAGTAGGCCATAGTGATGAAATCAACACCTGTATTGGTTGTAACCAAGCATGTTTAGACCATGTATTCAGTGGAAAAATGACTAGCTGCTTGGTAAATCCACGAGCTTGTCACGAGTCAGAAATTATTATTCAACCAACCACGGCTAAAAAGAAACTAGCGGTCATTGGTGCCGGCCCCGCTGGTTTATCTTTTGCAACAACCGCTGCACAACGTGGCCATGAAGTAACCTTGTTTGATGCTGCCAGTGAAACAGGTGGGCAATTTAACATTGCTAAGCAAGTGCCTGGTAAAGAAGAGTTTTACGAAACGATTCGCTACTTCAACAAACAAATTGAACTGAGCGGTGTCAATCTTCAGTTGAACAAGCGTGTGACCCCCGAAGATATTGATAACGGTGGGTTTGATGAGGTTATTCTTGCAACGGGTATTATCCCTAGAACGCCTGAGATTGAAGGTGTCGATCACCCGAAAGTTTTGAACTATTTAGATGTTTTAAAGCATAAGAAGTCAGTTGGTAACAAAGTAGCCGTGATTGGTGCTGGCGGTATCGGTTTTGATGTATCTGAGTACCTCAGTCATGAAGGCGAAGCGACCAGCCAAAATATTGAAGCCTTCATGAAAGAATGGGGAGTCGATATGACGCTACAAGCGCGTGGTGGTATTGAAGGCGTTCAGGCTGAAACTCCAAGTTCCCCTAGAGAAGTTTACCTTTTACAGCGTAAGTCTTCGAAAGTTGGTGCTAAATTAGGTAAAACGACTGGTTGGATTCACCGTACAGGCCTTAAAAACAAAGGCGTCAACATGATCCCGGGTTGTAGCTATGACAAAATTGACGACCAAGGTATACACATCAGCATTGGGGATAAAACAGAAGTATTAGATGTTGATAACGTGATTATTTGTGCAGGCCAAGACCCATTAAGAGAATTGGTTGAAGGACTTCAAACACCTCATCATCTGATTGGTGGTGCTGATGTAGCCGCAGAGCTTGATGCTAAAAGAGCCATTGATCAAGGTGTACGTTTAGCCGCAGAGATTTAATTCAAACATACTTGTTGGGCTTCGTATCTCTTCCCTGAGGTACGAAGCCCAATATTTTAACTTGTTGCCACATGCAACCATTTAAGTCAGTACGACTCACTTCATTAATATCCCCAATCCCACCCTATTCCTACAAGCAATTCTCTGTGAACGAGCTAAACTGTTATTATAAAAAAGATATCAAAAAATCTATCACGAAGAAAATATCACACAAAAATCATCACGCAAAAAATAAGGCCGCTTGCGAATGCTTCAACCTGAAAAAATAATTATTACTGATGACCACCCTTTATTCCGAAAAGCGTTACTAGAAACTTTAAAAGAGAACTTACCCAACACTCAATGGCTCGAAGCTGAAACTGTTGAAGGTTTAGATGCGTTATTAGCCGAAAACCCTGACACCGACCTCCTGTTATTGGATTTAAATATTCCCGGTGCTCATGGATTTAACACCCTGATCCATATTCGCCAGCACTTCCCGCAAACTCCCGTCGTCGTCATTTCCGCATACGAAGATAACGATACAATTACAAAAGCAATGAGCTATGGCGCATCAGGCTTTATCCCTAAATCGACGCCGGCCAGTACGATCTTTGAAGCAATCACCCAAGTTTTGACGGGTGAACTTTGGACTCCGGAAACGTTAACAGAGCAAGATATTCAGAGTAGCCAATCGCAAATTGCAGCCAATGTTGCCAGCCTAACGCAACAGCAATATCGAATATTAATGATGTTTGCTGAAGGGATGCTGAACAAACAAATAGCCTATGATTTATCTGTCTCAGAAGCGACAATTAAAGCACATGCTACCGCTATTTTTCGGAAACTAAATGTCAGAAACAGAACACAAGCCGTCATTTTACTGAGCCAGCTGGATATTTCTGAGACAGGTTTTCCTCAAGAGCTGAAATAATATAAATAAGCGCATCACCTTATAAGATCTAACACTCTATTCATAAATAATTATCTTTTAAAGATTCCGCCAGCATAGCACTCATCATGGCACGTAACGATGCGGGCCTGACGAGTTTACGCATAAAGCCAATACCCGAAAGTTTAGCTTTTTCCTCAACACCTTCATCTGTGGTCGCTGTGATAAGAATGGCTGGCGTTTTTTGTTTGTGTGTCGCTCTGAGCTCATCAATAAGACTTAGACCATCATGATTATCTTCTAACTGATAATCCACCAGCAAAATATCAAGGTCATTTTTTATCGTCCCATAAACTTCCTTGGCATTCGCAGCTGACCCAGCGCTGTGTACATGGCACTTCCAGGCAGTTAATAGTTCAATCATTCCTTTGAGCACATCGGGGTCGTTATCAATACAAAGAACAGTCACACCTTGTAAACTGAAAGCCGCTTTTTTGATGGAGGGTTCTCGATAAGTAATCGGGGCGGCTTCGGGAACAGTAATCGTAAAGGTACACCCTTGGCCTTCCTCTGAAAAAAGGTCAAGAGAATGTTTTAATAGTGACGCTAAGCTTTGGGTAATGCTTAAACCTAAACCCAAGCCTTGTGCAGAGTGCTTATGAGGCGTTTGTAATTGAGTAAATTGTTCGAAAACCAGCGCTTGTTTATCCGCAGGTATACCCGGCCCATCATCTTTAACGTGAATATTAACTTTGTGGTTGTGCATGGCTACGCTTAAACTTATTACGCCATCTCCCGCATAACGAAAGGCATTTCCAAGCAAATTCTGCAGCATTCTTCGTAACAAGTGTTTATCACTCAATACCCATAGTTTTGTGGGCATGACCTGAAAATTAACTTTGTTCTCTATTGCCGCGGCTGAAAACTCTCTTTTTAAATCAAACAATAGTTCGTTCAATGAAAATACTTGTAGCACAGGTTTGATATTGCCACTTTCAATTCTTGCGATTTCACCCAAATTTGCCAGAAGCTCATTTGCCACCTTTAGAGAATGATCAATGTTATCAACCTGCTGTTTTTGTGTATCATTAAGGTCATTCTTAAAAGAGAGTGCTGAAGTAAAAAGTCTTGCAGCTTCTAATGGCTGCATTAAATCATGGCTACAGGCTTTTAAATATTGACTCTTTTTTGCACTAACCTCTTCTGATTTTTCCTGCGCAATGGCGAGCGCTTTATTCGCTTCAGCTAGTTTTTGGGTACGCTCTGCAACGCGTGTTTCAAGGTCTTGATTAGCTTCTTTTAATACCGTCTCTGCCTGCCGGTAAACAGTTATATCGGAAAACAGCATAACAAAACCACCATCAGGTAATGGATTGCCTTCAATACGAATCACTTGCCCGTTACTATGCTGACGCTCTGAGCTATGAGGACTACCTTGCTTCAGATATTTGAGGCGACTATTAACCTGCTGATTTATATCACCCGGGCCACATAAGCCACGCTCTACATTGTATTGAATAAGACTCTCTATCGGGCTGCCGGTGTAGATTAAATGCTCAGGATAATTAAACAGTTCAAGGTATTTTTTATTCCATGCTACCAAATTCAGATTACTATCAATAATTGAAATACCTTCACTCGCATTTTCTATCGCGCTTTGAAGTAAATTTTGTCCGGCTAATTGCTGTTGATTTGAAGCCTCCTCGACTAATACGGCCATTTCATCGAGGTCGATATCCCTACCTTCGAGCGCGGAACTTAATACAAGCCGAGCAGAAGAAGCTCCCATAACACTCGCGAGTGTATTTTCAGTGTGACGCAATAAGGCCTGATTATAAGCACGTGTAGTCATTGCCTTTTTATTAATTTGTTTTTTAAATTGAGCAAAGCTTAATTCAACTTTCTCATCCCCTAAAAATTTTGATACTAAAAGCTGTAATTCATCAATATTTATTTGCCGTACCTTTTGTACAACAACTTCTTGCGCTATTTTTGATTCTAAAAACAAGGTGGCTTGCACACGCTCTTGGACACTTTGTCGCGTTAGTTGAGAGAGTGACCACATCACAAGAATATTCATTCCCAGACTGATCAAAGTAACAAAGGTATTCGCAGGTAAAATCCCATCATTAATTAAAGGCGGATATAAGCCCAAATGAGGTAGAAAATTTAGTAGAAACCACAAGAGGAACCCAACGACAATGCCGCCAAAAACGCCCAACAAACTGGCTCGTCGCCAATAGAATGCAACAATAAGCGCGGGTGTAAGTTGCGCAATGGCGCCAAAAGCGATTTCACCAAGTGAGGATAATGTGTCGGCTGGCGCTAACAAAAAAACGCTATAGCCAAACATAATCACAAAGAGCACCAGTACTTTTCGAATATTTAATAAACTAAGACGGAAACGCTCATAATTAGCCTGCTGTTTTTTTACCACACGAAAGAGCAAGGGGAATACTATTTCATTACTTAACATTGTGCTCAGAGCAATAGAAGAAATAATGACCATTGAACTGGCGGCAGAAATAGCTCCCAAAAACGAAAATAAAGTAAGTACGGTCTGATTCTCATGCCATGGCAAAAAAAGCACATAAGCGTCGGTAGGAACCTGATCGCCAAGTAAGATTTGCCCAGCCATACCCAGCGGTGCGGCGAATAAAGCAAATACGAGCAGATAAATTGGAAAAACTCTTCGGCTCAGCCAAGTGTCTTTCTCATCCTGTAACTCTACGACCATCACTTGAAACTGACGAGGTAAAGATAAAAATGCCGCCATCACGATAATCAGCATGCCAAACATGGCCGCCATATTTGGTAATACTTGTGGTTTATTCGACGAGGCTAAAGCTTGTTGATATATATCGACGGGGGAGTCAAATACGATAAAACAAACGAATACTCCGATACTTAAAAAGGCCACTAATTTAACGAGTGATTCAAAGGCGATCGCTAACATAATTCCGGGGTGACGCTCTGTTACATCAATAGATCGAATACCGAACACAATCGTAAAGCCCGCTAAAACAGCACTCACCGCTAAACCGACCTGCCATAGGTCAAAATTCTGCTCCATCTGTAGCTGTTGAAAAGAATATACGATCGCTTTAAGTTGCAAAGCGATATAAGGCATGGTGCCAATCAGGGATACTAGTGTCACCAGAATTGCCAAGCTGTGTGATTTACCAAAACGGGCGGCAAGCAAATCTGCAATTGATGTTAAATTGAGCTTTAGGCTCACTCGAATAATTCGTTGAATAAAGGGCCAGGCAAATAGAAATAATAAGATAGGGCCCAGATAAATAGGCAAATAAGAAAAAATATCACTGGCTGCCTGACCGGTAGTGCCTAAAAAGCTCCATGACGTACAATAAACCCCAAGCGTTAGGGCATAAATAATGACTTGGCTTTTTTTATATAGCTTATGTTGGTATTTATCACCTAAATAGGCGATCACAAATAATAAAACGATATAGGCAAAACTTAAGGTAATTAACAACCAATTGGGAAACATACTTTTCCTCTTAAATTACCTTTTTTGATCATATCAATTGATTGATTAAGTTACGCTAAGTAAAGCATAGCTTTTACTGACTTGCTGTATAAAACTCGCTTATATAACGCCCTCCTTTAATTTCAGCGATTAATCGTAATTTGTAAAAGTCATTCGCAAAACGGTCACTCTTTACTAACTGGCGTAACTCGGTTTCAATTTTCCAATAGTAAGGGCTGTCTGCCATATTCATCGGGTAAGGTGTAGCCACGCCCTCATCATCAACTAAAAAGAGAGTCGCTTTATCTAGTGGAAAGGTTGAGTTCACTTGAGTCATACCATCCACATCGTAAACATTAATTTTGAATTCGCCAGCCCCTAAAATACAAGCTTGGTTTAATACATCACAACCCTCTTTAGGATGTAACTGAATAATTTTACTTTGGTCTGCCTGATGCTCCATATAATAGCCTGAGGCGATATAACCGCCAATCAAAAGGAATGGAAATATTAAAATAGCCATTTTCGTATGCCGATTCATAAGTAGCCCTACCCTTTATTTGATCATATTTGCCCCCTTAACCTTGTCATTCCGGTAGTCTATTAAGCCGGAATCCAGCTCTTTTTAGCTACTGAGGAAAACAATGGATTCCGGCTGAAAAGCACACCGGAATGACGACATTGTTGAGTAAAACAAAAAGACTCCTGAGAGCCTTTTCATTCATTCCTACTAATTTAATTAGTGGTCAGATGCTGCGCCAGCACCATGAGGGATTCGGAAATTCTCAACTAATCGCTGAATCTCGGCAGGCGCATCACCTGTTAATTTACACACTGAAAATGCAACGGTGAAATTAACCAGTGCACCCACCGCACCAAAAGCATTAGGTGAAATCCCCAAAAACCAGTTTGGTTCTAAACCACCTAAAAAGGAGGTGCCCGGTATAAACATAATTCCCTTATGCTGGAATACATATAGCATCGTAATTCCGATGCCAGAACACATACCCGCAACGGCAGCTTTGCCACTCATCTTTTTCGAAAAGATCCCCATCATTAAAGCTGGAAATATTGACGAAGCCGCTAAGCCAAAGGCTAATGCTACAGTTCCTGCTGCAAAACCTGGGGGGTGTAAACCTAGATACCCTGCAATCAATATTGAAATTGTCATCACAATCCTGCTTGAAAGCAATTCATTTTTCTCAGATAAATTTGGTGTAAACACGCCTTTCATTAAGTCATGAGAAATTGATGAGGAGATCGCTAACAGCAAACCTGCCGCTGTTGATAGTGCTGCGGCCAAACCGCCCGCAGCAACCAAAGCAATCACCCAATTTGGAAGCTTTGCAATCGCAGGGTTAGCTAATACCATAATGTCGCGGTCAATTTTGACCATTTCATTGGCTTCTTTGTCGGCCGAATATTGAATTTTGCCATCTTCATTTTTATCTTCAAATTTCAATAAACCGGTTTTTTCCCAATCTTTAAACCATTGGGGTCTTTCTTCATATTCTAGATTTTCACCCGCTGAAGGTTCAATAGTGTTCATAAGATTGAAACGAGCCATCGCGCCAACCGCAGGTGCTACGGTGTATAGCAAAGCTATAAATACCAAAGCATAACCTGCCGAAGAGCGTGCTGCCTGAACACTTGGAACAGTAAAGAAACGCATAATTACATGAGGAAGACCCGCCGTACCGATCATCAACGACAAGGTATAAGCAAACATATTGATAGTGCCGCCCATGTTATCAGTTGTGTATTCCTTAAAACCTAAATCAGTCACAACCATATCCAGCTTATCTAATAAATAGATGCCACTGCCATCGGCTAAAGTACTGCCTAAGCCTAGCTGGGGGATTGGATTTCCGGTTAACTGCAAAGAGATAAAGACTGCAGGAATCGTATAAGCAAAAATCAACACACAGTATTGTGCAATTTGAGTATAAGTAATGCCTTTCATTCCACCGAGTACAGCATAGACCCAAACAACCGCCATTCCGATCCCTAATCCTAGTCCGTAATCAACTTCTAAAAATCGAGAGAAAGCAACGCCAACACCTTTCATCTGACCAATAATATAAGTTAGCGAAGCAATGATTAAACATGCAACCGCAACAATACGTGCACTTTTTGAATAGTAACGATCTGCGATAAATTCAGGCACGGTGAACTTCCCGTGTTTACGCATGTAAGGTGCCAGTAGCATGGCTAGTAGAACATAACCTCCTGTCCACCCCATTAAAAACACGGAGCCGCCATAACCTAGAAAGGCAATTAAACCCGCCATCGAGATAAACGATGCTGCGCTCATCCAGTCTGCACCAATCGCCATACCATTTTGTAAGGGTGTGATGCCGCCACCGGCAACATAAAACTCACTGGTTGACCCAGCCTTTGCCCACCATGCAATGGCAAAATACAACGCAAAAGAACTGAAAACAGCAATATAGGTATAAAGTTTTAACTCATCCATTACGACTCCTCCACATTGTATTTTTTATCAAGCTGATTCATTTTTCTGGAGTACCAGAAAACCAGCCCCACAAAGGTATAAATTGAACCTTGTTGCGCAAACCAAAAACCGAGTTTGTAGCCACCAAGTCGAATCGTATTCAAGGGTTCAACCAGCAATAAGCCAAAGCCAAATGACACAACAAACCAAATGACCAGACATAGTCCAATTAAACGTAAGTTTTCCTTCCAATATGTTTGTTTATCTTTCATAAAATTTCTCCAAAGTAGGTGAGTAATTTTTACGATCGTCTTCTAATTGTTATAACGAAAGAGAAAGCATGTATATTGATTGCTGTTTTTCGACACACTGTTCAACGTCCTAACGAGCAATCAATATACAAACTAATCTGATACATACACTAACAAGCTTTAATTGGAGCCGGTATTCAACTTTAGTCTAAGACGCACCAATAATGATTGACTTCCACCCGCCAACTGACGTTGAATTTAGCTGTTCAAATAACTTCGGAAATCAAACATGGATACTTCTCTAGCAGAAATTTTCAGCTTCATACAAAGCATTCCTCCTTTTGATTTATTACCTGTTCCGGTGCTCGAACGCATAGTGAATGAGGTCAGTATTTGTTACGTGCGAAGAGGTCAACAACTCCCGCCAAAAGGCGTGAATGAACCCAGGCTTTACCTGCTTAGAACGGGCGCTTTGAGTTTATCGAATGACGATAATCACTTGCTTGGGAAATATGGTGAGGGGGATTGCTGTACTGTATTTTGCGTTCCAAATAATGGGCAAAAAGATATTGTTCATAGCGACGAAGATACCCTGCTCTACAGTATTTCGTATGAAAAACTAACGTGTATTATTAAAGACTACCCTGATGTGATCGCATTTTTTCAGCAAACATCTTCAGAGCGACTTAGCAAAAAAATGCACCGAATCAATGATGATGCTTTGGTTGCATCATCATTAATGAATAGCAGTATTGCTAACTTCTTTCATACTCCTGTCGCAACCATTGAAGCGAAATCCAGTATTAAAGATGCAGCCATCAAAATGACAGAACTTGGTTTCTCCTGCCTGGTCGTCATGAAAGAGAATAGACATGTTGGTATTGTGACAGATAAAGATATACGACGACGTTGCGTTGCCGCAGGGTTGTCATCACTTGAAGCAGTCAACAACATTATGACGCCAGAAATGTCGACCATCGATATTAAAAACAATGCCTACCAAGCCTTAATGGCCATGACGAGTAAACGTATACATCACTTACCCGTCACTCAACATGGCATAGTCACTGGCATGGTGACCATTACTGACCTAATGAACAATGAGGGCATCAATGCCGTTAATTTCACCAGCATCATACACAAAGCAAACACCGTCAGTGAGCTTGCTGAAATCAGCCATTTACTCCCTAAACTACAAATTCGCATGACAAAGCTAGGGACGACAGCCGACCATGTGGCGAAAAGCATTAGCGCTATCACGATGGCTTTTACGATAAGACTAATTGAAATGGCTGAGAAAATTCTTGGCCCCGCGCCAGTACCTTATGCTTGGTTAGCGGCGGGTTCACAAGCCCGTCAAGAACAACTTGCTCACTCGGATCAGGACAACGCTTTAATTATTTCAGACGATGTCAAACCAGAGCACGATTATTGGTTTCATGATTTTGCAACTTTTGTCAGCGATGGATTAGCCGCCTGCGGATTTATTTATTGCCCCGGCAACGTTATGGCGACAAACCCCAAGTGGCGTCAGAGTCAATCAAAGTGGGCCAGATATTTTGACCAATGGATCAATACACCTGACCCCAAAGCACTCATGCATTGTAGTATCTTTTTTGATTTGGAAACCGTTTATGGCGACACATCTCTATTGGAAAATGTTCGTGCAACAATGTTAACTAAAACCAAGCAAAGTACGTTATTTATCGCACACCTGACTAGCAATGCATTAAAGCTTCGCCCACCGCTTGGATTTTTCCGCGACTTTGTGCTGATTCAAAATGGGAAAAATAAAGCGACACTCGACTTAAAGCATAACGGCATCGCCCCGATTGTGGATTTAGCGCGTATTTATGCTTTGTCAGAAGGCATATCGGAGGTCAATACCATCGAACGTTTACGACAAGCCGCAGGTACGGTGTCACTGTCTAAACCCGCAGCAGCGAATTTAATCGATGCCATCGAGTTATTAGGGATGCTACGTTTAGAACATCAGGCCAGACAGTTAGAACTAGACCAAAAACCTGATAACTACCTCGCGCCAAAAGAAATTTCACGACTCGAAAGGGAGCATTTAAAAGATGCCTTCAAAGTGATAAAAACCATGCAAGATAGCCGACCTTCCATTTAAGGCTGGATAAAAAAAATGTTAAATCAACTCACTTTTCAATGGCCAAACATTTACGAGATCAGACGTAAATGGCTATTAAAAAAAGCACCGTATGGTCCTATGAGAGATTTCTTATCGACCCCCTTTCAAAGTTCTTATACATCAATTTATGATTCGAGCGTATTAGCGGTAGACTTTGAAACAACAGGGCTCAATGCAAAAAAGGATAAACTGCTAAGCGTAGGTTTTGTAGAGCTGGATCATAGCCAAATACAATTAGCGAGTTGCTATCACCAAATCATCAAAACAGAAGGCGACCTATCTGCAGACAACGTTGTTATTCATCAAATTACCGATGACGTGAAAGCACAAGGGCTTGAACTAAACACAGTCATCGAGCACTTATTAAAAATACTGGCAGGCAAGGTCATGCTGGTACATTTTTCACGAATTGAAAAACAGTTTCTGTCTAAGGCCTGTATCGATCTTTATGGCATCGCTCCGGTTTTTCCAATCATCGATACCTTGGTTATTGCAAAAAAGCGACTCGACAAAAAAAGCATTGCTTATGATCCTTCTCAACTTCGTTTGTCTAATTTACGCGAACAACATCACTTACCAACTCACTATGCACATAATGCATTGAACGATGCGATTGCCACCGCAGAACTTTTTCTGGCACAAGTTAACCAGTTTCAACTTGGTGACGCTGAAAAACTAAAATCAGTATTAATTTAACTTGATCATCGAACCATCTAAGACTTAAGTCTAATTTCTTATCGCTGCACATTCCTCTACTGTAAATCCATGTTTAGACATTTAGCTCTAATAAATAACCTTACTGGAGAATAAGCCATGAGCAGCCCAAACGACTCTGAAATTTTTAATCCTAGCCCTGAAGTACTAGAACAAGCCAATGTGCCTGAATATGAAGCCATGTACGACTATTCAATCACCAATCGTGAAGGATTTTGGGCGGATCAGGCTGAAACACTGAGTTGGTTCAAAAAATGGGATACGGTTTTAGATGAAAGTAATGCGCCTTTTTACAAGTGGTTTGATGGCGGTTCAATCAACATTGTCCAAAATGCAATTGACCGCCATTTAGGCAATGCGAATCGAAATAAAATGGCGATTATCTGGGAAGGCGAAAATGGTCAGGTACGAAATTACTCATACAACGGCTTAAATCGTGAAGTCTGCCAATTTGCCAACACCCTAAAAAGCATGGGTGTTAACAAAGGGGATATTGTGACCATTTACATGCCACAAATTCCTGAGCTTATTTTTGCCATGTTAGCGTGTGCAAAAATTGGTGCGATTCACTCTGTTGTCTATGGTGGGTTCAGTACAGAAGCGCTTGCATCTCGAATTGACGACGCACAAAGCCGCGTATTAATAACCGCTGACGGTGGCTGGAGAAGAGGCAGACAAATAGATTTAAAATCAATTGCTAATGAAGCAATGAAACGCACGCCTAGCATTGAGGTCTGTATTTGCGTTAAAAACAATGAGCTAGATGTTGAAATGGAGCCAGCACGTGACTTTTGGTTGCATGACTTGAAAGCATTACCCATTGCCAGTTCAAAATGTGAGACAGAACAAACTAGCGCTGAAGACCCATTATTTATTCTGTATACATCAGGCACGACCGGAAAACCAAAAGGTATGCTTCATACCCATGGTGGTTATGCTGTTTATACCTCAACCACTCACCGAATGGCTTTCGATATTAAGCCGCAGGACAGATGGTGGTGTGCAGCTGATCCCGGTTGGATTACAGGTCATAGCTACATCGTATATGGACCATTAATCAATGGTGCAACCATCATGTTATATGAAGGCGCACCAAACTACCCTTACCCAAACCGTTGGTGGCAGATTGTTGAAAAGTACGGCATCAATATTCTATACACCTCCCCAACAGCAATTAGAGGGTTAATGCGCTTTGGCGACCGATGGCCACAAAAACATGACCTATCCAGTCTACGATTATTAGGTAGCGTAGGTGAACCTATTAACCCTGAAGCATGGCGCTGGTATCATCAAGTTATTGGCAATAATAAATGCCCAATTATTGATACTTGGTGGCAAACTGAAACGGGTGGATTCATGGTTTGCCCCCTACCGATAACACCATTAAAACCGGGTTCGGCCACCAAACCTTTCTTTGGCAATGAGATCTCAATCGTTGATGATGATGGTTCAGAAGTACCAGCGGGGGAAGAAGGTAAACTCATTATTAAAAACCCATGGCCCGGCATGGCGCGAACCATATTCAAAGATGACCAACGGTATG
The DNA here is from genome assembly GCA_913020495.1 of uncultured Oleiphilus sp. Lineage (GTDB taxonomy): Bacteria > Pseudomonadota > Gammaproteobacteria > Pseudomonadales > Oleiphilaceae > PZPK01. The sequence continues at coordinate 32,343 of CAJWBJ010000010.1, forward strand.
CTGATCTGTATTGGAGTAAACGCGATAATATCTGGTGTTATTTAGCCGGTGATAGCGCGAAAAAAGATGAAGACGGTTACATCTGGGTAATTGGTCGAATGGATGAAGTACTCAAAGTGAGTGGCTATCGCTTAGGTACTGCAGAAATTGAAAGCGCATTGGTCAGTCACCCTCAAGTAAATGAAGCGGCTGCAATTGGCTTACCTCATGAACTGAAAGGTAACGCCATTCATACCTATGTAATATTAAAACAAGGCCAAACAGGAAGCTTAGAGCTAGAGCTTGAGTTAAAAGAACATGTCAGCAAAGAGCTTGGCAAAATTGCGACACCAGAAGCCGTCGCATTTGTAGACAGTTTACCCAAAACCCGTTCAGGAAAAATCATGCGTAGAGTCCTGAAAGCCAGAGCACTTGGTCAAGATGAAGGTGACCTGAGCACTTTAGAGGAGTAATTGCTTTGAAAGAATAATTTTCGGCCTTGTAAGTTATTAACCGGATGCTTATCCCTTGTAGCATCCGGTCTTTTTCATTCTGCATAACAACCCTTCTTAAAAACCAGCCCTTTTTAAAGTTGTTGACAACAATCAATAACGAAGTAAAAACTTCACCTACACATTAAATATGATGCTACATTATTAGAGTGAGAGCTTAATAAAGCTCGACATACAGTAATCAACAACAAGAAGATGCGTATGGAACACAGAAAACTCATCGAAACCTCATGCTCTCACTTCAATAACGACCCGCGTCGTATGTTGGATATTTTATGGCAGATACAAAATTCTTTGGGCTGGATTAGCCCCGATACCATGGAGCTCATTGCCCAACTTACCAATACATACCGGGTAGAAGTAGAAGGTGTGGTCACATTTTACGCCTTTTTCATGTCAAAACCTCAAGGCCAATTTGTCATTCATTTGTGCGAGGATATTATTGATCGTTATGCTGGCATGCTTCCGGTACAAAATGCCTTCGAACAAATACTCGGAATCAAGGTCGGTGAGACAACTAAAGATGGTTTGTTTTCTCTTCATTTGACGTCATGTATTGGCATGTCAGATCAAGCACCAGCAGCCTTAATTAATGACATGGTGGTCACCAACCTTAGCCCCAACAAAACCAAAATACTGATTCGTACCCTTAAGAAAACTCGCAATTTAGCCAGTTTGGTTAAAACCTTTGGCGATGGAAATAATAGCCATGAACTTATCAAGTCGATGGTGAATAATAATATTCTATTAAAAGGCGATGTGCTTTTAGGGGATATAAATATTAATGCTGGTTTAAACAAAGCGTTCAGCCTGCCCCCTGAAGAAGTGATTGCAACGGTACAAGCTTCTAATTTTAAAGGCCGTGGCGGTGCAGGTTATTCAAGTGCAAAAAAATGGCTAGCGGCGGCAGCCACCCAAGCCGATAAACGTTTTGTGATTTGCAATGCCGATGAAGGTGAACCCGGCACCTTTAAAGACCGCGTATTGCTCACCGAACGCGCCGAATTATTGTTTGAAGGGATGACCACGGTGGCTTACGCCATTGGTAGCCAGCATGGAATTTTGTATCTTCGAGCCGAGTATCGTTACCTATTACCCTACCTTGAAAGCCTCTTAACAAAGCGTCGCAATGAAGGCTTATTAGGCACAGATATTCTGGTAGATGAAACAGAAAATACCCGATTCAGTTTTGATATCCGCATTCAGTTGGGAGCTGGCGCTTATATCTGCGGTGAAGAAACATCACTCATCAGCTCTTGCGAAGGCAAACGTGGCGAGCCTAAAAACAAACCGCCCTTTCCCGCTGTGTCCGGCTATCTTGGCTACCCGACAGTGGTGAATAATGTTGAAACTTTTTGCAATATACCCCGTATTGTAGACAAAGGCGCTGAATGGTTTACTTCGATCGGAACCCCTGAAAGCAGCGGTACGAAGTTACTTAGCGTGTGCGGCGATTGTACTCGTCCAGGTATTTATGAGTTCCCGATGGGCATTACTTTAGGTGAAGTACTTTCTTTAGCGGGAGCTAAAGATCCGGAAGCCATTCAAATAGGGGGGGCGAGCGGTGTCATGGTGGGGCGTGCTGATTTTGAACGTCAACTTTGCTTTGAAGACTTACCCACGGCCGGCGCCATTATGATTTTTTCCAGCCAACGGAATATTCTGGAAATTGCTGATTATTTCATGCACTTTTTCATCGAAGAAAGCTGCGGATATTGTACGCCTTGCCGTGTGGGCAATGTTTTTTTGAAGCAAGGCTTAGAAAAAATTATGGCAGGCAAAGGTGAAACCAGCGACCTGAAATATTTACAAGACTTAGGTAAAACCATTATTCAAACCAGTCGTTGTGGTTTAGGCCACTCTTCGCCTAAACCAATACTATCGACCATGAAGAATTTTCCTTTGGTATATGCCGCCTTGCTAAAAGAACATCCGGACGGAAGACAAGCAGGGTTTAATATTCAACATGCTTTAGATGAGTCTCGCATTATTGCTAAACGGCGTTCAATTGTTTTTGACCCCGACCTTGGTGGAGATTAATTAGAATGAGCGATAACAAAAAAATAACTCTCACTATCGATGGTAAAACGATACAGGCCGAAAGCGGACAATCTATTATGAATGCCTGCGATGCTCAAGGCATTTATATCCCTCGTCTTTGTGATTCAACCGGTTTAGTACCTCAAGGAAGCTGTCGTGTTTGTTCGGTCAAAGTCAATGGCAGAGTTGTTGCGGCGTGTACACAACCGGCTGAAGATGGTGCCAATATCGAGCATGAAAGTGATGAAATTCAAGGCTATCGCAAAGATTTGGTACGTATGCTATTCCATGAGGGCAACCATCTTTGCCCAATTTGTGAGGCCAGTGGCCGGTGTGAGTTACAAGCCATGGCATACCGTTTTGGTATTTCACAAGCCACCACCTACCCTTATTTGCAGCCAGTACGACCCGTAGATGCCAGCCACCCTGATATTGCACTCGACAATAACCGCTGTATTCTTTGTGGTCGCTGCATTCGAGCATCACGTGATGTCGACGGAAAAAACGTATTCGAATATGTTGGTCGAGGCATTCATAAACGCATTGGGGTGAATGGTGACTGTCTTGCCGACACCAATGCCGATCTAAACGACTATGCGATGTCACTCGAAGTCTGCCCTGTGGGTTGTATTATTCGTAAAGGCGAAGGGTTCTTCTCTCCCGTGGGAGAACGCCAATACGATTCGGATAAAATTGGTTCAAATATTGAAAACCACACCGCGCATTCCTCTCTTGGCAAACTAATCAAAGTACATCAAATAGATCCTAATGATGCTATTCATGACGATATTGATCAGAGTAACGTTAATGAGGACAAGTCATGAAAAAGAAGCGTATTGCGACGACTTCGCTAGCGGGTTGCTTTGGCTGTCATATGTCGCTACTAGATATTGATGAACGCATTTTCGACTTACTTGAATTAGTTGAATTTGACCGTTCACCGCTCAACGATTTAAAAAAATTTACCCGCCGTTGTGATATCGGGCTCATTGAAGGCGGCTGTTGCAATGAAGAAAACGTACATGTATTAAGAGAGTTCAGACAAAACTGTGACATTTTAGTGGCCGTCGGCCAATGCGCAATGATGGGTGGGTTGCCGGTAATGCGGAACGCCATCATGCATTCAGATGACCCTCTACGAGAATGTTTGGATGAAGCCTTTTGTACGCCAAAAGTTTTAAACCCTGAAAACCAAATTCCAAACGACCCTGCCCTGCCCTTGTTATTAGACAAGGTCTATACCTGTGTGGATGTGGTGAAAATAGATTACCAAATACCCGGTTGCCCACCATCAGGTGAAACAATCTGGCGCGCATTAAATGCATTAGTTAAAAACGAAGCACCTGCGCTTGAATATGACTTGATAAAGTATGATTAAACGCAATACGAAAATGGAACGATAGTAGGCCAATATGAAAACTAAAAAAGCCCGAATTCTTGAAATTGAACCGCTGACTCGAGTTGAAGGACACGGCAAAGTCACCGTTCATTTAGATGAGAATAATAAGGTCACCGAAGCACGCCTACATATTGTCGAATTCAGGGGCTTTGAGCGGTTTATTCAGGGTCGTTTGTTATGGGAAGTACCGGTCATTGTGCAGCGGCTATGTGGTATCTGCCCAGTCAGTCATCATCTTGCGGCCGCTAAAGCGATGGATATGATTGTGGGGGTGGATCAACTGACACCCACCGCTGAAAAAATGCGTCGGCTCATGCACTATGGCCAAGTGATGCAAAGTAACGTACTGCACTTCTTTCACCTTTGTTCACCCGACTTATTATTTGGATTTTCAGCGCCCGCTAAAAAACGTAATATTTTTTCCATCATCAAAGAGTTTCCTGATCTGGCGAAAAAAGGCGTTTTAATGCGTAAGTTCGGGCAAGAAGTCATTTTGCACACAGCGGGTAAAAAAATTCATGGCAATAGTGCGATTCCGGGCGGTATCAATAAGAACTTATCCATTGCGGAAAGAGACTCGCTGCTAAAGGATATTGACCAAATGCTTGAGTGGTCTCAAGAAGCGGTTGATATTAGTAAAAACTATACCCTTGAACATTTAGGCCTCGTTGAAGCCTTTGGGAATTTTAAATCGAACCATATGTCTCTCGTTCGTGAAGACGGGGCCTTAGACCTTTACGATGGTGGTTTACGCGCCATTGACGCCAGTGGCAATTTGATTTTTGACCATATGGATTACCGTAACTTTGACCAATTTATTATGGAAGAGGTAAAGCCCTGGTCCTACATGAAATTCCCTTTTATTAAGAGTCGTGGCAACCTTGACGGCTGGTATCGTGTTGGTCCCTTGGCGCGCATGAACACCATTAGCTTTATTGATACCCCCTTGGCCAATGCACGACATGCTGAGTTTCGGGAATTCTCGAAACATAAACCGGCCAATATGACGCTTGCTTACCACTGGGCACGCATGATTGAAGTGCTGCATTGTGTGGAAAAGATCAAAGAGCTATTACTTGACCCTGACCTTCAGGGCAGCGACTTAAAACTAACCGGCGAACGGCGAGAAGAAGGCATCGCGGTGATTGAAGCGCCACGCGGTTCTTTGTTCCATCATTATAAAGTGAATGAAAATGATCAGGTCACCTATTGCAATTTGATCGTCTCGACCACGCACAATAATACCGCGATGAATCTCGCAGTAACGGATGTTGCCAAGAAATATATATCAGGACAGTCTCGCATTACGGAGGCGATGCTGAATCATATTGAAGTGGCTGTCCGGGCTTACGACCCATGTTTATCCTGCGCAACTCACGCGCTTGGACAAATGCCTTTAGTGGTCGAATTATTTGATGCCGATAACAATCTTATCGACACGGGTAGCCAGTTCGTCAATAAGTCGCCCATTCAGACAACTTAGGGAGATTAGATGCCTAAGCAAGCACCACGAATACTAATGATTGGTTACGGAAACCCCGGCCGACAGGATGATGGTTTAGGCCCAGCATTTATTGCCCAGTTTGAAGCGCATGCCTCTGACCAGCTCCACTTGCAAACGAATTACCAACTAACGGTCGAAGATGCTTATGATGCTCAAGCCTATGATCAGGTCATTTTTGTGGATGCGAGTATCGATGCACGATTAAATACAGAAACCCCCTTCTCATTTGAAGCAATCGAAGCTACGAATGATAGTGGCTTGGGTAGCCATAGCCTTAGCCCTAATGGGGTGATCAGGTTATGTGAAACACTGTACGATAAGTCGCCCAAGGCATTTGTGTTAGGTATTTTAGGTTATGAGTTTGATCAGTTCGAAGAACGTTTGTCAGGCCAAGCCAGCCAAAATCTACAAAAAGCATCCATATTTTTGCAGAACTGGTTACAGAGCCAAGCACATGCATGAACTTTCATTAGCCGAAGATATGCTTGAGATGATCGTACAACGTTCACAAGACGATGGCTTTGAACGTGTAACCAAGGTATGGCTCGAGGTCGGCATGCTGTCACATGTTGAAGCCGATGCAATGATATTTTGTTTCGATGCGGTCATGTCAGGTACTTTGGTTGAAGGTGCTACATTAGAAATATTACCGACCCAAGGTATAGGTGAGTGTCAGCAATGCCAGCAAACAACGCAGATCGAACACTTATACGACCCATGCGAACATTGTGGGGAGTTTGGGCTTAAGATTGTACAGGGAGATCACGTTAATATTAAAAGCTTGGCCGTCGTTTGACTGTTTTGTGGCTAACAATTTTTTAAAATCAGGAGTCATTATATGTGTACCACCTGTGGTTGTACTAATCTGAAACCGGGCCATGATCATAACGATAAAAAGAACCCTGAGCATGCTCGAATGATTGAAGTTGAGCAGAATATACTCGGTAAAAACAATCGCTTTGCAGCATTGAACCGTTCAACATTCGCTGAACAAAAAGTGGCTACTTTCAATTTAGTTTCTAGCCCTGGTTCGGGCAAAACATCGGTACTGACAAAAACGATTCAATCTCTCCATGCCAAGCACTCGATCGCCGTAATTGAAGGTGACCAGCAAACGGATAATGACGCCGAACGTATTCGTGCAGCCGGAGCCGAAGCCATTCAAATCAATACCGGAAAAGGCTGCCATCTCGATGCTCACGGTGTGGGTCATGCGCTTGAACAGCTCCCTTTAACTACTACAGATCTGTTGTTCATCGAAAATGTTGGCAACCTAGTTTGTCCGGCTGCGTTTGACTTGGGTGAAGCCGCAAAAATAGTGGTGCTCTCTGTTACTGAAGGTGAGGATAAACCCTTAAAATACCCTGACATGTTTAAGGCTTCGAAACTGATGCTAATCAATAAAATAGATCTATTGCCTTATGTCGATTTTGACCCTGCAAAAACCATTGATTACGCTCGCCGAATCAACCCGGATATTGAAGTCATTTTAGTCTCAGCCAAAACCGGTGAAGGCTTTAAGGTATGGGAAGAATGGTTAATCAATAATTTAATATGATCCATCAAATACTTAAAATAACGGGAAACGTTCAAGGGGTGGGATTTAGGCCATTTGTGTATAACCTTGCCTCCCAATTAAATTTGAAAGGATTTGTCGCAAATGAACAAAGTGGCGTAAGCATTGAAGTTTATGGTGATCGTTCTGCTCTAAAAGAATTTCATTCTGCTTTATTAGCAAACCACCCTCCGCATGCTCGTATCACTTCCTTCACCACGACAGAGTCTGAAGTTGAAGCACAGGTTTTAAGCGATGACTTCAAAATTATTAACAGCATCAAAAGTAAGACCTCAAATGCTCCAGTCAACATACCTATCGACTCGGCTGTTTGTCAGTCGTGTTTAAAGGAGTTATTTAACCCACAAGACCGACGTTTTCGCTACCCCTTTATTAATTGTACTGACTGTGGCCCCCGATATAGTTTAATTGAAGCTTTGCCCTATGATCGCCACAATACCAGCATGGCGAAATTTCATATGTGTGACGACTGTGAAACTGAATACCACAGCCCTACTCAACGCCGGTTTCATGCCCAAACCAATGCATGCGAAAAATGTGGGCCTAAACTGAGTTTGCATCAAGCAGGTGGAGAAATAGTTTCTTGTGACGATGAAATCTCTAAAACGGCACAGCTACTACTGGCAGGGAAAATTGTCGCCGTCAAAGGTATTGGTGGCTATCATTTAATGTGCGATGCTCGTAATAGCAAAGTCGTTGCTACATTGAGAACACGTAAACACCGTCCAGATAAACCTTTAGCGATCATGGCACTAAACACTACATCGCTAAAAAAACTCGCCTCAATTGATGATATTTCAAGCCAGCTATTACGCAGTACTTCCGCCCCGATTGTGCTTTTACCTAAACACGTTAATTGTGATGAACAGCTTCAGCATATCGCTCCTGATGTTTGTAAAATTGGCTGTATGCTGCCCTACACGCCGATTCATTATTTGTTATTTAAAGAACTTGGAAAAAAGACACAAAATAAGGACTGGCTTAATACTGCCAGCGATATCGTTTTAGTCGTCACCAGCGCTAATCTTTCAGGCGAGCCATTAGTCACTGATAATAGCAAGTGCTTAGAAAAGTTGGGTATTATTGCTGATTTCTTTTTAATGCATGACCGTGACATACTCGCGCCTTGTGATGATTCACTCATACAAACAAGTTCACCCACCAGCATTATTAGACGGGCAAGAGGTTTTGCCCCGCAATCAATTACACTCCCAGAAACGGGGCCATCAGTTCTCGCTTGCGGCGCATTTTTAAAAAACACATTTTCTCTGACTAAAAATAACAAAGCTTATCTATCACCCCATATTGGAAACTTAGATAGTGTTGAAAGCTGTCTTCATTTTAAAGCCTCCATCGAACGGCACCTTCAATTATTAGCCATCAAACCCGAAGCGGTCGTCTGTGACCTCCACCCTGATTTCTACAGCAGTCAGTTTGCCGAAGAATATAGTCAAGCACACAATATCCCTTTGATAAAAGTTCAGCATCATCATGCACATATTGCTGCGGTGATTGCGGAGCACGGTTTAGATGAAGGTATTGCTGAAGCGCCATTTGTAGCTTTGGCATTAGATGGTGTCGGCTTGGGCGATGATGGTACACCTTGGGGCGGCGAACTTTTTTATGGATATGAAAATACCCTGCAACGAATTGGAAACCTAGCCAAACTACCCCTTCCTGGGGGAGATATTGCAAGCAAGGAAATATGGCGACTGGGTGCGGCGCTGTTATCCCAGTTAGAGGATGATACTCATTACCAAGCATTTGCCCTTAATCACCCTATGCTCAACAACTCAGTCATCGAAAAATTTATCAGCCAATACCCACATACCACAACAAGCAGTGCTGGCCGTTGGTTTGATGCGATTACGGCAATATTAAGTATTCGGTCTAAGGTTAGTTTTGAAGGTCAGGCTGCCATGCAATTAGAACAATTAGCTGAGTTTTTTGGGCAACTGCCACCACCAAGTCGATTAGCGACGATAAGTGATGCCAATATTTTAAACTTATTTCCCGTTGTACCTTTCCTGTTAAGTAAACATACTGAAGAGGCCGCCGCACAATTTCATTCAGAATTGGTTGATGGTCTATTTCGATGGGTAGTAAGCGCAGCTAAAAAACATACTACGCATAATGTCGTCTGTTCAGGTGGTTGTTTTCAGAATAAAATTTTACGCAATGAATTAAACCAACGTTTGACTCAGGCAGGTTTTAACAGCTACTTTCCTGAACAAGTTCCTGCAAATGATGGCGGCATCAGTTTAGGCCAAGCATGGATTGCCACTCAACAATTAAAAAAAGGTTTATAACACGATGTGTTTAGCGGTACCGGTAAAAGTAGAACAACTGCTCGAACATGATCAGGCGATTGTGGAGTTAAGTGGTGTTAAAACGACGATCTCTTTAGCCTTGGTCGAGGATATTCAAATAGGCGACTATGTCATTTTGCATGTGGGTTATGCCTTGAACAAACTTGACCCCGAAGAAGCCGAAGCAACACTTAAGCTATTTGCATTAAATGACACTCCATAACTCACCTAAGGCTCAAACATGAAATACATATCTGAATTTCGAGATGGAGAACTCGCCAAGAACCTATCAAAAAAAATTGCTTTGGCAGCCAATACCAACCGTGAATATAGGCTAATGGAGTTTTGCGGTGGTCATACGCATACCATTTTTCGTTATGGCATTCCTGATCTCTTACCGGCGAATGTAAGAATGCTTCACGGGCCGGGTTGCCCCGTATGCGTATTACCAATGAAACGCATTGATGCGGCGATTGAACTGGCACTTCGACCCAATACGATTTTATGCAGTTATGGCGATATGTTACGTGTACCGGGCACTGAAAAGATGAGCCTGCTCAAGGCTAAAAGCCAAGGTGCAGATGTACGCATGATTTACTCTCCGGCTGACTGCCTTAAAATTGCGCAGGATGAGCCTGGTAAACAAGTCATTTTCTTTGCGGTTGGATTTGAAACGACCACACCCCCAACGGCGGTGATTATTGAACAAGCGCTTCAGTTAAAGCTAAAAAACCTATTTATATTTTGCAATCATGTACTCACCCCTCCTGCGATAACGGGAATTCTTGAACCCGCCAAACAAGCTAATAAAAAGGTGCTGGATGGTTTAATCGGCCCGGGCCATGTGAGTGTGGTGACGGGTTCTGCGCCTTATGACGTTATTGCAGAAAAATATCAGGTGCCCATTACAATTTCGGGATTCGAGCCTTTGGATATACTTCAATCGATCCTCTTGTTGGTCAAACAGATAAATCAAGGTAGCTACCTTGTTGAGAACCAATATACCCGAGCGGTTAGTGCTGAGGGTAACATGAAAGCGCAAACCTTGATGTCTGAGTACTTTGAGTTACGGGACAAATTTGAGTGGCGAGGTTTGGGCGAAATGCCTTTGAGTGCCATTCAGATCAAACCTGCTTTTAAACACTTAGATGCAGAGCGATGTTTCCCTATAACACAAAAAACCAGCACCGATAACAAAGCCTGTGAATGCCCTGCCGTGTTAACCGGCCAAAAGAAACCCACAGAGTGTAAGTTGTTTAATAATCCTTGTACGCCTGAAAACCCTTTAGGCTCATGTATGGTTTCTTCCGAAGGTGCTTGTGCCGCTTATTACACTTATAGACGCTCTGATTTCATTAGCTCAGATATCACTTCACACAAGGAACACTGATGGCTCTCGATCTAAAAAATGGATGCATAGAAATGGCTCATGGTAGTGGTGGACGAGCAATGTCTGAGCTAATCGATCAATTATTTTTACCGGCCTTTGATAACGAGTTTCTTCAACAGAAAAATGATCAGGCATTATTAACCCTTCCCGGTTATCGGATTGTGATGGCAACGGATAGCCATGTGGTATCGCCGTTATTTTTTCCTGGGGGTGATATCGGTAGTTTATCGGTGCATGGCACCATAAATGATGTCGCCATGTCGGGGGCCAAACCCCTTTATCTAAGCGCCAGTTTCATTTTGGAAGAAGGCTTTCCTTTATCTGACTTGCAGCGCATTGTCAGGTCAATGGCTAAGGCCGCTAGTGAATGCCAAACTCCGATTGTTACGGGTGATACAAAAGTGGTTGAAAAAGGCCATGGAGATGGAATCTATATCAATACCACGGGCATCGGCGTGGTGCCCAATGAATTAACGCTGTGTCCACAAAACATACAAGTCGGTGACAAAGTTCTCATTAGTGGCTCGATCGGCGATCACGGCACCACTATTTTATCTGCACGGCAAGATATGGATTTTGCCAGCGAGCTGGCTTCTGACTCTCAGGCTTTGCATGACCTTGTTGAAATAATGGTGGCGACCTGCCCAACTATTCGTTGCATGCGAGACCCTACTCGAGGAGGACTCGCGGCCACCTTGAATGAACTTTCACAAAGTGCACATATTGGAATGCTGCTAGATGAAGTTCATATTCCGGTGAAACCTTCTGTAGCAGCCACTTCCGAACTGCTGGGGCTTGACCCTATGTATATTGCCAATGAAGGTAAACTTGTAGCGGTTTGCCCTGCGGATCAGGCTGAATTACTTCTTACTCAAATGCGCTTACATCCTAAAGGTTTAGATGCGGCCATTATTGGTGAGGTCATTGAGGATTCAAATAATTTTATACAGTTAAGAACAGCGTTTGGCGGCAAGCGGGTTGTAGACTGGCGTTATGCTGACCCTTTGCCAAGGATTTGTTGATACCTTTCGAAGCACATGTCGAAAAATTGAAAAGTTATGCTATTCACCGGCACCCACAACAGTATTACGTCCATTAGATTTTGCTTTATATAAACAATTATCAGCTCTTTCGATGAGAGAGCTATCGGTGTCATCTGGTCGAACCAAGCTAAGCCCTCCTGATAGCGTCACTCGCCCTAATTTTCGCCCTTCTTTATTGAGCGTTAACCGGCGCTTGGAAACCGTTTGAATAATCGTACGAGCAACTGCCAAGCCACCCTGATAATTCGTATTAGGAAAAATTACCGCAAACTCTTCTCCGCCATAGCGGCAAACAAAATCGCCTCCTTTCACACTTTGTTTTATCATTTGAGCAACAAAGCGGAGCACTCGGTCCCCTATTAAATGGCCATGTTCATCGTTCACTAACTTAAAACGGTCTATATCGAGCAACAACAGACAATGCTCAGATTTTGTAGAATTTTTCTCTAAAACAGTTCGTAACTCTTTATCAAATGCTCTTCTGTTCGCGACACCAGTCAAAGCATCCTCTAAAGCTTCTTCACTGAGTTTTTCCAAACAGTGCTGCATATCAGTAATTTCATTATTTAACTGAGAAATATTCTTTAATGCCTGTTGGTTTGATTCCCTGGTATGACGCGTTTCTTTTAATAAAGTGTTAATGAGTTGATTTAATGTTTCAACATCCTGATCACTTTGTAGCTTTAATTCACAAGAACCCAGTATTTGGTCATAACCATTCATGCCTTGAGTAATTTCACCCAGCTGCCCACTCAGCTGTTCTATCAACGATCGAATAGCATTTCGTACTTCTTTTAATTGATGCGCAGGCCCTTCAACAAAAAAACGTTTATAGAGTTCATAATTAACTTCTTCGGTAAATGGGGCGTCCGCCGCTAAACGCTTATCCAATTCTTTCTTTAAGGCAGGTTTACGACCTGAAAAGTAATCATACCAAAGACTATAATTTTCAGGGTTTGCGGGAATACTAAGAGAGCTAATTTGTGATACAGCCTGACGCAGCCAAATAACACTTTTCTTAAGTGTATCATCAGCTTGTGACTGTTTAGAGTTTTGTTTAAGTGGCTTTTTTTTTGTCATGGACTCACTCATTATCATCCATATCTGTTCCTTACAAATAACGCACTAAATAATCTTCCTGAATTCTATTCTAGGTTAGGTCTTATCCCAAATAAGTCAAGCTCAAACCTAGACTAACTGAGCATTGCTCCAATCAGGTTCATTATGAAATAAGTAGTTCTGCATCGCTCTTAAGAGCAGTATATTTGATAAAGAAAACTCACTGACTACATTTAATAAAGTGGATAAATCTTGCTCTGAAAAATTATTAATTGCGCTATTGCGATAGATTGTTTCAGTAATGAGATCGCGACATTGAGTGACTTCTTTCTTCAATTGATCATAGTTTTCTAACAATACGTTTTCATTATGAGGGTTAAATAAATCACTGGCCTGAGTGTAGAAGTCCTGCGTTTTTATACTCAGAGTTTGGTTAACGTCATAGATAAACTCATTTTCAGACTGTCGAATATAAATTAAATCATGCCGGATATCTTTAATCTCTTTAGCTGCATAAGTCGCATCTCTTATGGCTTCTAATAACGCTGATACTCTCGCAGTAAGCGAGATGTTTTCATTACTTTTTTGAACTTGGTAAGCAAACGCTATAACTTCTCCTTCAAGTTGTTTAATACTTTCATAATTTTCATCGAAATGATTGTTGCCATTTTCATAAGCAAAGCCAATTACACGGCTTTGCTTAATATCCTCCGGGGCGATATTAAAGCAGCTGAGATTCAACTGGAAAACACGACTAAACAAATGCTTTGTTTCAGACTCCAAAGCAAGTACTGATTCCTCAACCTCTTCAATGGGCACATTTTTTATAAACTGGTTCACAACACTGGTATCTTCTTTAAAAATTGTCTCTAAAACTTTGGCAAATTTATTCAAGAACGGTAGAAATAAGCAAATACCAATAACATTAAAGGTGCTGTGTAGCGCCACCAAGGCAATCAAGGGGTCTTCTACTTGGTAAACATCTGTCACAATGATCAGCAAAAGCGGTAAACACAGTAATGCACTGATATCTGTTAGTAAATTAAATATAAAATGTGCGCCTGCAACCTGTCGCTTTGTTGGAGAGCCTTTTACAGCCCCTAACATAACCGTGCCCGTTGTGCCTAAGTCGGCACCAATAACCAAGGCTGCCGCCGCTTCAAGGCCAATAACATTTGCGTTCAAGGCACTTAGGGTAATCATCATTGTGGCTGAACTGGACTGAATAATAGCGGTAAAAATAACCCCGACTAGAAAAAATACAACGATGCCATACTGGCTAAATACGGAGATATCAAAACTGTTTGAAAAGGTCTCAATACTTTCTTTCATCAGTACCAAGCCCATTAGTAATAAGCCCAAACCTAATATTAATCGACTAAAATGGCGTGTTTTACTTTCCATACGAAAGGTAACCAAGCCTAAGCTACCGAAACCGACAAGCGGAAGATAAAAAGTAGCTAAGTTTAATTTAAATCCTAACGTAGCCACCACCCAACCCGTAAACGTTGTACCCAAGTTTGAGCCGAGAATAATGCCTAGGGCATTACGCATATCGAGAATTCCAGCTCCCACAAAAGCCAGCACCATCAAACCTACAACCGAACTACTTTGTAGAATAGCCGTCGCAAATGTCCCCCCCAAAATGGCTTTAACCGGATTATTAGTATGCTTACGTAATAATAGTTTTAAGGGGCGGCTACTTAAGGCCTTCAAAGCAGTTTCTAGTTGGTCGATTCCGAACAGGAACACACCAATACCGGAGAAAAATATTAAGTACTCAAATGGGTCCATTTTTTACTCGATATAAAGTTAATGTTTAGGTCGTATCTCAAGTTCTGGATTCCGGTATATGGACTCCACCTAGGTTGCAACGATAATTCTGCATAAAACTGTAAACTGCTGGCGTATATGCGGCTTCTTATTGAGAGAGCTACCCTCTAGCCTTTTATGTTTGCGCGCACCTACCTCCTTTTCGCTCAAATAGCCTCATTGGGCTTTCCGGAATCACAGGTTCTGGTAGGTTGGTCTTACCGTTTATGCTCAGTTATCGTTGTTGAACTCTTTTCTTTAAGTTATATTTTTCATTTAAATTGCAATAGGCGTAGCCTTGTATACTTGCTCTTTCGATAGCAATGCCCATGCAGTTCTCACAGTTTTATTCGCTAAAGCTATACAAGCCCTTTTTACGCCCACTCTGGCAACTAATTTAATCAACCATGCTTGCTTGGTTGTTCTTGGTTTCTCCGGTAGTTTGTGAATAACAGAAAACGCGCCTTGAAAGAGCGCTGCTCGTAAAGCCTTATCACCGCCTCTTTTGTCAATCCCCATTAGGTACGTTTTACCTCCTGAGCTATATTGCTTAGGGGTAACACCGACATAGACCGATGCGTCTCGACCATTTTTAAAACTCTTACCATTACCAATACTCGCATATAATAATGCAGCACTTACAACGCCCACGCTTTCAAGATCAAGTAATCGCTTGCAAGGCTCAAGTTGCTTCACCAATGCCGCTTTTTCTTTTTCAGCCATCTTTAACTGTTCCGCTGTTTGCTTATATCGCTGCCACAACATATTTAACGTTCCTTTTAGGCAGATTGGTAAACGCTTGTCTTCAGTATCTAATACATCAGTAACACACTCTCTTAAACCTTTTTTCCCCTTACTCGAGGTGATGCCATACTCATACATATAAGCCCTAATATGATTACCTAATGACGTTAACTCATTACTTATTAGTTTTCGGCTCACTTCGAGTGTTTGAAGCGTTTGTTGTTCTTCACTCTTTATCTGACTGAATTTCATACCAAATTGTGTGGCTGCGATTGCTATTGCGACAGCATCATTGGCATCAGTTTTGTGACCTTGCAGGAATGCCTTAACTTTTTTGGGCGCAATCACACGCGTATCATGACCGTATTGTTCAGATAAACGACTCCAATAATGACAACTACCGCAACCCTCCATTGCAACTATCGATTCTTTTTCCTTTGCTAATATTTGTCTTAATTTATTAGGGCTAACTGCTTTGTTGTAAATTAACTCGCCGTCATTGCTTATTTTACAAATTTGAATAACAGTTTTTGCTAAGTCTAGTGCAAGTACGTTACGATTCTTCATTGTATGGGCTCCTTTGTTTTGGTCAACACCACACTACTTAGGTAGTGCGGTGGAGTCCATACATCGCTCAAGAGACTACCGGAATGACATAGAGTGTGAATACCGGAATGACAGGGGGTATTAGCACCTGTTTGATAGATGTTCTGGCTCTTGCTTTACACGTCAAATATCAATAAATACTAGTTTCTTATTGAGATTCTTTTCTTATGAATTTCATCCACTACAATCAAAATCAAAGCCACACTTAATAAACTGCCCCATAACTGGAATGTGACAGGCTCTATTTGTAGAACATCTTTTAAACCCGGTGTATACATTGCCCCAATGTGGATTCCTTGTGCGGTTAACATGCCGAATAAAAGCAGCGGATTACTAAAGAAGGGTTGCTTGAACATAGACAATGTTTCTGACCGGCTATTCAATACATGAACATTTTCAAATAAGACCATTAATAACAAGGTTACGTTTCTAGCGGCATCAACAGCAAGGCCTTGTCCTAGTGACAGAACAAAAATACTAAATGCTAAACCGCCCATCACCATGGCGTTCACAATAACGCGCTCCAACATAATACGATTGAATATCGCTTCTTTTGGCGGGCGAGGCTTTTGCTGTAACTCATTGCCCTCTTCGGGTTCAAATGCCAAAGCAATATCCTGAATACCGTTAGTGACCAAGTTCAACCACAATAACTGAATTGGGAATAATGGCATCGGATAACCAAATAATACGCTTAAAATAAACAGTGTTATTTCAGCAGCACCAGTCGAAATCAATAAAAAAATGACTTTACGGATATTGTTATAAACAATACGTCCTTGCTTAATGCCTTGTACGACGGAAGCAAAATTATCATCCGTTAGAATAAGTTCACTGCTTTCGCGGGCAACATCAGTCCCCCGTCGCCCCATCGCAATGCCCACATGAGCTTGCCTCAGTGCAGGCGCATCATTTACACCATCGCCAGTCACTGCAACAATATGACCTTGCTTAATTAGCTGTTGAACGATTTGAAGCTTTTGCATAGGCTCAACCCGTGCAAAAACTTGAGATGAGGCGACCAGTTTGTCTAAGGAGTCATCTTCTTTACTCACAGCCAAAGCAATGTCATGACCGGTAACTGCTAACGTCCCCTCATCACAAATATCCAGTTGTTTTGCTAAAGCCAAAGCAGTTTGAGGATGGTCACCGGTTATCATGGCCACTTTAATATGGGCACTTCGGCACTGAGAAACCGCATCGAAGGCCTCTGGTCTCAAAGGATCTATCATGCCCAACAAGCCAATAAAGGACAGGTCTTTAATTTCCATATCAGGCGTAAAATTTTCTGAAACTAAATTTTTCCTGGCGACAGCAAGTACTCGATAACCATTGCCCGCCATCTCATTGGCTTGGTTTTCTATATCACTGACATTCAGTGCTTGCCCATTATAATTAAAGGCACACATCGCTAATACTTTTTCAGCACTGCCTTTAAGGTGAAGTACCGCTTGACCATTAATCAGGTTAGCACTCGCAGAAAAAGCATTCTCTGACTCATACGGTATGCGCCCAAGCTCGGGATAGTTAACGTGAGCTTGTTGAATATCGTACCCATATTTTTGTGCCATCACCAAAAATGCCAAGTCTACCCCATCACCATTGGCTATCCACTTTTCATCTTTAAACACTAACTCTGCTTCATTGGCTAGCATTGCGCTGCAAACCAGAGCATCAACGACATCCGCCCCTTCAGACACATCAGAGCCATCAGAAGATGATTCCTGTTCTGGCCTCGGAGAAAACTCTCCATGCATATCCAAGCCTTCACCCGAGACTGAGAATACCTGCCCATCGAAAGTCTGAACCTGCTTAACGGTCATTTCATTGACGGTCAGCGTTCCAGTTTTATCAGACGCGATATAAGTACAAGACCCCAACGACTCAACGGCCACCAGTTTCCGAACAATCACATTCACTTTAGCCATGCGCCGCATACCAATGGCCAGCGCAACTGTAATTGCAGCCGGTAAGCCTTCAGGAATGGCTGACACAGCTAAAGCCACGCCAAGTAAAAAAACCTCACTCAGGCTAGCGCCACGAACCAAAGTGATGACAAAAAGTACCGCAATCACCACGAGAATCGCATAAGATATTTTGACGGTAAAACCTTCAATACGCTTTAACAAGGGAGACTGAATACGTTCGCTTCCGCCTACTTGCGTTGCAATTTTACCTATCTGGGAATTTTCACCTGTTGCAACCACCTCCCCTTGCGCACGCCCGTGTGTGACAATTGTTCCAGCAAAAGCGACGCCTTTTTGTTCAGCTAAAGGCGCATCAAGTTCATTTTTACTATTAGCTTGTTTATTCGCCGCTAAAGATTCCCCTGTTAAAATTGATTCATTAATTAATAACTCTTGGCTCTGAATAAGTTTTAGGTCGGCTGGCACTTTGTCGCCAGACTCCAACAATACCAAATCACCTAAAACGATATCGGTCGCACACACTTTTTTTGTGATCCCATCTCTGATCACAAACGCATATTGAGGCACCATCTTTTTCAAGGCCTCAGCAGCACGCTGTGCTGAAAACTCCTGAATAGTGCCTATTGATGCATTGAGCACTAAAACGGCAAAAATAAATACACCATTCAAGTTTTGAGATAGCGCAAAAGACACCAGCGCCGCTGCTACCAAGACATAGATGAACGGGCTATTGAATTGGTAGAGAAAGATGTGGAAGAGACTATCGCCCTTTTTCTCAGGGAGCTGGTTATAACCGTATTGATCAAGCCTGCTTACGGCCTCATCAGAGTTTAAACCTTTAGTTGTTTGTGCTTGTTGTTTATTTGTTTTGGTCATTTAAACATTCCATGAATTTTTATCATTTTCCAAGCGTTTATTTCTCTCTTACTCTTTTATAACTCACTTTTTTATAGTTCGAATTCATCACCTATTTCAGGCACGCAGGTATTCCAGCCAAAACCGTCTTTTAACTTTAAGCGCATTGAATCAGCCGCTGTGCGCTCACCATGTGTCACGAACACTTTTTTGGGTGCAATATTCGATTGTTTCAACCAATCAATAATCTCTTCATAATCACCATGTGCAGATAAACTACCATTATGATGAATCGCTGCTTTGACCGGGAGATACTCCCCATGAACCTTTATCTGTGTCGCCCCGCCCACTAAAGCAGCTCCTCGTGTACCAGGGGCTTGATAGCCAATAAATACAATACTATTTCGATGATGCGTCACTAAGGATTTAAGGTGATGTAATACACGTCCACCACTTGCCATACCACTCGCTGATACGATGACAGAAGGGTAAGAGCTCGCATTCAATTCAATCGATTCTTCAGGGGTTCTTATAAACCGAGTGCCATCATCAATTAACTGACATTCCTCAGGAGTCAGTAAATGTTCTTTTTGGTGACTGTTATATATTTGGGTGGCTGAAATGGCCATTGGACTATTCAAGAATATGGGAAGGTTTGGAATTCTTTTACTTTGCTTAAGTGACTGCAGTACATGTAAGTTTATTTGTGCCCGCCCGACGGCAAATGAAGGTATTAAAACGACACCGCCACGCTTGCTGGTTTCATTTATGATCTTTTCCAGATATTCAAAAGAGTCGCATACTTCATGCTTACGATCGCCATAAGTTGACTCAACCACCAAGTAATCTGTTGCTGCAAGCGGTTGAGGTGGTTTCATGACTAAATCTTTACTACGCCCAACATCACCACTGAAGGTAATCACTTTCCCTAAGGCTTTAATTTGGATCGCTGAGGCACCCAGAATATGACCGACCGGCGTAAAAGTAGCCGTAATATCATTTTCGATCGCTATCGGTTTGTTCATACTCACGGCTTTAAAAAGCCTTAATGATGCGATGGCATCTTCTTCGGTATATAAAGGCAAAGCGGGAGAATGTTTTGAGAATTTCTTCTTATTGGCGTAGCGTGCATCTTCTTCTTGCAAGTAACCTGAGTTAGGCAGTAATACTTTACATAAATCAAAGGTGCCACTGGAACAAAAAATAGTCCCCCTAAAACCGGCACGTCTCATCGCGGGAATATAACCACTATGATCAATATGCGCATGCGTTAATAAAATAGCATCAATAGAGGATGGTTCAACAGGAAATTTATCCCAATTTTTTTGTCTTAAATTCTTAACGCCTTGATAGAGGCCACAATCTACCAAAATTTTTTTATCACCAATACTCAGAAGATATTTTGAACCTGTTACTGTACCTGCACCGCCTAGAAACTGAATTTTCATCACAAGCTGCACCCTTCAATGTTGTCCATAATTTATCGATACTACTTCATCTTATTATTGTTTCTGTTTTGATTAATCGCAACATTTCTGGTTTGTGGAATGACTATTTTTAGCCATTACTACAACCCAGATCAAGTATCTTCAATTGATATTTAAATCCTCGTTTCAACACGCTGTTTAGTAATGCATACTAAATAGTATGTTTACCGAGGTAACTAAACTTCATGAATACTGAGCAAGCTGTAGAACAAGCTGAAACTGAATTAAACTTTCTGCAATTAAAGCGTATGTATATCGATACGCATCAAGAACCTGTTATTTATATGCGAAAAGACTGCAATGTCTGTCGCTCTGAAGGGTTTTATGCGCATTCTCGGGTACGAATTTCCACCCAAAACAATAGCATTATTGCGACCGTAAATGTGGTCACTAATAATGTACTCTCTCATCAAGAGGCAGGTTTGTCTGAGTCTGCATGGGCACTGCTGAATGCGGTTGAAGGTGAGCGCGCCTATTTCCGTCACGCCAAACCAGCAGACTCAATGGGTAGTGTTCGTGGTAAAGTTTATGGCACCCCCTTTACCGATAGCACCGCTCAACACATCATTCATGACATTACCCGTGGTGCCTATTCAGATATTCAATTAGCGGCATTTGTCACGTCATGTGCAGGAAGTCGTTTGAACATTCAAGAAATTATTTCGCTGACAAATGCCATGGTTAATACCGGTTCAAAATTAGACTGGGGCACGGAAAAAGTCATGGACAAACATTGCGTCGGTGGCTTACCCGGAAATCGTACCACCCCAATTGTGGTGGCCATCGTTACAGCCGCCGGTTTAATTATGCCCAAAACATCCTCACGCGCGATTACATCTCCTGCCGGTACTGCCGACACGATGGAAATCCTTGCTCCGGTTATTTTGAGTATTCCCAAAATGCGTAAAGTCGTTGAGCAAGAAGGCGGTTGCGTGGCTTGGGGAGGATCCGCAAGTTTAAGTCCCGCAGACGATATTCTGATTCGTGTGGAGCGCGCACTTGATCTTGATAGTGAAGGCCAATTAGTGGCTTCCGTTATTTCAAAAAAAGTTGCCGCGGGTTCCAGTCATACTCTAATTGACTTACCTATTGGTATCACGGCCAAAGTTAGAACTCAGGATTATGCCGAAAAGTTATCAAACCAACTAGAACAAACTGGCTCAGCGTTAGGTTTAAAAGTAAGCTCAATTTTTACAGACGGACAACAACCTGTTGGCCGAGGAATTGGCCCTGCACTCGAAGCGCGAGACATTCTGCTCACATTACAGAATAAACCAGAAGCACCTCAAGATTTACGACATCGTTCATTAGTCCTTGCAGGTAAAATTCTTGAAATGGGTGGCGCAGCTAAAATAGACACAGGCATAACACTTGCGACAAAAATTTTAAACTCTGGCCATGCCTGGAATAAGTTTCAGGCTATTTGTGAAGCTCAAGGCGGGATGAGAGAACCGCCTAAAGCAGAGTTTGTTCGTAAAATATGTGCGAACAGGACCGGTATCGTGTCTTATATTAATAATCGATTTATTAGTAAATTGGCAAAGTTAGCCGGTGCACCATCAGCTCCCGCAGCAGGTTTAGACTTTCATACAAGTCTTGGTGATAAAGTAGAAATGGGCTCGCCTTTATTTGACATACATGCCGAATCTCAAGGAGAACTGGAGTACGCGATCGATTTTCTCAATTCTCACCCCGATGCCGTTAAAATAGAGGAAGAAGGCCTTTGAAACCACTTATCTTTGCTCATCATAGTTCATCACAACTCGTCTCCAGCTTTGCTGAAAAGGTTAATGGTGAAATAACACATGTTGAAAGTCATGATTTCCCTGACGGCGAAAGTTACCTTAGAGTTGAACAAAATTGTTTCGGAAGGACCGCTATAATCATCGCTGACCTACACCAACCCAACGCAAAGGTTTTACCCTTAATATTCCTTTGTGAAACACTTAAGGAGCTGAAAATTGCGACTATTATTTTAGTCGCTCCTTATTTACCCTATATGCGCCAAGATAAGCAATTTCAACCAGGTGAAGGCGTTACGTCTCGATATTTCGCCAAGATCTTAAGCCAACATGTCGATAAGCTCATCACCATTGACCCTCATTTACATCGTTACAATAGCTTAGATGAAATATATAGCATTCCGTCAATAGTACTTCATACAACTGCCTACATCGCGCAATGGATTAAGGAAAGTGTCAATAAACCATTAATAATAGGTCCCGATAGTGAAAGCGAACAATGGGCAGCAGCAACCGCCAATATCATTAATTGCCCATTTATCATTTTACAGAAAGAACGCTTTGGAGATAGAGATGTTCAAGTCTCTCCACCTGAAGCCAGTTGCTACAAAGATCATACCCCTGTGCTGATAGATGATATTATTTCAACAGGAAAAACCATGATTAAGACTGCAGAAGCGCTCAAAGAAGATGGCTTAAATGCACCCGTTTGTATTGGTGTTCATGCCTTATTCTCAGGGGAAGCTTTTAATGAAATGCAGCAGGCTAACATAAAAGATATCGTGACCTGTTCTACGGTTTCTCAT
>CAJWBJ010000011.1 GCA_913020495.1 uncultured Oleiphilus sp.
GTGGCAAGTCAGTTGAAGATATTACAGGATAAGGTCATGGCTAAGAGTAAAACAATTCAAGTGACTCTTTTTCGTAGTCCGATTGGGCAACTGCCTAATCACAGAGCTTGTGTAAAAGGTCTGGGTTTACGAAAAATTGGTCAAACTGTTGAGCTAGAAGATACATCTTCAGTTCGTGGTATGGCAAACAAAGTCAATTACATGGTTAGGATTGAGGGAGAATAAAATGCGTCTTAATACATTAAGTCCAGCTCCTGGATCAAAAAAAGCAGGAAGACGAGTTGGTCGTGGTATCGGTAGTGGTTTAGGTAAAACCGGTGGTCGTGGTCATAAGGGTCTTAAAGCTCGTTCTGGTGGTTCAGTTGCTCCTGGTTTTGAAGGTGGTCAACAGCCATTACAAAGACGATTGCCGAAGTTTGGTTTTTCGTCTCGACAAGCAAAATACGTAGCTGAAATTCGTCTGAATGAATTAGCGACACTAGATGCTGATGTTATCGATCTGGACGCATTGAAAAATGCCAATCTAGTTCGTCGCGATGCTAAGGTTGCTAAGGTTATTCTGTCTGGCGAGTTAACTAAAGCAGTTACTCTTCAGGGATTAAAGGCCACTAAAGGTGCTCGTGATGCTATCACGGCTGCTGGCGGTAAGGTCGAGGACTAATAAGTCATGGCAAAATCACCTACTATGCCCGCTAATGCGGGCAAAGGTTTCGCTGAACTCAAATCACGTTTATGGTTTGTGTTCGGAGCAATACTTGTTTATCGAATCGGGGCGCATATACCTGTACCAGGTATAAACCCTGATAGATTAGCTGCGCTTTTCGAACAAAACCAAGGGACTATATTAAGTTTGTTTAATATGTTCTCGGGTGGCGCTTTAGAGCGTATGAGTATTTTTGCCTTAGGTATTATGCCCTATATTTCAGCTTCTATAATTATGCAGTTATTAACTGCGGTTACGCCTTCTTTGGAACAGCTTAAAAAAGAAGGGGAAGCTGGAAGACGAAAGATCAGTCAGTACACCCGATACGGCACCGTTGTTTTGGCGTTTATTCAAGCATCTGGTATGTCGGTCGGCCTTGCCTCTCAAGGTGTCACGTTTACAGATAGTTTCAGCTTCTACTTTTTAGCTGTAACTACTTTTGTATGTGGTGCAGTATTTTTGATGTGGTTAGGGGAGCAGATAACTGAAAGAGGTATCGGAAACGGTATTTCATTGCTGATATTTGCCGGTATTGTGGCAGGTCTTCCTGGTGCATTTGGACAGTCTTTTGAAGCAGCTAGGCAGGGTGAGTTAAACATACTCGCATTGTTAGCAATTGGTGTTATTGCCATTGCGATTGTCGCTTTTGTCGTCTTTATGGAGCGTGGGCAGCGTAGAATTACTGTGAATTATGCAAAACGACAACAAGCGCGTGGCGGATATTCACAGCAATCTAGTCACTTACCTCTAAAAGTTAACATGGCCGGTGTTATTCCACCTATTTTTGCCTCAAGTATATTGCTATTCCCTGCGTCATTAGGACAATGGTTTGGTCAAGGTGAAGGTATGGAGTGGTTGGCAGATGTTTCACAAGCTTTAGGTCCAAGTCAGCCTTTATATATAATTTTATTTGCAGCTGCAGTTGTTTTCTTTTGCTATTTTTATACAGCTCTAATGTATAACCCAAAAGAAGTTGCAGATAATCTTAAAAAATCAGGGGCTTTCGTTCCGGGGATTCGTCCAGGGGAGCAAACTGCCAATTACATAGATAGTGTCTTAACAAGGCTGACTATGTTCGGTGCAGCTTATATTGCTGCTGTTTCTTTGCTACCTCAATTTATGGTGGTTTGGTTTAATGTACCGTTTTACTTTGGTGGTACTTCTTTACTAATCGTTGTTGTAGTAGTGATGGATTTCATGGCGCAAGTTCAGTCTCATTTGATGTCTCATCAATATGAGTCTTTAATGAAAAAATCGAACCTTAAGGGTTACGGTGGCGGCGGAGTTCGTCGTTAAAAGCATTTAATTGCAAACAATTGTTTTGGAGTAGCATATGAAAGTTCGTGCTTCGGTAAAGAAAATCTGCCGTAACTGTAAAATTATAAGACGAAATGGCTCTGTAAGAGTTATTTGTCCTGAGCCTCGTCATAAGCAACGTCAGGGTTAACTGGCCTTGCGTTAAAAGAGTGCGGTAGTTAACTTGATTTATTTTTGATCAGGCTGTATTATTCGCGCCTTTTTAAACGACGGTAACTAAAAGTAACTTCAGGCTTCGGCCTAATTATAGTTACAAACAAAGCGGAGTAAGTTAGATGGCACGTATTGCTGGTGTCAATATACCCGACAACAAACACGCAGTTATTTCTCTAACCTATATCTATGGTGTAGGAAGAACTACTGCTCAAAAATTATGCGATGCAACGGGTGTTGCTCCAACTGATAAGGTTAGTTCGCTAACTGAAGATCAATTGGAAACGTTACGTACTGAAGTCAGTAATCTGGCTGTAGAAGGTGACTTGCGTCGTGAAGTTCAGATGAACATTAAACGGTTAAAGGATATGGGTTGCTATCGTGGTCTTCGTCATCGTCACAGCTTGCCTGTGCGCGGTCAGCGAAGTAAGACGAATGCACGTACCATTAAGGGTCCTCGCAAACCAATTCGTAAATAATAGGAAATTGTAATGGCAAAGCCAGGTACACGTACCCGTAAAAAGGTGAAAAAGACGGTTGTTGATGGGATGGCTCATATCCATGCATCATTTAACAATACGATCGTAACCATAACTGATCGCCAAGGTAATGCTCTTTCATGGGCAACTGCAGGTGGTTCAGGATTTCGTGGTTCACGAAAAAGCACACCTTTTGCTGCGCAGGTAGCAGCTGAAAGAGCCGGTAATGCGGCTGCTGAATACGGCCTTAAAAATCTAGAAGTTTTAGTTAAGGGGCCTGGGCCAGGACGCGAGTCCGCTGTTAGAGCACTAAACGCTTGTGGTTACAAAATCACAAATATCACGGATGTCACACCCATTCCACACAATGGTTGTCGCCCACCTAAGAAACGTCGCGTTTAGAGGAAACAGTTATGGCTCGTTATATTGGACCAAAATGTAAATTGTCCCGTCGTGAAGGGACAGATCTATTTTTGAAGAGCGGTGTTAAGGCACTTGATTCAAAATGTAATTTAGAAACCGCTCCTGGCCAACACGGCGCACGCCGTGGTCGTTTGTCGGAATATGGTACTCAGCTTCGTGAAAAGCAGAAAGTACGTCGTATTTACGGTGTATTAGAAAAGCAATTTCGTGGTTATTACAAGGAAGCCGCTCGTCGTAAAGGCGCAACCGGTGAAAATTTGCTGCAATTATTAGAGCAACGCCTTGATAATGTTGTATACCGAATGGGGTTTGGCTCTACTCGTGCTGAATCACGTCAGCTAGTTTCACACAAAGCAATCGTGGTAAATGATGTTGTTGTTAACATTGCTTCTTACCAAGTTAAAGCTGGTGACACTGTATCTGTTCGTGAGAAATCAAAGAACCAATTGCGTATCAAAAATGCAGTTGAGCTCTCTGGGCAGCGTTCAGCCGCTGAGTGGATTGATGTTGATGGAGCTAAGCTATCTGGAATGTTTAAATCTGTTCCTGAACGCTCAGAATTACCTTCAGACATCAACGAAAACCTAATTGTCGAGCTTTACTCTAAGTAAGCTCGGCCTACAACATTAATGTATAGGGGCGTATATGCAGCGATCAGTTAATGAATTCTTGAATCCTCGTAATATTGAAGTTCAAGGACTAAGCGCAACACACGCAAAAGTTATATTAGAGCCACTTGAAAGGGGCTTTGGCCATACTTTAGGAAGTGCGCTACGTCGTATTCTTCTATCATCTATGCCAGGTTGTGCAGTAGTTGAAGTTGAGATCGACGGTGTATTGCATGAATATAGTGCCATTGAGGGTGTACAGGAAGATGTAATTGAGATTCTTCTGAACCTTAAAGGCTTAGCTGTTGTGATGCACACTCGAGATGAGGCTACTTTAACACTAAGTAAAGCTGGTTCTGGGCCTGTGCTTGCAAGCGATATTCAGTTGGATCATGATGTTGAAGTTATGAACCCTGAGCATGTTATTTGTAATCTTGGTGATAAGGGTTCAATTAACATGACCCTTAAAGTGGTACGTGGCCGTGGTTACGTACCTGCTGATCAGCGTGTAAACAGTGATGAAGAGTCTCGAGCAATTGGTAAACTACAGCTTGATGCTTCATACAGTCCTGTAGCTCGTGTAGCCTATTCAGTTGAAAGTGCTCGTGTTGAACAGCGTACTGATTTAGATAAGTTAGTCATTGACCTTGAAACAAACGGTACAATCGACCCTGAAGATTCGATTCGTCGCGCTGCGACAATCCTTCAACAGCAGTTGGCAGTATTTGTAGATTTCGATAACGAGAAAGAACCTGTACAAGAGGAAGAAGAAGAAGAAGTTGATCCAATTCTTCTGCGTCCAGTGGATGACCTTGAGTTGACGGTTCGATCAGCAAATTGCTTGAAAGCAGAAAATATATATTATATTGGCGACCTAATTCAACGTACTGAGGTTGAACTGCTGAAGACACCTAATTTAGGTAAGAAATCACTTACCGAAATTAAGGATGTGTTGGCGTCTCGTGGTCTTTCTTTGGGAATGCGTCTTGAGAACTGGCCACCAGCTAGTTTAAAAGGTGATGATCGAGTATTAGGTGCATAACTTAGTATTCGGTCTGATAGGTAAGGAATTATAAAATGCGTCATCGTAAAAGTGGTCGTAAATTAAATAGAAACAGCTCACACCGAAAAGCAATGTTTAAAAACATGGCAGCTTCTTTGGTAGAGCATGAACTAATCAAAACAACTTTGCCAAAAGCAAAAGAGTTGCGCGGTATTGCTGAGCCATTAATTACATTGGCAAAAGAAGATACTGTAGCAAATCGACGTTTGGCATTCGCACGTACTCGTGATAATGCTGTAGTTGCTAAGTTGTTTAATGAATTAGGTCCTCGCTACCAGGATCGACCTGGTGGATATATCCGCATTCTTAAGTGTGGTTATAGAACTGGAGATAAAGCTCCAATGGCATACGTAGAATTGGTTGATAGACCGGTTGTAGAAGATGTCGAGGATGATGACGAGTAAAATCTGTTATCTAATAAAAAAACCAGCTATATGCTGGTTTTTTTATGTGTGTCAGTTTTATAAAGAGAAATCCTAAATATTGGTAAGTTGTTCCAGTTTTTCTCTTGCAGCGCCTAGTATAGGAATTGCTTCAGGATTTTTTTTGTCTGTTAGTACAAACACATTCGTTGCGTCAGCGATGACGGTATCAGTGCCTTCAAGGAAGATTTTTTGTTCCATTCTGCAACTTGCAGTGCCGATTTTCATAACTCGTGTGTGTATTTCCAAGGTGTCATTAAGGTAGCATGGGTGACGATAGTTAATATGATTGCTAACAATGGTCAGTGCTAAATCTAGCTGTGAAAAAAAATCGATGGCATTGAAGTTTTCGAAGAGAGTCCAGCGTGCCTCTTCTAAGAACTCTGTGTATGCTCTATCGTGCAATTGACCATGCTGATCTATATGGTAACCGCGAATACGAATTGTGATGTAATCTGACAAAATACGCTCCCTGAACTGATAATTTATATTGTAGGTATAATTATCAGTCTAGTGTAAAAAATGGAGCGCGTAGGTTATTTATTGGTAGTCTAGTGTCGGAAGTGGCGCATACCTGTGAATGCCATTACAAGTCCGTGCTCATCCGCAGCATCAATTACTTCTTGGTCGCGCATTGAGCCTCCTGGTTGGATAACGCAACTGATGCCTGCTTTTGCTGCGTTATCTATTCCGTCTCTGAAGGGAAAGAAGGCATCAGATGCCATCATGGAGCCGGTAACTTTCAAGTTTGCATGTTCGGCTTTAATTGCCGCAATCCTTGCCGAATTTACTCTGCTCATTTGTCCAGCTCCAATACCGATTGTCTGCGAATTTTTACCATAGACAATGGCGTTTGATTTGACCATTTTGGCAACCTTCCAGGTAAACAGAAGGTCTTCTATTTCAGATTGAGTTGGTTGACGTTTACTGACTATTTTCAAATCTTCTGCAGTAATATTTCCTAAGTCGCGATCTTGGATGAGTAAGCCGCCATTTACTCTTTTATAGTCAAAGCTTGAAGTTGAGTTAGTAACAAGCCCATACTCCAGTAGGCGTAGATTCTTTTTAGTGGCAATAACTTCTTTTGCTTCATTGCTTATTTTCGGAGCAATAAGTACTTCGACAAATTGACGTTCTACAATAATAGCGGCTGTTTCTGCATCAAGTTCGCGATTAAAGGCAATAATACCGCCAAATGCGGACTCAGGATCGGTTGCATAAGCGCGTTCGTAGGCGTTAAGGATTGTATCACTAGTTGCTACGCCACAAGGATTAGCATGCTTAACAATAACGCAGGCTGCTTGTTTAAACAGCTTAACGGTTTCTAATGCTGAGTCAGTATCTGCAATATTGTTGAATGATAATTCTTTGCCTTGTAATTGGTTTGCTCCAGATATTGATGATGATTCAAAATCATCCTCAACATAAAATGCAGCTTTCTGATGAGGGTTTTCCCCATAACGTAAATCCTGTACTTTGCTCATTTGTATGTTGAAAGTTCTAGGGAAATTTTCATTTCCACCAGGAACAGAGTGGCCAAAGTAATTTGCAATGGTGCCATCGTAAGCAGCTGTATGTTCGAAAGCCTTTATTGCTAGATCAAACCGTGTTTTGTATTGTGTGCAGGCGTCATTTGAATTCATTTCTGAAAGTATGGTTGAATAGTCATCGCTGTTAACAACAATATTAACATGTTGGTGGTTTTTGGCGGCTGCCCTGACCATTGTTGGGCCGCCGATATCAATATTTTCGATAGCGTCTTCTAAGCTGCAATCTGATTTAGCAATAGTTTGCTTGAAGGGGTAAAGGTTGACGACAACCATGTCAATATTTTCAATGCTGTGTGTTTTCATCACAGTTTCATCCTGACCTCTGCGTCCTAGAATTCCACCATGGATTTTAGGGTGTAACGTTTTGACCCGACCGTCCATCATTTCTGGGAAGCCCGTGTAATCAGATACTTCGATAGCTGGAATATGGTTGTCTTTTAAGAGTTTGAAAGTACCGCCAGTGGAGAGTATTTCAACTCCCATGTCGTGCAATGCTTGAGCAAATTCTACGATACCGGTTTTATCAGAAACACTGATAAGCGCGCGCTTAACGGCAACTAAGTCGTTTGTATTAGTCATGTTATATTTCCAAGCTAGATGTCAGTTATAAGAGGGTATGCTGTAAGGTACTGATGCCTTAAAATAAAGGGTGAGCATGTGGCTCACCCATAGAAGAGGTTGTCAATCTTATAGTAAGCCGTATTGCTTAAGCTTTTTTCTTAATGTGCCACGATTTAAACCTAATAACACAGAAGCTTTTGTCTGGTTGTTTCGAGTGTACTTAAGTACTTGTTCAAGTAGTGGTGCTTCAACTTCGGTCAATACTAGTTGATAAACATCTGTAACAGGCGCCCCATCAAGCTGTGCAAAATAATTGCTTAATGTAGTCTCTACGCAATCTCTTAGCGTCGTGCTGTTGTCAATTACGGTGTTGTCAGCATCTTCTTGGTTTGGTGTTTTATGTTCGGCAAGAGCTTCTACGGTCATGCGGCTTGTTCCCCTCGATTTGTGTGTTGCAAGAAATAATTTTTGATTACTTCAAGTTGTTTATTGGTGGATTCAATTTGGTTAAATGTTTTTCTGAATTCTTGGTGGTTTTTCTGTGTTTTCATATACCAAGCAACATGTTTTCTCGCAATTCTAACCCCCATAAGAGCGCCATAAAAATCATGAAGTTCAGATATGTGCTTGATGAGGATGTTGCTTATTTCAGTTTGCTTTCGTTGAGCGCGTTTTTTGCCATGTTCAAGATAGTAATTAATATCATCAAATACCCAGGGGCAACCTTGTGCAGCTCTTCCTATTAATAAACCATCGGCATTTGTTTTTTCGAACACAAAAGCTGCTTGCTCAGGAGATGTAATGTCTCCATTTGCTAGTACAGGAATATTAATATGTTTTTTTACTTCGGTAATGGTTTCGTATTCTGCTTCGCCACGATAAGCACAGTTCCGTGTTCTACCGTGAATTGCAAGGGCCTGAATTCCTGAATCCTCAGCTATTTTTGCAATGGTTAATGCATTTTTGTTTTCTTTGTCCCAACCAGTCCTTATTTTTAAAGTAACTGGAATGTTAACGGCTGAAACGACTTTCTTTAATATGTCAGCAACAAGAGTCTCGTCTTTCATTAGCGCAGAGCCAGCTGCTTTATTGCAGACTTTTTTTGCAGGGCAGCCCATGTTGATATCTATAATCTGTGCGCCCATATCCTGATTTAATTTTGCTGCTGTCGCGAGCATTTCAGGATCACCGCCCGCAATCTGAACTGATACTGGGGTATGCTCACCTTGGTGATCCAATCGGTGCATCGATTTTCTTGTTTTCCAAAAGCTAGAGTCGGCAATAACCATTTCTGAGACAGCTAATGCTGCGCCATGTTCTCGACAAAGTTGTCGGAAAGGGCGGTCAGTAACACCTGCCATCGGTGCGAGGATCAATTTATTCTTTAATTGATAAGGGCCGATTTTAAGCAATTTGAGTCTCTAGTCATTGTTCTAAGTATTTTTTGGGGGGGTAATGATACCTTCAGAATAAAGGACGGAAAAGAGAAATAGTTGTATTTTTTTGGTTATATTTTGCTCTCATTGGTTGACAATTGATCTATTGTTTGAAAGTGGTCTTTTGAGATTTGGCCATAAAAAACTTCAGTGCATAATTTACAGCCTCTTTGCCAGGGTCGATAATTTCTAGTGAAATGTGAATTGGCTGTTCGGAAGGCATATTTGGCCATTGAAGTATCTCGGCTGATAAATATTCTTCAGGGCGTATCAGGCGTTGAGCGATGGTGCGGTTGTTAATATCTGAAAAATAGAGCGCGATGTTTGGAAAACCCTGACCAAAAGTTGCATCATTGATGATAATCGCGTCAATGATAAGTGCTTTGGGGGTTGTAGGATGGCTTCTAACAATTAAGTTATGACTTTTTATTTTTTGAATATCTGAAAGTATAGGCAGTTGGCATTTTAATAAAGCACAAGCTTTTTTATACAGGGCTGCTGTTTGCGGGTATTGAGATAACTTCTCATAGTGAAGCCAACTAGCCTGAGCGAGCAGTGTCACAGTCAGGGTTATAATTAGAATTAGAAATACAGAAGAAACTAACCAGTGCCTGCCAAGAGACTTCTTATCTTGTTGATAATAAAAGTTAAGGCTATCGTAGTTGTCTTCTTTATTTTCCGTGGAATGAATACTGGAATCATTTGATTGTGGGGAAGCGTTAACCTCTAAGCTCGACTTTTCATTTGAGCTTATATTTGAAATGTGCGGTTCAATTTTATCGACGTTATCGGTGTCAACATCCTCAAGAATCTCATCGGTCCAGCTTTCATCTTCAGTGTTTGTTTCTATTAAATCGACTTCCTGAACGCTGGTGATATATGGGCTATTATTTTCGTCATCAGATGATTCGTCTAACTCAAGAAATGAAGTGCTTAAGTCATCTGTAATGGTTGATGAACCTGCATAACCACTTTCTTTTTTATCTTCATTCGGGTCGTCTTGAAAGAGTGTTTCGTCTTTGCTGGTTTTGCCTAAGATTGAATCTTCTAAGTCAACTAGGGGGCTTTCAGATGAATGAGGTTGTATTGGTGTGGGTTGGTCGCTTGGTTGTGCATCTTTAACTTCAGAAATGCTATATGCAATCGCATCAAAAATATTCATGCATGAACCGCAACGAACCCTACCATTTGCAGCACTTAGCTGTTCTTCAGAAACTTTAAAGGATGCTTTGCAATGAGGGCACTGGGTTAATCTTTGAGTTGGCATTGCGTAGAAGCATCCTATTGTTGGCTGTTATGAAGTAGGCTCAAGCTTTTTATTTTTCAATTTCTGAATACTATTTTGATGTAAATATAGAGTTCATTATTATGGGGCTTTTTTTGTCCCCGTCAAGCGTGCCCAGCCATCTTCAATTATGATAGGGGCCATTGTAAATGTGTCTGAATAAAATTCAGATAATTCCGCAGCTTGATGTTCAAGGATGCCTGATAGAATAACCTGACCATTCGTTTTACATAAGGCTCCTATTCTACTTTTTAACTCATAAAGTGGCTTAGCTAAGATGTTGGCAATGACAATATCAGCTGGCTCTTGTGGTGTCTCATCTGGAAGATAAGCCTTGATTAAGTCTTCTGTAATATTATTTCGGTTGGCGTTGTCTTTGGTTGCAAGTAGGGCTTGGGGGTCGTTGTCGACAGCAATGACATTTTTAGCGCCAAGTAATAAGCCTGCGATACCTAAAATACCAGAGCCGCAGCCATAATCAATGATGTCTTTATTTTCCAGTGACGCGGCATCAAGCCACTTTAAGCAAAGAAAAGTGGTAGGGTGAGTTCCTGTTCCAAAAGCCAGGCCAGGGTCAAGCATCAAATTAACTGCATTGTTGTCTGGTACATCGCGCCAGCTAGGACAAATCCAAAGTCGTGAGCCGATATGAATAGGTTCGAAATGTTCCATCCACTTTCGAGTCCAGTCTTGATTTTCTAATATCTCAATTTTGCAATCAGGGAAAGTTTCAGAGCTTAATCCACAAAAAACATTATGAGCGATCGTTTTAATTTGTTCTGTATCTTCATCTGCTGAAAATAACCCTGTTATGATTGTTTTTTCCCAGAGTGGTGTTGTGCCGCGTTCTGGTTCAAGAATTGGTTGGTCGTGTGCATCTTCCATCGTGACGGCAGATGCGCCTGCCGCGAGAAGGCTTTCTTCCATCGCTTCTGCAATGTTGGGTGTGATATCTGCTTTAATTTGAATCCAGCTCATAGTTACATATATTCCATCTTTATGGTTGTCCCCTTTTATGAGGACAACGTTTTCATTTTTTTGAAATTATTTTTTCAAGGTAATGAATGTTGAAGTCAACATTGCGAAAACCTTCATTGCGAACGAGCTCCCGATGGAGGGGGATATTTGATTTTATGCCGTCAACGACAATTTCATCTAGTGCATTTAACATGCGGTTAAGTGCTGAATTTCGATCTTCACTATGACAAATCAGTTTCGCAATTAAAGAATCATAGTTTGGTGGGACGCGATAACCGCTGTATAGGTGTGAATCTACTCTAACGCCTAGGCCGCCAGGCGCATGAAACTGTTTAACAAGCCCAGGGCAGGGAATAAATGTGTTTGGATCCTCTGCATTGATACGGCACTCAAAAGCGTGTCCTTTAAATGAAACTTGTTCTTGAGTCACTGATAGCGGTAAACCGCTAGCTATTCGAATTTGCTCTTTAACAATGTTAATGCCAGTAATCATCTCGGTAACGGGGTGCTCGACTTGTATGCGGGTGTTCATTTCAATGAAATAGAATTTTCCGTTTTGGTATAGAAACTCAAAGGTGCCTGCGCCTTGGTAACCAATATCCTTACAAGCTTGAACGCATGCCTTGAACACTTTTTGTCGTGCTTCTTCGTCAATATTAGGAGCAGGAGCTTCTTCGATGACTTTTTGGTGTCTTCGTTGAAGTGAGCAGTCTCTGTCGCCCAAATGGATGACATTACCATGTGAGTCTGCGAGGATTTGGACCTCAACGTGCCGGGGTGTTGTTAAAAACTTTTCAAGGTAAACGGTTTTATCGCCAAAGACTGTTTTGGCCTCATTTTGAGTTAATGCAATGGCTTGTAGCAATTCAGATGCGTGGTTAACCACCCTCATTCCTCTGCCACCACCGCCAGAAGCAGCTTTGATAATGACTGGGTAGCCAATCACGCTTGCAATGGCGCGGGTTTTATCTTGGTTATTTGTGATAGGGCCGTCGGAGCCAGGAACGGTAGGGACACCGGTTTTTGCCATAGCTTGGATGGCAGAAACTTTATTTCCCATTAATCGGATTACATCGGCGGAAGGTCCAATAAAGGTGAAGCCACTTTTCTCAACCTTCTCTGCAAAATCAGCGTTCTCGGCCAAGAAGCCATAACCAGGGTGGATCCCTTCAGCGTTAGTGACTTCTGCTGCACTTATGATTGCAGGAACATTTAAATAGCTTTCTGTTGGGTTATTTCCACCAATGCAGACAGATTCATCTGCTAGGCGAACGTGCATTAGGTCTCTATCTACCTTTGAATGAACGGCGACCGTTGGAATGCCCATTTCTTTACAGGCCCGTAAGATGCGTAATGCGATTTCACCACGATTGGCTATCAAGACTTTCTTAAGCATAAACTGGTTCCCGTTAATCTTTATGCAATCGTAAATAGAGGTTGGTCGAATTCTACGGGTTCGCCATCGCTCACATTGATCGATTCAATGACACCACTCTTGTCAGCTTCAATCTGATTCATCATTTTCATTGCTTCAATGATGCAGACCACGTCGCCCTCTTTGATGCTTTGCCCTATCTGAATAAAAGGGGCTGATTCAGGTGAAGGGGCTCGATAAAATGTGCCTACCATTGGAGAATTAATTGACGGCTTATCTTTAGAGATTGTGATGTCTTGTGAGGCAGGAATAACAGTGTCGTTTACTATTTTCTCCTGAGCGGGAACTCCTTGCATAGTGCTTGTGTTGACTGTTTGTGCGCGACGGCTAATGCGGATCGATTCTTCGCCATCTTTAATCTCTATTTCTTCAACATCAGACTCAGTAATAAGTTCAATGAGCTTTTTGATTTTTCGAATGTCCATAATATTTCTCAATATGGTTGGAAGCGCAAGTAAGTTGTTTGAACCTTACAGGGCTTTCTAAGCTAATGTGTTCAATGCTGTTTTTAGCGCTGCATCATAGCCCGCACTACCTAGTCCGCAGATGACGGCTTTCGCAACATCTGAAAAATAGGATTTATGGCGAAAAGATTCTCGAGCGTGGACATTTGAAAGGTGGACTTCAATAAAGGGAATGTCGACGGCTAAAAGTGCATCTCTAAGAGCGATGCTGGAGTGCGTAAAAGCAGCAGGATTGATAATAATAAAGTGTGTTTGTTCTTGCTTTGCTTGATGAATGCGGTCAATTAAAATGTGCTCGGCATTACTTTGCAACGATGTAAGCTGGTGACCCTGTTCGTTTGCTAGTGTCTTTAACCGAGTATTGATATCTTCTAAGCTCTCTGAGCCATAGATTTCTGGTTCACGAGTACCTAAAAGGTTTAAATTAGGGCCATGCAGCACAAGAATAGATGCCATAACAAATGCCTGAGTAAAGATGAATTTGCGGTGGTTTGATGTTTAAACGTTACAAAACAAATGTTGGTCTCGCTTTAAATATCACGCAATTGCTGAGAGCCGGTATTGCACTTTATATGCAAGTTGGACGCTAGTTTGCCTATTTTTTGCTGCAGTTACAAGCATAAAGCTTTCTGGGAGTAGGCGTTTACATGTCTATATTGTAACAACGAACGGTATTTCTTCCATTGCGTTTGGCGTCATATAGAGCTTGATCTGCTTTTTCGCAAAGTGATTGAGAGTTTTCAGATGAAGACATCGCAATGCCACAACTAAATGTTACGTTAAATGTGGTATCGCCTGCTGGTTGAGGTAGTTCGGAAAACCGATCTCTAATTTCATTAAGAATCGTTTTTGCATCTCTTTCAGTTGTATTTGGAAGAACAATCGCGAATTCTTCTCCGCCGTACCGTCCAATATGATCTGTTTTGCGTAAACGTTGTTTTAAAAATAGCGATAAGCTTTTGAGGACACGATCACCAATAGGGTGGCCATAATTATCATTAACCTTTTTAAAGTAATCGATATCGAGCATTGCGAATGATAGTGGTTGTTCGCTTTGTTTTGATTTGTTTATTTCCAGATCTAGCAGATATAAGGTGTGTGTATGGTTAAATAAACCCGTTAAACTATCCCGAATCATTAAAGCAAGTAACGATCTGGCTCGACGACCACGGTTTTGAAGTGTTGCTATTAAATGTTTGGGGTCAATAGGTTTTGTTAGGAAATCATCGCCACCTAGACTCATTGCGTGAAGCTGCTTATTGACGTCATCTTCAGCAGATAAATAAATGATAGGTACGCTGTGAAATTTATCTTGTTGCCTGATTACCCGTGCTAACTCCATTCCTGTACAGCCCGGCATGTACATGTCCATGATAATGATTTCAGGTTGGAAATCATGTAATGAGACCAATATTTTCATGGGGTCAGTGATAACGCCCGGAATCATGCCTGCTTTGTTGAGAATGTTCTCAATGTACTTTGCCTGAGCTTTTGAGTCATCAACAACTAAAATTCTGTAAGGGTCTTGTGTGTTTGAGTGTGTATAGTTTTCGATTTTTTCAATAAGTTGCCCAGGATCTACTGCTCGATAGAAAAACTCTTCGCCACCAGTACGAGAAGCCATTAAGCGTGCCTCTATATCATCTCTGCGATCGCTGACGTAAATAATAGGAATCGTAAAATCATAGCACTCTTGAATTTGACGAACGGCTTCAATGCCAGAGAAGTTGCCGCCATCAAAGTCTATATCAGCAACAATTGTTTCTGGTCTATCTTGTTTAGAGGCTAGGATTAAATCCTGAGTAGAGTTGAAATTTAGAGATCGAAAGCCAAAAAATTCTAGTTGATTGATAATGCGGTTTGCATAGTCACTATTATTGAGCGCAAGATAAATTGGTGTGCGAAGAAAGGTTCTGGGGCTGGATGTAGTCTGGCTTACTTCGTTGGGCTTCGAATCGGTCTTGCGCAAGGTGCATTCATTTAGTTCTTGAATTATTTTCTCAAGAGATTCTTGTTGCTTATCGTTAGGTGGTTGCTCGGGTGTTAAGGACTTGAGTAAAGAAACAACCTTGTGTGCTGCATCTCGCTGTTGAGGCATATCAAAACGTTCAGCGAAACGGTCTAGTTTTTCCGCAGCATCCGTTAAACTGAATACTCGTGTAGGTTCTTCCCAAGAATTTGAACGACATTTCTGGTAAATATCTAGCACGACTCTTGCTTGAGTCGTCACACGCTTAGCAAAAAGTTGTTTTAGTTTTTCTCGCTGACTTTCTTGGGTCATTAATATTCCCTAGCATGACTGTAATTTGATTAACCATACAGATTAAGAGTTAGTATGAATGTATTATTACTTAAATTTTCTATCTGTCTAGGGTGTTTCATGTAACCAATTGATATTAGATGGTGTTAAGGGAATAAATATTGTGTTTGAATGAAGCGTAGCAAAAAAAACTCTAAATGGATAAAACAATGCCACATAACGTAAATAATAAACGTAGAACACTTAAGCAGCTTTTAATGTGCTTCATCGGTGCGTTGTTAACACTGTTATTATTAGGTAGTTTTTTTCTGAATATCAGTGTTACACGCGAATATTTGCAAAACCAACTT
Source organism: uncultured Oleiphilus sp. (assembly GCA_913020495.1). Taxonomy (GTDB): domain Bacteria; phylum Pseudomonadota; class Gammaproteobacteria; order Pseudomonadales; family Oleiphilaceae; genus PZPK01. Next base: position 15,488 of record CAJWBJ010000011.1, read on the forward strand.
CAATCTCATGCTCAGGATGCTGCTACCTCACTTGGTTTGTCGTTATCCACAGTTATTGACGCACGTGACGAGGTGTTGGCGGCAAGAATGATTGACGTGATTTATGATAGTGGAGACTATCGGCGCTTAGTATTTAAAGATCTTAATGGAAAGGCCATGATTGTTCGAGAGCAATCACTAAAAATAGAAACAGTGCCTTATTGGTTTATTCAGCTTATTGACCTGAAAACACCAGCACAACAGTCACAAGTTATGTCAGGGTGGAGTCAATTAGGGTCTCTTGAGATCGAAAGTCACCCTGGATACGCCTATGTCGAGCTTTGGCGGATAATGCAGACTCAAATTATTTGGTTTGGTGTGATTGCTGTATTTGGCTTTATTTTGGCTCAAATTTTTATTTCTGGTATTTTGAAACCGTTGAAACAGGTGGAACAGCAGGCTCACGAAATGAGCCAAAATAAATTTAACTATAAAGCTCCAATGCCTAACACAAGAGAATTGGCAAGAGTTGCTTTTGCGATGAATGATATGGGAGAAAAGCTGGGAAGAGTATTTCAGGAGCAGTTAAGTTTAATTGAAAATCTTCGAGCGAAATCATTTATTGATACCATGACAGGTTTGGGTAATAGAGAAGGTTTTGATAACCGGCTAAGAGCAGAGCTAGAGTCTGAACAGCGAACAGGGCAGGGGTGTTTATTGCTGGTTCAGTTAAGTGATTTTACCGAGATAAATCAGGAGCATGGTCGAGCCTTGGGAGATGAACTATTGCAGTCAGTAGCATCAGTACTCTCGACATTGGTCAAGCAAAGGGCTGGCAGCTTCGCGGCTCGGCGTAGCGGTGTGGATTTTAGTGTTTTTTTGCCAAATTTAATGACAGACTCAGTAGATGATTTTGCAACGCAACTGTTGTCAGACCTCGGTGTGTTACCAATCCTTAAACAATTACTAAGAGACGACATCATTCATATGGGGCTGGCTTGTGTTCAAAATGATGATGATAGTCAGTCAGTGTTATCCAAAGCGGATATGGCATTAAGGCAAGCCCAAAGAAAAGATATCTCAGGCTGGCAACGATATGCAAATATTGAGTCGGTTGATCTTTCCAGTGAAGTGCATCAGGCAAATGAGTGGCACGCAATCCTTAAGCAGGTTCTTGCTGACCGTAGTGTACATTTACATGTTCAGCCGGTTGTTGACTTTAAGGACAAAAACTTACTTTATTATCAGGTGCTAGCGCGTATTGATGTTGATAATAAGTTAGCCGTTGCGGGTTTATTTTTGCCAATGGCCGAGCGATTCCAGCTAATGATACCGTTTGATCAGATGGTGATTGAAAAAGTACTATCACTGCTTACAGATGGGAAAGAAAGCAATGCTTATTGTATTACGCTTTCAGAAAGTACGATGGCTGATGAACAATTCTTAGCATGGTTAGATGCGAGCTTAGCGCCTATAAGTGGGGCCGTTGACCGGTTAATATTTGAAGTTTCTGAGCATGCCGTCCACTACAGTGAGGCGGCTTTGCAGAGCTTGAGTAGCTTATCCAGAAAGTATGGTTTTAAGCTATCTATAGATCGTTTTGGCTCATCATCCGTGCCATTTTCTTATTTGCAGCGTATTGGCTTGGATATAATTAAGCTGGATCATGGGTTCATTCGAGATATCCAAGATAATCAAAGTGACCAGTTCTTCTTACATTCGGCGGTTCAAATTGCGCGTAGCCAAGAAATACAAGTAATGGCGGTAGGGGTTGAATCTGAACAAGAGTGGGATATTTTAAAGGGTTTAGGTTTGGATGGTGCGATGGGATATTATCTAGGGCGCCCAGAATCAAGTGAAATATTGTGATCTTTTAAAGTTATAAAGTAGGTAGTGTTTGTGATAAAACATGTAATTAGTAAAGGGGCTGATTTTTTTCGGCATAGAAAAGAAGATTTTCAAGATTATTTAGGCGGTGGCGTTTTGGCTAGAATTATTGGTGTCGTACTCTCAATTTATTTACTTCTTTCACTTGCCATAGGTTGGTGGTGGAGTCATGAACCTGAGTTAATAGATATAAAACAATACGCGGCAGAGCATGCTGGTGAACAAAATAGATCTCCCGTTACAGGCTATACGACCACGACAGCATTAATTTATTTAGCTGAGACTTTACTGGATAAACCAGGCGGGTATTTAAGAAATGACATTTTTCCCCCAGGACTTTGGCTCGATAATATTCCGCGATGGGAGTACGGCGTTTTAGTTCAGGTGCGTGATCTTGCAAGAGTTTACAGAAAAGACTTAAGTCGTTCTCAAAGTCAATCTGTAGAGGATAAAGACCTGACCATTGCTGAACCACAGTTTCACTTTGATAATAATAGCTGGGCAATACCATCTACCGAGTCTGAATATCGTCGAGGAATTAAAGCGACTAAGAAATATCTTGAACGTCTTTCAGACCCTCAGCAGCCGGATGCGCAATTTTATGCCCGAGCAGATAATCTTCGAGCATGGCTTTCTGATGTTAATAACCGCTTAGGTAGTTTGTCTCGTCGTTTAAGTGAAAGTGTTGGTCGACAACAGTTAGACTTAGGCTTGGCTGGTGATGCGAATGCAGAACAATCTACCGTTGGGGAAGGTAATCAGGTGCACAAAACACCTTGGTTAGAAATAGATAATGTTTTCTACGAGGCACGGGGCACAACATGGGCTCTAGTTCATATATTCAAAGCGGTTGAGCATGACTTTCGCGCGGTACTAGAAAATAAAAATGCTTTAGTCAGTTTGCAGCAAATTATTTTAGAGTTAGAGGCGACACAAGAAGATATATGGAGTCCTATGGTTTTAAATGGTAGTGGTTTTGGTTTGTTATCTAACCATTCATTAACGATGTCATCTTATATATCTAGAGCAAGTGCTGCCATTATTGATTTGCGTAGTTTATTGCAGCAAGGATAAAAAATTCAGCATAAAAAAAGGCTGTTATCCCGGTTAAAGGGTGACAGCCTTTTTTATTTCTAGAAGTTTCCTTTATGCACGCTATAGGCGTATGTAGGAAATAACTATAAAATCAATATGTTACTTGGTGAATGCAGCCACTGACTTTTCGATAGACTGACGAGCTGCGTCGGCATTTTTCCAACCTTTCAGCTTCACCCATTTACCGGGCTCTAGTGTTTTGTAGTTTTCAAAGAAGTGCTGAACCTGGTCTTTCAATAATGAAGGTACATCTTCAATGTCCTGAATGTCACTATATAGAGGGGACAGTTTATCGTGAGGGACGGCGATTAACTTCTCATCACCACCAGCTTCATCATCCATATCCAACATGCCAACAGGGCGACAGCGAATGATTGACCCAGGAATAATAGGGTAAGGCGTGATCACGAGTACGTCTAATGGGTCGCCATCATCTGCTAAAGTATTTGGAATAAAGCCATAGTTAGCAGGATAAAACATTGGCGCAGACATAAAACGGTCAACCACAACTGCACCCATATCCTTATCTATTTCATATTTAACAGGGCTGCTTTGAGCTGGGATTTCAATCGCGACATAAATGTCGTTAGGGATATCTAATCCTGCTGGGATCTTGTCAAAATTCATATGTATTTCCTTTGAGTGGGTTCATAGGTGGTCAAAAAAAACGCGATTATAAGGCTTTGAGGGTTTCAACGCCAGAAGCAGAGCCGACAAACAGGCAATCAGCAGGCCTAATAGCAAAGAGCCCGTTCGTTACGACGCCTGTAATGTTATTAATCTGGGCCTCTAATTTGGTTGGTTCAATCATTTTTAAGTTATGAACATCCAAAATATGGTTGCCATTATCAGTAACAAAACCTTCGCGATAAACGGGGTCGCCACCAAGTTTAACAAGTTCTCGACCGACCAAACTACGAGCCATTGGAATGACCTCAACAGGAAGCGGGAAAGCCCCCAATAAGTCAACTTGTTTGGATTGATCGACAATGCACAAAAATTGCTTCGCAACAGCCGCTACAATTTTCTCACGCGTTAATGCGCCGCCGCCGCCTTTAATTAATTCTAAGCGCTCGTTTGTTTCATCTGCCCCATCAACATAGAATTCCATTTCATCAATTGAGCCTAAGTCGTAAACTGGAATACCGTGATTTCTCAAGCGATCAGCAGTTGCTTCTGAACTGGCAACGGTTCCATCAAACAAATGTTTTATTTCGGCCAAGTGATCAATAAAATAGTTTGCTGTGGAGCCTGTGCCCACACCAATAATACTGTCACTATTCAATGTGGGCTTGATGTAATCTACTGCGGCTTGAGCTACAGCACTTTTTAGCTGGTCTTGATTCATGAGGGCTCCAATGTGGTGGGTAAAATAGTAATTTTAATGGAGCGTATTATAAGCGCCGAATGATTAACAGAAAAGCGCTTTAGTTTTTCGTGCGAAACAAGTATTTTCTATAGGCTGAGTAAACAGCCTATTTAATGTATTTAGCACTATCTAGCACTACTTTTGTTTAACGTGTGGGTTCAAGGAATAAGTCAATGACCATAAATCGATACATAAAAAAAATACTTGATGCACGCGTTTACGATGTTGCGATTGAGTCTCCCCTTACACATGCTCCCTTTTTATCGAAGCGCCTAGGCAATCAGATCTATTTAAAGCGAGAAGACTTACAGCCAGTTTTTTCTTTTAAATTAAGAGGTGCTTATAATCGTGCCCGGCTTCTGAGCGATGATGAAAAATCAGCGGGTATTATTGCAGCATCGGCAGGCAATCATGCTCAAGGTTTGGCGTTAGCGGCACAAAAATTAGGCATCAAGGCAACGATTGTGATGCCTAAAACGACACCTGAAATTAAAGTAAACTCAGTAAAATCAAAAGGCGCGAGAGTCGTTTTACACGGAGATGCTTTTGATGAAGCAGCGGCCTACGCACATGAGCAGGTCAAAGAGAAAGGACTGATATACATTCCTCCTTATGATGATGAGGATGTAATCGCTGGGCAGGGGACTGTAGCAATGGAGATGTTGATGCAACATACCGCACCCATTCATGCGGTATTTGTTCCAGTTGGCGGTGGTGGTTTGATTGCTGGTATGGCTGCTTATATTAAATACGTACGACCAGAAACAAAAATTATCGGTGTAGAGCCTGAAGATGCGGCTTGTTTAAAAGCGGCTTTGGCTAGCGGGCGCCGTGAGATTCTTGATGAAGTGGGTATTTTTGCAGAAGGGGTTGCCGTTAAACAAATTGGAGAGTTGCCATTTGAAATTGCGCAACAATGTGTGGACGAGGTTATTACCGTTAGTACGGATGAAATTTGTGCGGGTATTAAAGACATCTTTGATGATACGCGAGCTATAGCTGAGCCTGCTGGCGCTGTGGGACTTGCCGGACTTAAAAAATATGTGGAGCGCGAGAAGGTTGAAAATGCAAACTTACTGACTGTGGTAAGTGGTGCTAACGTTAACTTTGATAGGCTGCGTTATATTTCTGAACGGACTGAAATAGGTGAAAAACGTGAAGCTATTCTGGCAGTAACGCTATCAGAAGAGCCTGGAAGTTATAAAAAATTCATTCAAGCGCTTCATAAAAGAAGTGTTACGGAGTTTAACTACCGTTATGCAGAGGGGTGTGATGCCCAAATTTTTGTAGGTGTACAGATTTCAGCTGGGGGGGAAGGGCGAGCACAAATTCTTTCTGAGTTGAGAGATCAAGGGTATGCCGTGCATGATTTAACTGATAACGAGATAGCCAAGAACCATATTCGACATATGGTTGGCGGAAGGTCAGCAGGTGTTGGAGACGAACAAGTTTACCGCTTTGAATTTCCTGAGCGTCCAGGAGCGTTGATGAAGTTCTTAAACTCTTTAGGAACTAAGTGGAATATATCAATGTTTCACTATCGTAATCATGGCTCGGCTTACAGTCGGGTTCTCATGGGGATTCAGGCTGGTAGAGAAGAAACAGATACCTTTAAAGCGATGCTTGATAAGGTTGGTTTTCGTTATTGGGATGAAACTGACAATGAGGCTTATCGTCTTTTTTTGAGAGAAACGTAGCTATTTGCATTATTTTCATACCAAACTGATGAACTTTCCATTAAAATCTGTGACTTAATGCAGGTTTTTAATGGAAAAGTTTAAAAACTGTGCTATTTTTTTGATTAATATAGGTTTTACATTGAGGAATGCATGAAACAGAAACCTGATGCCATGATTGCGCTTGTCGCGATTTTTTGTCTTGGCCTAGTGATCAGTGGTTTTTCATCTTTAGGGTTAAGTACTGATAAAAAAAGTACCGTGGTGAAGCAGCATCCAATTGAATTTTCTGCTAGTCGTTACTAATTTTTCTTATCTTTTAGAACTTCTGTAGCATTAGCTTGTACGATAAGAGTGCTTATCAGTAATGATTGCAAATAGAGGGATGTCCCAGGCTTCAGTAGGGAGTTTTTCCTGTTTTTGAAGTTCATGAGCGAGACCAACTAATCTTGGTGAGCACTTGCTTTTTTTCTGTTTGAACTCGAAAGCCCTGTCATAAAATCCACCGCCCATTCCCATTCTGCTGCCATGCTCATCAAAGGCGACCAAAGGTAATAGCACTAAAGATAATAAACTGGGTGCAATACTTGGGCTATGTTTAAAGCTAGGCTCCAATATGCCGAAACGATTCTTCTGAAATATCGTCCTTGCGTTAACTCGACAAAATACAAGATGATTTTTTTTGATTGGGTGTAAAACGGGTAAATAGAGTTGCTTCTTTCGTTTTAAGTAGTATGTCAGTAGCTCTTTCGGACAAATCTCACCATCATTGCCTAAGTATAAAGCAATGTACTTTGATCGAAGCAGTATCAAGCTCCTTTCTAAGTTTTTTCTAAGATTATTTCTTGCTGTTTTTTGTTGTTTCGGGGTAAGTGCTTGGCGCTGTGCTCTGATTTTTGCACGAAGTTGTTTTTTATCTAAACAAAGCTGGGGGGATGTAGTCATTGGATTAATCTGTATAAATTAGTGCGCCCCGAAATGCCGTTATTGGATTAGGCCTTGAACCCGAAGTTCAAGGGGGTGATCGATGTAGGTAAATTAGGCTTTCCCATCAAGGAAAAATCCAAGGGGACTTGCACACATTACCTGAATCAATTACCAAAGTGTGATTATCGGCTCGAGGTCATATCCAACTCACCAACATTCCAGGACGCAGGTTCATAGTATAAAAAAAAATCTTTAAAAACAGAAGTATTTACGAAAATAAACAGAAAAATCACATGTCGACACAATAAATAAGTTGCCTAAAAGGATGAAGCCTGTTGCTACAACTAGACATCTTTCATAATAGGCTTGTTTACGTTATTTTTTTAAAGCTAAATCTAATTTATCACTTAAAGCTAATAAGATTTGTTGGTCTCCAAGCTGGTCGCTGTGCTTCTCAAGTAATTCATAAGTGATGTTAAGTGCAGCCATTACTGCGATGCGTTCAGTTCCATGAACTTTTCCAGAAGTTCGGATTTCGCGCATTTTTGTATCTAAGTGGCTAGCGGCACTTTCAAGTGTCGCTTGTTTATCTTTAGGGCAAGCAACCAAATAATCTTTTTCTAGAATTTTAACTTCGAGCGTATTTGCTTCGGACATTAACTTTGCTCCAGTGATTTTAAGCGGCCAATCATGGATTCAATTTTATTCTTAGCCAGGTCATTTTTTTGCAGAAGCTTTATGCGTTCGCTGCTCCAATCATCTTGTTGTGCCTTTAATGCAGTATTATCAGATTCGAGCTTTTGGCAGTGCGCAAGTAACTGTTCCACTTTATCAGAAAATACTTTTATCTGGGATGAGTCCATTTTCGGTTCCTACAATCTTTTTTCAATATGAAAACTATAAATTGGCATTGCTTATGGGTCAATAGCATCGTGACTTATAGGGGGGGCTCCTAGTACAATTTGATAATTATTTTAATCATCTCTTTATTTTAATGGGTTTTTACATGACAGATACACTCCCCCCTGAAGAATTACCAATAGATTCTGACTTTGATTGGCTCGCAAATGTTTATACTCGGCATGGCGCAATCAATCACCCAAGTGAACTTCATGGTCTCATTATCGGGGAAATGACAGGAAGTTTAAAGCGTACACCTGGTGATTGGATTGAATTAGTGCTTGAACATATGGGGGTGGACTCGTTAAATAGTGACCAACAAGCGCATGTGGCTGAGGACCTTATTGCTTTTTACCATAAGGTAAATGAAGCCATTGAAAAAGATTCAAGTAGTTTTAACCTGTTATTACCTGACGATGACTACGCACTTACTGAGCGAGTGGAGTCTCTAACTTTATGGGTTCGAGGTTTTCTTGAAGGTGTATCAATTGCTGCCAGTGAAAAGCTTTCAAAATTAGACAGTGAGCTAGAAGAAATTATCAGAGACTTAGTTGAAATATGTAATTTAGATGTGCGAGTTGAAGCAGGCGAGGCTGGTGAAAGAGAATTTGTTGAAATTTATGAATATGTACGAGTCTGTGTGCTTAACCTATATGCTGAATTTAATACGCCTGAAATATCTGGAGATACTAAAAACTCCCCAGATACGCCAACCCTGCATTAAACATGATGTATCTGACATAGCTAAACAATACTAACTAATCATAACGACAGTGCTAACTTGCCATGACTAATAAAGAATTTGCTCTTAGACGAAGTTATTTAGCGGAACAGATGGGAGAAGGCACAATTGCCATTTTGCCATCCTCCTCAGTTAAAAACCGGAACCGCGATGTAGACCACCATTTTCGGCAAGACAGTGACTTTCATTATCTAACTGGCTTTAATGAGCCTGAATCTGTTTTAGTGATCATTCCCGGTAGAAAGTACGGTGAAACCATTTTATTTTGTCGTGAGCGTGACCCAAGCAAAGAAATGTGGGATGGATTTATTGCAGGCCCAGATCGAGTGACTGATATTCTGGGGGTGGATGATGCTTTCCCGATTGGTGATATCGATGATATTTTACCAGGAATGATTGAAGGCACTGACAAAGTTTATTACTCCATGGGTTTGGATGCTCAGTTTGATAGCCAAGTAATGGAATGGATTAATGTTATCCGAAGTAAAGTGCGTAGTGGGGCGCACCCACCAGGCGAGTTTGTAGCTTTGGAGCATGCCTTACATGAATTGCGCTTATTTAAAAGTGCTGCTGAAATCAAGAATATGGAGCGTTCTGCAGAAATTGCTGCTCAAGGGCACATTAAAGCGATGGAAGTTTGTCGTGCAGGTTTGTTTGAGTACCATCTAGAATCCTCGATTATTCATTCATTTATGAATGCAGGCTCTCGCTTCGTCGCATATCCTTCTATTGTGGGTAGTGGTGATAATGGCTGTACTTTACATTATATTGATAACCATTCAGAACTTAAAAATGGCGACCTGGTGCTTATCGATGCTGGTTGCGAAGTAGAGTGTTATGCTTCCGATATTACGCGTACTTTCCCGGTTAGTGGTAAGTTTAGTAAAGAGCAAGCCGCGCTTTATCAAATAGTGCTGGATGCACAATTGGCAGCCATTGCAGAAGTTAAACCCGGTAATCATTGGAATCATCCTCATGAGGCTGCGGTTAAAATTATTGCTAATGGTCTGATTGAGTTAGGTTTATTGTCTGGGTCCTTAGAGGATGCGATAAAAAATGAAACCTATAAGAAGTTTTATATGCACAGAACTGGGCACTGGCTAGGTCTTGATGTGCATGATGTCGGTGAATATAAAGTTGACGGTGAATGGCGGTTGCTCGAATCTGGCATGGTGTTAACGGTTGAGCCCGGCATTTACATATCGCCTACCTGTACAGATGTTCCAAAAAAATGGCGTGGTATCGGTATTCGAATTGAAGATGATGTCGTGGTAACCAAAACATCAAATAAAGTACTTTCTAAATCAGCGCCTAAAACGATTGATGAGATTGAGTCTTTGATGGCGAGGAGCTGCAAATAGTGGTCAAAGCGCTTGATATGCTTGAAAACGAGGCTGAATTTGATGTTGTGATCGTGGGCGCAGGTATGGTGGGAGCCAGTACCGCATTGGGTGTGTCTGACTTAGGTTTAAGTGTTTTATTGATAGATTCTTTTGCTTTTCAGAGCACGATGCCTGACTACACGCCAAGTTATGATGCTCGTTCAACGGCTATTTCATGGGGCAGTCGGGATATTTTAAACCAGTTGAATGTTTGGGCGGATGTCAGTGATCATGCCAGCCCCATATCTCATGTTCACGTCTCTGAAAAAGGGCGGTTTGGTGTGACTCGTATGAGTGCTGATGAGCTAAAACGTGAAGCATTAGGTTACGTTGTTCCCAATCAATGGTTGGGGCAATGCCTATTAAAGAAAATTGAAGAACAACAAATTCCTTTGTGCGCACCTGCTAAAGTGACAAGTATTCATTCAGTTGACGGCCGACAGTTGATTTGTCTAGAGGCGAAAGATGCTTCAACGGCAAGATCAAAGAATATTAGTGCACGTTTAATTATTATTGCTGACGGAACCTGCTCATCAACGGCAGGTTTACTCGGTATTGAAAATGATGTTGAACAATATGGCCAGCATGCACTGATTGCTAATATTACGACGGAATTACCTAATGATGGCGTTGCATATGAACGTTTCACCTCAGGTGGCCCATTAGCGTTATTACCACTAACAGAAAGAAGCAGTGCTCTAGTCTGGACCCATGATAGTGAGAGTATTCAAACCTTTTTAGATATGAGTGATGACGTATTTTGCCAAGCGCTTCAAGATGCTTTTGGTGAGCGTTTGGGCCGAATAACTCGGTGTGGCGCACGGAATTCCTATCCACTTAGATTGGTACGCGCGAAAGAGCAATACCGTCCAGGAATACTATTGCTTGGGAATGCCGCTCATAGTTTGCATCCTGTTGCGGGTCAGGGGTTTAACCTTGCTCTCAGAGGCGTATCCACCTTTTTGGAAACCTTGAAAAAAGTCGAGTTGATTCAAGGTGATATAGGTGAGATAAGTATCCTCAAAGGACTGAGTGATGAGCGCGCGAAAGACCAAGCTACGACTATTTTATTTAGTGACCAGGTTGTGAAAGTATTTGGTCACTCATCGTTGCTGGTAGGTTTGGCCCGTGATATGGGATTAATCGCTTTAAATAATTTCCCGATGCTTAAATCTGTTTTTGCGAGTCAGGCAATGGGGTTGGCAGGTAAGAAAGCACGTTTTTAAGAAGAGCAAATATAGAATGACGAAAATTGAAATGGTTGGTGCTCAAGAGAGTAATATTCAATATGTCGATATCGCAATAATGGGGGCGGGAATGGTCGGTACTGCTTTGGCGGCCGCTATGAAAACTTCTTCGCTCTCGATTGCCATTATTGATGCACAAGAAGGCGGACTCTTACAAGCATCAACCTCAGCCTCGAGTTCAGTTGAAAATTTTAAACCTCGTGTTAGTGCGCTAACTTTCGCCTCCAAAACCTTATTAACAACTGTGGGGGCATGGCAGAATATTGAAACGCAACAGCTCATGCCATACCAGAAAATGAGTGTGTGGGATGAGCTTGGTTCGGCGCAAATTAATTTTGATGCAGCGGAATTATATTGTGATGAATTGGGTTTTATCGTCGAAAATCAAACTATCGTGTCAGCATTGCATCAGAGCATTCATGAGCAAGCTAATTTATCAAGCTTTTATGGTTGTTCATTAAAAAGTATCTCGCCTAGTACCAAGACAAAAGATGCCCATATACTCACTTTAAGTGATGGTCAAAATATTCATTGTGACTTATTAATTGCAGCTGATGGTGCAAACTCCAAAGTTCGAAATGCGATGAATATGGCAACACGAGAGTGGGATTACCAGCACCACGCAATCGTCGCGACAGTTGAAACTGAAAAAGCACATCAAACTGTAGCAAGGCAGCGCTTCAGTGAGTCGGGGCCTTTAGCATTTCTGCCCTTACAAGATGCGAACTCATCAGGAAAATTCTGTTCGATTGTTTGGTCGGTCAAGCCAGACAGGGCTGAAAAACTCATGTCTCAAAACGATGAGCAATTTCAGCAGAGTCTAGAGTTGGAATTTGAATCACGCTTAGGAAAAATAGAAAAAATCTCCAAGCGTTTTAGTTATCCCTTACGACAACGTCATGCGAAATCATACGTGAAGCCCGGTGTGGTGTTAGTTGGAGATGCAGCACATACGATACATCCCTTGGCAGGTCAGGGTGTAAACCTAGGGTTTAAAGATGTTCAAGCTTTGAGTCAAATACTTATGCAAGCAGGTCGAGAGAGTATTCCTGTTAATCACTCCAGCTTACTGAACCGGTACAATAGGCAGCGTCAGGGTGATAATTTACTTATGATGGGAGTCATGGAAGGCTTTAAACGTTTATTTGAGCAAAAAGACCCGCTTGTTCGCTGGTTACGTAATACCGGCCTTAGCTGGGTAGACCAACAAGGTTTTATAAAGAAACAACTCGTTCAACGAGCGATGGGTATAAACACTTAAACACTAGCAGAAAGTAATATGCTTTCTTACAAATATAGAATCTGCTGAATACAGGGAACTATTTTTTTGAAAAAAACATCGTTAAAACAGTGCATGTTGTTTATTTTTATTCCCTGCCTGCTTATAGGGTTAGTGGCTTTTATTGTTTATCAACACAATGGCAAGGTAGGTTTGACTAAACTACCTCCGGCATCATTGGCGCAGTGGTATAAGCCTGAAAATAAACGACAGGTCTGGTTACATAATATGTTTAAACTGCGGCGTGAAATGCAGGCTGTGGAATATTATGCCGAGACAGGGAATGATGCGCTACTTAATAAATGGGCTACTCGACTGAATGAGCATTATTTGAAAATTGGGGACATGGTTCCTGAGTGGCAGAAAATGCTTAATATTCGAGCCATTTCTGACGTAAAGGAAAGCGTTCAAAATAAGCAATTTGAAATGCTCTCCGAAGCAATGAATGAATTAAGTAAAAGTTGCGACACGTGTCATGATAATTACCGGGCAACTACCGCTACGCTATATCGAGCGCCTGACTTTTCAACCATTGAAATCAGCCCCTCGATTTCATTGGTTGAGCACATGGACGCGCTAACGAAGCAAGTAAATCAAATTAAAATCACCTCCGAAGATGGTATGACTGAGCTAGCATTAGCATCGCTATCAGACCTGAGTGATGGGATTAATACCTTAGGAAGTACCTGCATTAATTGCCATAAAAGTGACAAGCGAATTTATCCTGACGAGGCGATCAAAAATAGTATTTCTCAGCTAAAACAAAACTTGAAAACCGGCACACTTAAAGATCAGGGGCAAGAATTAGGGACTTTGGCGGTAATTGCCTGTGCTCGCTGTCATGGGACGCACCGAATTTCCTATGATGAGAAGAGTAAATTAACCGCTAAGCCAAATTGGGATCAATTACTAAAGCATTGATTTTTAATAAGGGTATATATTTATAAAATAGTTCTTTTAGTTATATCGTTTCTGGGGTTAGCTCGACAAATAAATGTGTGACATGTTATCTATTATTTTTAAGTGTTTGAGTTGCTCGTTTGATAGAGATGCTTTTTTTAATTAATTATGGGGATGAAAGTCGTATCTTATATGCAGTATAAAATGCGAGTGGAAATGACTATAAGGTAAAAAGGGTAGTTGACTTAAATATGGATGACGATGTCGCTTAGCGTAAGAGAAAGACTAGTACCATTACAAAAAGGCTACATTTTGAGTTTGACGTTTAAGCGGAGAAAATCATATTTAAACGCCAATATAAAAGATGATATTCATGGCTTGGAGTTAGATTGTAAGCTTTTTATAAGTAGATGTTGTGACAGGGGTGAACTAAATCACGTTTGTCTAAAGATAACCTTTTTTCTTTAATCAAGGCTTATATAATTACGCGCAGATAAAACTATAAAATAAAGTAGGTGATAGATGAGTGGGAATACTGAATTAAATAATATAAAACTGGTGGGTGACTTAGTTCGTCAGTATGCTCCAGAACTTTCGTTTACAATGTGTGAAATTGGTGCGAGACAAATTGCAGGACAACAAGAACCATTTTATGCCTTGTTAGAACTTTTTCCTGAGTCAAAGCTTATTGGCTTCGAGGTTGATGCTGAGTCTTGTAAAGAATTAAATAAGACTGCCCCCCCATATATCTGTTATTACCCAACAGCTATTGGAGGTCTTAATGGTGAGCAGACGTTGTATGAAACTCTTGGGCCAGAATGTTCATCTTTATATAAACCTAATGATGCATTACTAAATAAGTATAATGCCTTAGAGCAAGTTGCAGTGAAGGCTGAGCACAAACTACTCGTATCTACTTTGGATAGTTTTATTGAAGAGAATAATATTGGGTCGATTGATTTTATCAAAATTGATATACAGGGTGCCGAACTGGATGCTTTTAAAGGCGGTGTAAATGCCTTGAAAGACACGGTGTTTATCGTGTCCGAGGTAGAGTTTATTCCTTTATATGAAAATCAACCCCTGTTTGGCGATGTTTGTAAATTTCTAAGTAGTGAAGGCTTGATGTTTCATAAATTCCTAGGCCTTGCTGGAAGAAGTATTAAGCCTGTAATTCTTCAAAACAATATCAATTTTGGTACTCAGCATATGTGGTCTGATGCTGTTTACATTAAGGATATTGAAAAGTTGAATAAAGTGCCTCCAGATAGCTTATTAAAACTTGCTTTGTTAGCGACTTTATACGGCAGTCCTGATGTGACTTATCACTGTTTTGAGTTATACGATGAATTGAAGAAAACGAATTTACTTCAGGATTTCATTAATAAGGTTGTCAACTGATCATTACTTTTATTGGATGACTTACGTGTAGCTTAGGCACAAAATAAACGGGCTATCAGAGCGGGTACTGCCGTCTCAACGCGTAAAATTCGCGGACCTAAATGCACGCTTTGAAATCCACACTCTTTTAGCTTATCTACTTCGTAAGGTGTAAACCCGCCTTCAGGGCCAATCACCAGCGTAGTCTCACCTTGAATGTTAATTGGGCAAGGGTTTGGTTCACCTGGGTGGGCGAGTAGCTTACGCGTATTTTGACTAATGCCAGGGAGTTCATCTTCCACAAAGGGTTTGAATCGTTTCTTTAAATGAATTTCAGGCATTTGAGTGTCTTTGGCTTGTTCTAAGCCAAGTATGCAATTTTCACGTATTTTTGCTTCTGTTAACCATGGTGATTGCCAAAAGCTTTTTTCTACTTTCCATGAATGAATAAAATATAGTTTCTTAACGCCCATCGTTGTGGCTGTTTGAATAATACGCTTAAGCATTTTAGGTCTTGGTAGACCAATAATTAAAGTAAGAGGGAGTGCTGGTGGTGATGCAGAGTGCCAGTCAATTTCAAATCTTGCGGTTTCAGTATCAAACTGGGTGACAAGGGCAGTGCCGATGTCGCCATTAAGTATACCAACGCACAGCGTGTCACCTACTTTCGTTGTGAGTGTGGTGTGAAGGTGCTTGAGCTGGCGGCCAGAAATCTCAGCAGAGGTTTCCGATAGCATATTATCGGGTAGTAATAATAATAGGTTCATTTTGTAGAAATACTTAGAGTTATTAATCTGCTTTTGGGCGTCGTTCTACTATTTTTGCAAACAATAATCCGATTTCAAATAGCATCCACATCGGTACGGCAAGTAAGGTTTGTGAAATGACATCCGGTGGTGTGAGTAGCATTCCAACAACAAAGCAGGCAACCACTAAATAAGGGCGTTTTTGCCTTAAACTTTCGACACTTGTTACACCGATGGAAACTAAAATAATAATCGCAATGGGGATTTCAAAAACAATGCCAAAGGCAAAGAAGAGCTTAAGAACGAAATCGAGATAGCGACTAATATCAGTCATCATTGACACGCCTTCAGGGCCTGCGCTGGTGAAGAAACCAAAAATCAGAGGAAATACCACAAAGTAAGCAAATGCGATCCCAGAGTAGAACAGAACAATGCTAGAAAATAATAAGGGAAAGGCTAACTTTTTTTCTTTATCGTAAAGTGCTGGTGCGATGAAACTCCATATCTGGTAAAGCACATAGGGCATGGCGATAAAAATGGAGACCATTAATGTTAATTTGAATGGTGCAAAAAAAGGAGATGCAACATCCGTTGCTATCATCGTGCTACCTTCAGGTAATAATTCACGCAAAGGTTCAGCAACAATGAGGTAAATGTCATTGGCAAAATAATAAAGAGAGGCAAAAACAATAATGACAAAAATAACCGCGCGGAGTAAGTGATTCCTAAGTTCGATCAGGTGTTGTATTAAAGGTTGGGTTTGTTCAACAGATGTACTGTTTGGGGAGGTGTCTGCATCTGAGTCATTCATTTTTGTTGGCTGCTTATATTTTCTTGAGAGGCTTGTGTCGTAGAGGGCTGATCCTTTCCGGGGGCTGTATCTTGAGTTGGGATGAAAGGTTTGTCTTCTTCCTCTCTAGGTAAGGGTTCAAACTCTTTTGCGCGCTGAAGGGCTTCACTGATGGTTGAGTGAATTTTGTTAACATCTTCATTAATGTTAAGGCTTTCACCCTGCTTTTTTAATTCTTCGCGGAGTTCATCTAATTCAATTTGTCGATCAATCTCTTTTGTGAACTGACCAGCCATACGGCGTGCTCGACCCACCCATTTGCCTACTGTTCTTGCTGCGACAGGCAAGCGTTCAGGGCCAAGAACAAGCAAAGAAATAATGCCAACAAAAACTAACTCTAAAAAGCCAATATCAAACATTGCAATTTGCCATGCCCAAGATGAAAAAAAGCATTACTTAGACTGAGTATCTTCTTTCTTGGCTTCAACCTTTTCAGCTTTGCCTTCGATGATGTCGTCACTGTTTTTTTCTAAAGGTTTTGCTTCTTCATCTTTCATAGCTTTTTTGAAGCCTTTTACTGCGCCACCTAAATCACCACCCATGTTACGAAGTTTTTTAGTGCCGAATATTAGCGCGACGATCACAAGGATGATCAGTAATTGCATTGGACTAATGCCCATAATGGTTCCCCTGTTTCAAAAATTATGTGCTATTTATTTCTGGATGACTTTTCTTCAAGGCCTGACAAATTAAAACGACGTTGAAGTTCACTTAAAATATCATCCGGATGTAAATCGAGATGAGACAACATTACCATACTATGAAACCAAAGATCGGCCGTTTCATAAACTAATGCCTGTTTTTTTACGTCGTCTTGATCTTCAGCATCTTTTGCAGCCAAAATTGTTTCGGTACATTCTTCACCTACTTTCTCAAGGATTTTGTTCAAACCTTTTTTGTGTAAGCTGGCAACATACGAACTATCGGGGTCTGCCTGTTTTCGTTCGGCGAGTACTGCGGCAAGTTCATCTAATACGGTGGACATATATTTTCTCGATTTAGTTCTATTTATATCGGTTCTATTTTCGGCGGATCAAAAAATAACTACCAAGTAAAAAGGGTACAGCACTTTGCCACGAAATGGTATTTAGCCAACTGAGCGTTGAAGGCGAGGCAATTGCAATACCTGCTAAAACGAGCGTGATACCTAAGGCATAATCTTTAGATTGGTTGCGCTGCTGCTTAATTTCATTGCTCAGAGCAAGTGTATGGTCTTCTCGTTGCTTGCCAAAGTTATCAAGATGTTTGATTTGATTCATGGCATCAAAAATAAGTTTAGGTACTTCAGGCGATTGCTCTAGCCATTCAGGTAAATGTTGCTTCACATTTTTCCAAACCCCTGGAGGGGCCATACGCTGCTTCATCCAATTTTCTAAATATGGTTGTGCCGTATTCCACAAATCAAGGTCAGGGTAGAGTTGTCGGCCAAGTCCTTCAATGTTTAATAAGGTTTTTTGAAGTAGAACTAATTGAGGCTGAACTTCCATATTAAACCGGCGGGCAGTTTGAAATAAGCGAAGTAAAAATTGGCCAAACGAAATATCTTTTAATGGGCGCTCAAAAATCGGTTCGCACACCGTTCGGATTGCCGATTCAAACTCGTCAACCCGCGTATCTTCGGGAACCCAGCCAGAAGAAACGTGAAGTTCAGCGACTAGTCGATAATCACGTTTAAAAAAGGCTAATAAGTTGCGCGCCAGATAGTTCTGGTCTTCCTGAGTCAAGGTGCCGACAATACCAAAATCTATGGCAATATATTGCGGGTTATGTGTGTGTTCGGCGGAGACAAAAATATTACCCGGATGCATGTCGGCATGAAAGAAGCTGTCTCGAAATACTTGGGTAAAGAATATTTCGACACCGCGTTCTGCCAATATTTTAAGGTTTACACCCGATGCTTTTAGTTGTTCGACATCAGCAACAGGCATGCCATAAATTCGTTCCATAACAAGCACGTCATGGTTGGTGTAATCCCAAAAAATCTCAGGGATATAGATGAGTTCAGAGTTTAAAAAGTTGCGCCGAAGTTGTGATGCATTGGCAGCTTCACGCTGCAAGTCGAGTTCATCATAAATCGTCTTTTGATAATCTTTCACAATTTGAACTGGGTGTAAGCGTTTACCGTCGGCCCAATAGTTCTCTAATAACGTTGCGAGAACTAGCATCAGAGCAATATCTTGGTCTATGGTGCCTTCAATATTAGGTCGAATTACTTTGACGACGACTTCTTTGCCATTCTTTAGTCGTGCGCTATGAACTTGAGCGATGGAGGCAGATGCTAGAGGCTCAACACTAAACTCTGAAAATAACTGCTCTGTTTTTTGTTTGAGTGAGTCTTCAATGATTTGTTTTGCTTGTTCGCCAGGGAAGGGTGAAACGTTGTCTTGAAGGTTTTTGAGTGAGTCAGCAATGTCGTCGGGAAGTAAGTCTCGGCGGGTCGATAGAATTTGCCCAAATTTGATAAAAATGGGGCCGAGGGTTTCAAGTGCTAAGCGAATTCGTTCACCGCGTGAAAGCTTAGGTTTTGGGAAAAAGTGCCAAGGCGCTAAAAAGAACAGGACTCGGACGGGAAGCGGGAGGTGAGCCAGAGGTATAAATTCATCTAAACGGTATCGGCTAACAACCCAAAGAATGACAAATATTCGACGGAGCTTAGTGATTAATAGTAGTTTTGACACGTTTTACTTTCCAAAATCGTTTTTCTGTTCTTGTTGAGCTATTTAAGACTTTTCAGTTTGATTGAAAGCTTTTCTAACTTTGGCCTCTAATCGATCAGTTGCCAGTCGTAATTGGTCGATAGCTTCAAATTGAGTTTTAGACAGCGCTTTGCTGGGAATTAAGCGAACTTCATATTTTATAAATTCTTCGACATCATTTATAAATGACTGGCTCAATGTTTTGCCAAAAGAAAAGCTTTGACGTAGTGATGTTCCGATAAAATTTGCGGGCACATCGCCAATAAGCGTGGCTAATATACCTTCCCAGTCAATATTTACCTTTCCCATAAAACTTTGGATTTGCTGTGCTCTAACGGCATCACCACTTAAGATTATTTCTTTACTTCTAAATAGCTGCGTTTTGTTTTGGTAGCTCGCGAGCTTGATAAATGCCAATGCGCTACCACTTAAACGAACCGTAGATCGATCCTGCTCAGGAAGCAGTACTACTTTTCCGTTGTCAGAGCCAAAAAAGAAAGTTTGTTTCGGTGAATTGATCGCCACTTCCAATATGCAGCCCTGCAAAAGATTAAGTTTCTTTTGCGAAGCGGGGTCCATTGATAGCGCCATATTAAGGGCCTTCTCTATCGTAGGGGCTGCTTTTTGAATAAGTGAAGGATCAATGAGGCTCATTTAGGGTTTGATCCCAGTATGCAAAGCCACAATTCCACCCGACATATTGTGGTAACGGCAATTCACTAAACCGGCGTTTTCCATCATACCTTTGAGGGTTTCTTGATCAGGATGCATACGAATAGATTCAGCCAGATACTGATAACTTGAACTGTCATTTGTAATTAGCTTGCCCATAAAAGGTAAAGCTGTGAAAGAGTACTTATCATAAATGGAGCTTAGCATTGGGTTAGACGGCTTAGAGAATTCAAGTATCAATAAGCGACCACCTGGTTTTAACACACGAGTCATGGATGCGATGGCTTTATCTTTATCGGTGACGTTCCGAAGACCAAATGCAATGCTGACGCAATTAAAGTGGTTGTCAGGGAAGGGTAATGTTTCGGCATTTGCTTGCACAAACTCAATATTGCTTCCATATCCACGGTCTAATAAACGATCTCGGCCCACATTTAACATTGAAGAGTTAATATCAGCCAGCACAACTTGGCCTTGTTCTCCCACGCGTTTTGAAAATTGCATGGTAAGATCGCCTGTACCACCGGCGATATCCAATACTTTATAGCCTGGTCTAACACCGCTTGACTCAATCGTTAAACGCTTCCATATCCGGTGAATGCCGAGTGACATTAAGTCATTCATGATGTCGTATTTACTTGCCACAGAATGAAAAACATCGGCTACTTTCCCGGCTTTGTCGTCGGTATTAACATCTTGATAACCAAAATGAGTGACTGAGTCTGTATCTTGGCTTGCTTTAGCTGTATCTGAATTGGGCGCGCTTGGCATGAAATAGTCTCTGCTGATTCATTTAAGATGGCTATTCTAACCTTGGTAGGCAAGGAAAACTATGCTGACATGCTTTAAAATACTAATCGGAGCGATTAATAAATGGGTCAAAGTGAGTAGTTTTGTTGTGAAGGATCGTTTCAAGGTACTATTAAGTTAATTACGTGAGAGTTGTAGATTAGAGTGAGAATGAATTATGTCTGTTATTAGAGTGAATCGTACGCATAGCCTAGCGCTTGATGAGGCAAGAAAATTAGCAGAAGAATTGGTGGTTAATCTAGCGCAAGAGTTTGGTGTTAAATACCATTGGGAAGATGAAACTGTAAGGTTTAAAGGTGCGGGTGCCAAAGGCCATATGACAGTATTAAGTGGTCGTGTAGAGCTTAAAATGGAGCTAGGCTTTTTGTTGAACCCTTTTAAGGGAAAGATCGAAAAGTCAATCACGCGACGTCTTGATGAAGTTTGTGATTAAAACTCTGTTCGAAATGAGTTTTTGCATTGGTATGCGCAACAGGAAAAGAATAAAAATCTAAAAAATACAATTTAAATAAGAGAGTATTTATGCCTAATACCGACACAATAAATACTGATGTGATTTCACTCCGCCAGTTTGTTTCTAAGTTACCTGTTTTTTTATCAGGAATGCCTGGCAGAGTAAAAGGACTTTACATCGCAAATCGCAAGAATGATGATCTGCCGGTTGGTTTAGCTTTATGTCTGGAGGACGCCTGTCGCCGTAACCCTCGCGGGACAGCTTTGATTTTTGAAGAGCGCGAATTAAATTATAAACAGTTAAATGCTTGGGTGAACCGGGTCGCTGATAGCCTAGTTCAAATGGGCGTTAAAAAAGGCGATGTCATTGCTGTCTTTATTGAAAACCGTCCTGAGTTGTTAGTCTGTATTGCTGCCATTTCCAAAATTGGTGCTGTGAGTGCTTTAGTGAATACCTCGCAACGAGGAGCCGTACTGGAGCATAGTATTCAGTTGGTCAAACCCTCCCGTATTATTGTTGGGGAAGAATTGTTTGGTGCTGTTGAAGAAGTAAAAGCAGCTTTACCGCAAGGGAATGATGCGCAGCTATACCTGTCAGACTGTGACACCTTAAAAGAGAATACATCAGCTCCAGAAGGTTGGACCGATCTTGCTGAAAAAGCTTGCTTAGGAAGCTCTCGAAACCCCTCGTCGAGTAAAGAACAGCGCGCTTCTGACCCTCTTTGTTATTTTTATACCTCTGGTACAACCGGTCTGCCAAAAGCGGCTATTTTGACTAATGGTCGATTTATGAAAGCTTATGGTGGCGTTGGTTTTGCAAGTATTCAATTAAAATCCCATGACAGGGCCTATGTGACCTTACCTTTTTACCATGGAACTGCATTAATAGTTGGTTGGGGGAGTGTGCTTGCTGGTGCTGCTGGTTTGGTCATGGCTCGTCAGTTCTCAGCAAGTAAATTCTGGCCTGAAGTTAGGCGAACCAAAGTGACTGCTTTTTGTTATGTGGGAGAGCTATGTCGTTATTTACTTGCTCAGCCAGTCAGTGCTGATGACAAGAATCATAATATTCGAATGATGTTTGGTAATGGTCTTCGGCCTAATTTATGGCGAGAATTTAAAACACGTTTTAATGTGCCAAAAGTGATGGAGTTTTATGGTTCGAGTGAAGGTAATGTTGGTTTTCTAAATATTTTTAATCATGACTGCACCGTTGGTTTCACCACGATCCCTTATGCGATTGTTGAGTATGACCTGGATCTTGATGATGCTATTCGTCAAAAGGATGGTTTTTTGCGGCGGGTTAAAAAAGGGCAGTCAGGCCTACTGCTAGGTGAAATTAGTGATAAAAGCCCATTTGACGGTTATACCGACCCTGAAAAAACAGAAAAGACGATTTTGAGAAATGTTTTTAAAGCCGGTGATGCCTGGTTTAATACCGGCGACTTAATGCGTGACCAAGGCTTTCGTCACGCACAGTTTGTTGATCGATTAGGTGATACTTACCGCTGGAAAGGTGAAAATGTATCTACCACAGAAGTTGAAAACTGTATTAGCACCTTTCCCGCAATCTTGGATGCCGTGGTTTATGGTGTTGAAATACCTAATACAAATGGACGTGCAGGCATGGCAAATATCCGACTGCCAGATGGCGCCTCATTTGACTCGATTGCCTTTTATGAATATTTGAATAAACAATTGCCGGCTTTCTCTATACCGGTCTTTTTGCGCATTTCTCAAAAAATGGAAACTACTGGCACCTTTAAATATAAAAAAACAGACCTTAAAAAGAGCGGCTTTGACCTTGGTAAGGTTTCAGACCCAATTTGGGTATGTTTGCCGGGAGAAAAAAATTATCAATTATTAGATAAAAATATTCAAAAGCGTATCGAACAAGGAGCGTTCAGGTATTAAATCTAAATTATTTATTTACGGTTTTATTCTTTTATTTTTACCTGTAAATGAATCCTTGGCTCGCCCAAAAATAGGATTGGCCCTTGGTGGCGGTGGTGCCAAAGGGGGCGCTCATATTGGTGTGTTGAAAGTGCTGGAGAGAGAGCGAATTCCGGTAGACCTTATCGCCGGGACGAGCATCGGTTCAATGATTGGTGCTTTATATGCATTAGGTTATGGCGCGAATGAAATTGAAGCAATCATGTTGTCGGTTCCTTGGAGTGAAGGCTATTCCGATACAATTCCTAGGCAGAACCTCCCTTTTCGCAATAAACAGCGTGGCCAATTCAATCTGCCACTAAATTTAGGTTATGAAAATGCCGAACTGAAAACACCGAGCGGTTTTCTTTATGGGCAGAAAGCTTCGATGTTATTGCGGCAAGCGATGGGAAATTTATCGACGTTTTCAAGCTTTGATGACCTACCCATCCCATACCGCGCGATAGCCACGAATCTAAGCACCAATGACTCAGTGCGACTCAGCTCTGGCGATTTATTGACAGCCACTAGGGCGTCGTCAAGTGTGCCTGGTATTTTAGCCCCCATTAAATATGGCGATATGTTGCTGGTTGATGGCGGTATTACGAATAATATCCCGATTGATGTGGTGCAATCGATGGGCGCGGATAATGTTATCGCCATTGATATTGGTGACAATCTGGTTGGAAAGCATGACTTAACCAGTACCTTTTCGATATTAGCTCAACTCTCAAGCTTCCTAACGGTGGCTTCGGCTGAAAAACAAAAAATACTCTTAACCGAAGGCGATATCATTATTCGCCCAGAGATCGACCATTTAAGTACGACAGACTGGTCAACTTTTTCTGATGGAATTATTGCGGGAGAAAAGGCGGCTCAGCATTATATCAGCGCATTACAGGTTTTAAGTTTGAGCGAAGAAGAGTATCAAGCTTATCGTCAGCAGAAAAAGCATAAACATGAGCAACTGTTAAATCAATCTCAAAGCCCTATTACTGAGATCACTATTCAAAATGAGTCGCTTGTAAATGAAGCATTTATTCGTAAACAGTTAGCCCTACCCGTTAATCAAAATGTGGATAGACGTCAGCTAAATCAAGCGATTCAGCGTGTTTATGAAACGGATGAATTTCAGAGAGTCGATGCGGAAATTGTTGATAATGGATCGCAGCGTAAGCTAATCGTATCCAGTGAAGGTAAGTCCTGGGGGCCAAATTTTCTTGAGTTTGGTCTGGGTTGGGAAACAAATTTTACTGATAAATCAGCTATTGATTTAGATTTTGCTTACATGGCAACAAATTTAACGAAATACGGTGGGGAGTGGCGAACGCAGTTAGAGCTAGGGAATGAAACAGCTTTGAATACTGAGTTATATTTTCCTTTGACATCAGTTCGTTCATTTTACAGTAGGGGTAAGTACAGCTTTGAGTCGATTGATTTAAACGTTCCGTCTAGCTTTCAACTTCCGTTAAGTTTAGAGCAAAATAACAATCGGCTGATTCATGGCTTTGGTTATAATTTTACTCGCAACAGTTTTATAGAATTGGGTGCTATCGCCGAGAAAGGACAGATAAGTAATGACGCTTTGTTAAATGATAAAATTAACTACGATGCTTTTGGTAGCTATTTGAGTTTTGGTTTTGATAATTTGGACAGTGCTAGTTTTCCTACTCATGGAAAGCGTTTAGTTGTGAGAGTCACTAACCGGCTTGAAGACGTCAAGAATACAAGCTTCTTTAATGGTGACCTAACTCAATTAGGTGGACGAACGCTACAGCTACAGGTTGAATGGAAAGGGGCATTAAAGATAGGTAGTCATTCAATTGTGACGAAAACCGATTTTTCACGAACCTATACCGACAAACAAGATAGCAGTGTTTATATTTCTAGACTGGGCGGATTTTTAAACTTGTCAGGATATGATAGTAATGAGCTAAGTGGGCCACATAAAGCATTTACCGCGCTCATTTATCAATATAATTTAAGAGAAAACCTGTTTGGACAAACTAAGTTGCCGCTTTATTTGGGTTTTAGTGCTGAGGCTGGAAATATTTGGGGCCATCAAGCCGACATCGACCTTAAAGATATGATTTTTGGTGGTAGTCTTTACTTAGGAACCGATACGGTTATGGGGCCGGTTGCACTAGGTTATGGTTATAATAATGAGAATGAACAATCAGTTTACTTTTATTTAGGCTACGAACTGTAAATGACGGAAGTACAGCAAATATCACTTAACTCATTTGTACGAAAAACACCTGGTTCCAGTGCTCTGAAGCTTAAAATAAGATCAACGGGTGCTCGGCTAACGCGAAAGGGGCGTTCGCGTAATTGGCTTTTGCAGGCGAATAACCAGCAAATACTTGAAGTGATTAAACTGATTCAACTCTCGGGAGAAGAGGGGTGGTTTTGGGTAACTAAAAAACTGTCGGAGAGTAAGCGCCAACTAAATCATGAGGAATTAGTGTTGCTTGCAAGAGAGAGCCCTAGCATGACTGTGACAGAATTAATGGCGATGACTGATTGTAAGCTTGCCGAAGCACGTGGAGTATTAGATCAACTGGAATGGGAATAACCTAAAAATCACCATACTTAAGGATGCATTATGAACAGTGTAATCAGTTTTTGGTTCGAAGAGCTTGAACCTCGACAGCATTGGGTTAAAGATAAAGGTTTGGATGAATTAATTGTGCAGCGCTTTTCGACACTTCATCGAGCTGCAGCTCAAGGTGAGCTTTGGGCGTGGCGCGAAACACCCGAAGGGCGCTTGGCTGAAATTCTGATTCTGGATCAGTTCTCTCGAAATATGTTTCGTGATCAGGCAAAAAGCTTTGCCTTTGATCGTATGGCATTAGTGTTAGCTCAGGAAGCCGTATTTCAAAAAATGGATAGGTTGTTGCCTGTCGACAAAAGATGCTTTTTATATCTTCCTTTTATGCATAGTGAGTCTTTGGTTGTTCACGAACAGGCCATGAAATTATTTGACCAAAAAGGCATGGAAGACAACTTTAGGTTTGAAAAACGACACAAAGAAATAATTGAACGTTTTGGTCGTTATCCACATCGAAATGAAATTTTAAATCGCCAGTCGTCTCCTGAAGAACTTGCGTTTCTGCAGGAACCGGGCTCATCTTTTTAAACTGTATTTAGTCAATACCGAGTAGTTTATGAAGTTGCAGCGTTAAGCGCCACTGCGGGTGCTGTAAACAATAATCCAAAGCTTTCTGGGTATTGGTTTTCTTTTTAGGGTCGTTGCCGAAACGAATTAATGGGTCCGCCATGGGCGATAAAAAGAAATGAGAAGCGGTGAAATTCTCAAAGTGTTCAGGTCGTGCTTTTTCTTGAGGGTAAACGAGCTTCAGTTCATCGCAGTAATCAAAAACGACTTTAGCATCCGCTTTTGGGCTCAAGCAGACCCAATCTACGTTGTCAGGCAAAGGTAAGGTGCCATTACTTTCTATGGCAACTTCAAAGCCTTGTTCGTGCATGTGATGAATAAGCGCATCATCTAGTTGGAGTAAGGGCTCACCACCAGTAAAAATCACATAAGGTTTCGAGTTTTCTGAAACGCCAACCTTGGGCCACATTGCCAAAATGGTACTGGATAATGACTGTGCGGTATCAAACTCCCCTCCATTTTGCCCATCAGTGCCTAAAATATCAGTATCACAAAAGTTGCATATTGCGTTGGCGCGGCTGTCTTCCCGCCCATTCCATAAATTACATTTACTAAAACGGCAGAAAACAGCTGCTCGGCCAGCTCTAGCGCCTTCGCCTTGAAGGCTATAGAACATTTCTTTAACTCGATACATAGTTGGTTCTTAGTGTTGGGATATTGAGTGAGATAAATTATTTAGTGCTATTTTCGTTCATAGCATCTAATTGGGCATTACGGTTATCCATTAAACCCTGAACTTTTTGCGCATCATTCAAAACATTCATCGCACGGTCAAGTGAAAGTATGTTGCTTGCAGGAATGTCTGTTTGATTTGTCATTTTAGGGGCATTAAGTGTTGCAGGCTGATCTTCTTTAGACGGCATAGGAAAGCTTTTAATAACATTAGTATTACTGTCTACCTCAATAGTTGAGACATTAGGGTCATTCTTGGGTGGCGTATCGCCATAATGCCAGGTGCCTTGCTTATCTTGCCATTTATAGAACTTTTGAGAGCTTGTAGAGGGTAAAGATGTGGGCGTTTGGTCAGACGTAAAGGCAGAGGGAATTAGATCTTTAGGTTCTGGCATTGAAAACATTGGTTTGCCATTTTGATTTTTCATGAAAAAGGGGAAAGCAATTGCTGCGCCTAACAAAGCGAGGGTGAGTAAACGATAAATCCATTTCATGGTTTTTTATGCCTTTGGTGCTGCTGTCAGAGAGTCAATACATGCTGAAATATGCGAAGCCGGATGTATAGGTAGGCATGCTTGAATTAATAATAATAGGTCGGATTGATCAAGTTTACCGCTTTTGTTTTTTAGCTTATCAGGAAGAGTACTCGTTTGGTGGTGCGTTGAACAGGCTAATAAATTCGAGGTTAAAGTATATAAAGTATTGTCATTAGTTTGATTGTCTCTAATTTTCTGGTCTTTTTTTGATATTTTCTGCGCACAACTAAATAATAATGCTTGTTCTATTTGTTCTGCTAGTAGTTCACTGCTTTGTATTTGGGGTTTGAGTGCCGGATTTGGTAACTGCTTGGGAATTGTTTGGCGAACGGTACGTAAAGGTATAACTACTTGCTGGTGCCAGGGTTTTGTTGTCTGAACCAGAAGCTCAAGGTGCTCCTCAATTATTTTTCTTTCAAGCCCAAGCCACATTGAAAAAAGCAGCAAATTAATGCGAAAGGACTGTTTGTCCTGAAGCCTAAGTAAGGTTTCTTGTACTTCTTTTTTCTGCCATAAAGCGAGTGAAAACTGCCAGAATTCATTGTCTAGCTCAAGGTTGTCAGGTAATTGAATCATCATAATGTTAAGAATAACCCGATACATAAAATTAAGCATCATTGAAGTTATGTGAGATATCCGTTAACGTCGCGGTTTTTGCGAGCCATCCTTACATGCTGAAGATTAATGAACTAACCCTTAGGCGAGGGCCTGAACCTTTACTGGAAGATGCGAATGCAATTGTTCATGGTGGGCAGCGTGTCGCAATTATTGGTGCCAATGGTGCAGGGAAGACGAGTTTATTCAAGCTGATTTTAGGTGAACTAACGCCAGATGCGGGAGAGTTCAGTTTGCCTGGCCGCTGCCGTATTGCACATATGGAGCAAGAAGTTACGGCTGGTGATCGTTTAGCTTTAGATTATGTTTTAGATGGTCATCACCTTTTAAGAGAGCTAGAGCAGAAACTTAGCATTGCAGAAGAAAAAGATGATCACAACCAAATTGCACATTTGCATGGTGAGCTGGAGGCGATTGGTGCGTACGAAGCACCTGTAACGGCTGAAAAACTACTTCATGGCCTGGGTTTTCAGCAACATGAGCTGGCTAAACCTGTGAATGACTTTTCTGGTGGTTGGCGTATACGTTTGAATTTGGCACAAGCGCTTATGTGCCCGTCAGACCTATTGTTACTTGATGAGCCGACTAACCACCTGGACTTAGAAGCTGTTATCTGGCTTGAACAGTGGTTAAAGCGTTACACGGGAACCATCTTATTTATCTCTCATGACAGAGACTTTATTGATACGGTCGCGACCCATATTCTTCACTTTGAACACAAGAAACTGAATCAATATAAAGGCTCTTATAGTGATTTTGAACAGCAACGAGCACAGAAATTAGCGCAGCATCAATCACAGTACGAGAAGCAACAACAACGTATCGGTGAAATTCAGTCTTTCGTCAATCGCTTCAAAGCGAAAGCAACCAAAGCCAAGCAAGCTCAAAGTAGAATGAAAGAGTTAGAGCGAATGGAAACGATTGCGCCGGCTCATATTGACTCGCCCTTTAATTTTAGTTTTCCTGAGGCTGAAAAAGTATCTAGCCCGCTACTAACTATCCAAAAATCAGATCTTGGTTATCGTGACAAAGTAGTGCTTAATAACTTTACGGCAAGTATTTTGCCCGGTACTCGGGTCGGTTTATTGGGGCCAAATGGTGCTGGAAAGTCAACATTAGTGAAAAGCTTAGTGGGCGATTTGGCTCAAATAAATGGCCAGCGAGCAGAAGGCGAACACTTAAAGATAGGTTATTTTGCCCAGCATCAATTAGAAGAACTCGATTTAACGGCAAGCCCTTTTCTGCACCTGCAACGCATAAGGCCTACAGCAACAGATCATGAAATACGCAACTTCCTAGGTGGGTTTGATTTTCGAGGCGATTCAGCGCTTGAGGTAATTACTCGCTTTTCTGGCGGAGAAAAAGCTCGTTTAGCCTTAGCGATTATTGCCTGGCAAAAGCCCAATTTATTAATGCTGGATGAGCCAACGAACCACCTTGACCTTGAAATGAGGCATGCCCTGACAATGGCGCTTCAGGCATTTCAAGGTGCTATTTTAATCGTATCTCACGATCGGCATTTATTGAAGAACACGGTTGATACTTTCTGGCTTGTCGCAAATGGTCGAGTTGAAGAATTTTCGGGTGATTTACATGACTACGAAAATTGGTTGCAGGCATACCATAGTGATAATAAGCGAGTCGATAAAAATGAGTCTGATGCGGATAACGCTTCACTGCTACAAGGAGAGTCAGCAGAAGATCGTAAAGATAGAAAACGCGTCGCGGCAGAAAAACGCAAACGGCTAAGCCCTTTAAAGAAGAAGCTTTCGAAAGCTGAATCAGACATGTCAAAGCACCAAGAGCAATTAGTGTTACTGGAGGAAGCGCTTGCAGATGCAGACTTGTATCAAGCGGTAAATAAAGAAAAGCTAAAAGTGATTCTGGATCAGCAAACTCAACACAAGCAAGCTTTGGAGGATGTTGAGCTTGCATGGTTTGAGTTGAGCGAAGAAATAGAAGTCGCTGAGAAAAATGATGATTAAATAGGCAAATCAGCCGACTTGCTTTTTAGTTTAATTTTTTTCAAGTTGGCTTAGTTCTTCCTCCATACTGTCAAGCAGCTTCATTACGCGTTTTTGGACAATGGGACCAATGGCTTTTGCGTGTGTTTTAGCTTCATTCTGACTTCTTTTACTAATATCAATCGAATGCTTCATTAACTGCTGCCCCGCAGAGCTATTAAAGAAATTGACCAAGTCCTGCATTTGACTTACGGAGAAGTATTCATCGTATAAACCATAAAAAATATCGTTGAGCTTATTGTTCAGTACAAACTCTTCGCGCATGACTGTTTTGACTTCTGAGTAGACTATTTTTTGGAGGTCTTTATCTACAGAATTGCTGCCTTTAGATAGTGCTGCAAGGATTTGATTGCTTAGGCCGGATGTCATAAGAGGTATAAGTTTTGCTGTTTGGTTGATTTCAAGCAGTTGATCAACCAATTTGCGTTTCTCAGGGGTGATGGGCTCAGCCCAAGTGTTATTAATACAGATAATGAAAGGTAGTAATAAAAACGATATACGAGCAAACATGTGATTTTCCTATTGAGTGAACAGTTAGTATAGACACAAGAGCTCGTATTCAAAGTGTACGTTACTCTTGCACGCTATTATTTAATTGGCTTTAACGGCGAACCTTCAAAAATGACGCCATCCCAACCTGTGGTGATGAAGTTGCGAATGTTCTGGTGGTCATCGCCTTCTGGCTTCGTTAACACGTCATTTCTATAATATTGTCCGAAACAATCCAGTGTTTGCTGTTGGTTCAGGTTTTGTAGTTTTGCAAAGGCAAAAAGCTTACATGATCCTGAATTTTGACCTTGCTCATTTTGTTGCTGGCCATTACTAAAAGCACAGGCTGTAAAGCTGTAATTTGTATCGATTACGTGCATTGTGTCAGTAAAATCCAGCGTTTCAGGAGATTGCGCTAAAGTGCGTAAGAAATTGTCCAAAGTCATAAATGTACTTTCCATTTTATAAGAGTGTTCTTGAGTATTGAGGTCAGTGGTGGATAATACCTGTTTTGTGTCGACTGGATGAACATGAATTTCCCTTCCAGTCGTATTTATATATAAAAAGGTCTTCTATGAAAGCGATTGTATACAGAGAATCTGCATCTACTGAGTTTGTTGAAACAGAGCAGCCCAAGCCGGAGCCACAGGGTTATGACTTGCAAGTCCAAATAAAGGCTATCTCAGTGAATCCTGTTGATTGTAAAATTCATGGGAATGTAAACCCTGAAAAAGGTGAAGAGAAAATATTAGGTTGGGATGCTGCCGGTATCGTTACTGCAGCGGGAGATAAGACTTCCCAGTATCGCGTCGGGGATAAGGTCTACTATGCAGGGGATTTAACTCGTCAAGGTTGTAATGCCGAGTACCAATGTGTGGATGAGCGTATCGTAGGAAAAATGCCCAAGTCATTGTCTTTTTCAGAAGCCGCTGCATTGCCTTTAACGGCAATTACTGCCTGGGAGCTGCTCTTTGAACGTTTAGGCTTGAATAAAAGTTCTGGTGAAAATGATGACGTTGTTATCGTGACTGGCGCTGCTGGTGGGGTGGGGTCAATACTTATTCAATTAGCAAAAAGCTTGACAGATGCTACGGTTATTGGAACAGCATCCAGGTCAGAAAGCCAAGCGTGGGTGAAGAGCATGGGAGCTGACTTTATCGTGAATCATCATGAAAACCTTGAGTCCCAACTCAAAGCAGTCGGTGTTTCTCAGCTGACCCATGTTGCAAGCCTGACTCATACAGATCAACACTACAAAAACCTGGTTGAACTATTGCAGCCTCAGTCAAAATTTGCCCTGATTGATGATCCCGTCGATTTAGATATAAAGGTGTTTAAGCGCAAGAGTATTTCTTTGCATTGGGAATTTATGTATACCCGATCCATGTATCAGACCAAAGATATGAGCTCTCAAAGAGATATTCTGAATAGCGTAGGCGAACTGATCGATACCAAGAAACTGAAAACCACGCTAACTCAGCATTTTGGAAAAATAAATGCTGAAAATTTGACTAAAGCTCACCAAAGAATTGAAAAAGGAAATATGGTCGGAAAACTGGTTCTAGAGGGGTTTTAAGGGTGGAATTTGTGTCGTTATTTGAGTGCTGTGATGATGTCATGGCATATATTGTAAATCAGGCCTTTACTTGAAGAGACTTTCCCATTAAAATTCGCGCCCCAAGTAAAGCTGTGTTTAAAATTTGATCCAAAATGCAGTAAGACAAAAACTAACGAAACAATGGTACTTTTGAATGCCTTCAGTAAAACTTAAAGAAAACGAGCCGTTTGATATTGCTCTACGTCGCTTCAAGCGTTCATGTGAAAAAGCGGGCGTATTGTCTGAAGTTCGTCGTCGCGAATTTTATGAAAAGCCTACATCGGTTCGTAAGCGTAAAGCTGCTGCTGCAGTTAAGCGTCATGCTAAAAAGGTTCAGCGCGAAACAAGACGTTTCGAAAGACTGTACTAGTCTTAAAGCTAAGAACGACTGGTAAAGCACCTTTATTTGGTAATCTCTAGATTTAACTGAATCTAGAGATAAGCTAAATTTGGTGTGTTTAGTACTACATATCTGAAAGTTGGTAATGTATGTCTGATAGTAGCTTAAAAGCAACGATTACTTCTGCAATGAAAGAGGCAATGCGTGCTCGCGACAAAGTTCGTTTGGGTGCAATTCGTCTAATATTGTCTGAAATAAAACGAATCGAAGTCGATGAACGAATCGAACTTGATGAAGTGCGTGTGCTTGCTGTACTTGATAAGATGCTAAAACAGCGTCGTGATTCAATCACTCAGTATGAAGCCGCTAGTCGACAAGATTTGGCAGATGTTGAAATTGCAGAAGTCGCTGTAATTGAAGGATTTTTGCCAACTGCATTGACCGAGCAAGAAATAATTGAATTACTTGATGGTGCGATTAGCACTTCGGGTGCTGAATCTATCCGTGATATGGGTAAGGTGATGGCTGTGTTAAAGCCTCAGCTTCAAGGTCGAGCAGATGTTGCTAGCGTAAGTCAGCTAGTTAAGAAACGTCTTTCAAACTAAAATATTTTCACACTTCTGATTTTTTATAAATCATGGCTGGACTAATACCTCAAGGCTTTATCGAAGATCTTGTTGCGCGAGTACCTGTCTCTGACGTCATAGGTTCGCGGATACAGCTCAAAAAAAGCGGAGGCACTTTTAAGGCTTGTTGTCCGTTTCATCAAGAAAAAACCCCCTCTTTTCATGTCAACGCACAAAAGAATTTTTACCATTGCTTTGGTTGTGGTGCTAGTGGTAACTCGATTAATTTTTTACGCGATTATGAAAACCTATCCTTCAATGAAGCGGTAGAAGAACTGGCGAAAGTAGCTGGTGTTGAAGTGCCAAAAGATGAAAAAAACCAACAGGTCTATAGTGCGCAGAAAGTATTGTGGGACGCTTTGGAGTACGCAGGTCTTCGTTATCGTAATGCTTTAAAGTCTCATGAAAAGCACTCCGTCGCAAAGAGCTACCTAAAAAAAAGAGATCTATCTCCAGAGGTTATTGAGCGTTACGGTATTGGCTTTGCGCCAGCAGAGCGTGACTTTTTGAGTTCAAATGCGCCGGCGGATACGCTTAAAGCACTCATTAAAACCAAGACAGTCTCTGATAAATACGAACGTTTATTTGATCTCTTTCAAAATCGCTTAATGTTTCCGATACGCAACGCGCGAGGTAAAACGATTGCCTTTGGTGGTCGTACATTGGGGGATGACAAAGCTAAATATATTAACTCACCTGAATCTGAAGTTTTTCATAAAAGTAATGAGATCTATGGTTTGTATGAAGCAAACCAAGTTAATCGTCAATTAGAGCGTTTGCTTGTTGTTGAAGGTTATATGGATGTCGTATCGCTAGCGCAGTTTGGTATTACTTATGCCGTGGCGACATTGGGAACAGCTACTAATACCGAAAGTTTGACCCAGCTTTTAAAACGTTGTCAGAACTTGGTGTTTTGCTTTGACGGTGATAACGCAGGTATTCAGGCTGCGAAGAAAGCAATGGAAAATGCATTGCCACTTTTTCAGGATGGAATGCAGTTGAGTTTTTTATTGCTTCCGCAAGGCGAAGACCCTGATACGCTTGTTCGTGACGAGGGAGCGGCTGCATTTGAGCAAAGAATTGCTGCGGCTCAGCCGCTTTCTGAGTTTCTATTTCAAATATACTCCGATGGCTTGGATTTAAATGTTGCCGAGCATAAAGGTGTTTTAAAGCAGCGCGCAGAGGAACAAATAGAGCAGGTTAAGTCGCTTGTACTTAAAAATGCTTTAAGGCAAAAACTGAATTCAATTACTTTTCGTCGGTCGGGAAAAGAGCGTAAAGATGCTGAACCGAAAAGGGATCTTGTCAGTAATAAAGTGTTGCGTGATCCTGATGGAGGGTTGTGTTTAGCTTTGTATTATTCTCCAGCGCGTGCGGCAGAATTTCAGTCGATATTGGCGGGAGTTAAAAACTTTCCTCGTGCAAGTGAATTCGCATGTTTTTTAACTGAAGCAGGGCTCTCTTCAACAGATGAACTTTTATACTTTCTGGCGACAGATTCAACAGGTCAGCGTGAGCATTTTAGTGGCTTGTTTGATCGTTTAGATTGGGTGCCGGGTGCAGAAGAAATGCATGTTGAAGCTGAAGAAGTTTTACAGAAAATTTTAAAAGATAAGAAACAAGCAAATGCTTTAAAATCGACTAAAGTTAATAGGCGGCCAAGCGAAATGACAGCAGAAGAAAAGCAGGCGCTAAGGTCAATTTCTATCATAAACCCAAAATCGGTAAAGTAATTAGTTGATAAGGGTTGAATTTTGTTTATTTGTAACCATATTTGTTGGTTGCAAAGTAATCTTTCTATATAATGGCCGACTATTTTTTGATCGGCCACTAACCAATTAGGGTGAACATGTCAGGCAATTCACAACAGTCTCGTTTAAAAGATTTAATCGCTCGTGGTAAAGAACAAGGGTACCTGACGTACGCGGAAGTAAATGACCACCTGCCAGAAGATATCTCAGACCCGGATCAGGTCGAAGATATTATTCGAATGATCAACGACATGGGTATTCAGGTCGTTGAAGTTGCACCAGATGCAGACTCACTTTTAATGTCGGATGGTGATTCTACCGATGAAACGGCTGCTGCCGAAGCTGCAGCGGCACTTGCT
This sequence comes from uncultured Oleiphilus sp., assembly GCA_913020495.1. Classification (GTDB taxonomy): domain Bacteria; phylum Pseudomonadota; class Gammaproteobacteria; order Pseudomonadales; family Oleiphilaceae; genus PZPK01. Next base: position 50,594 of record CAJWBJ010000011.1, read on the forward strand.
GCTGTTGAATCAGAAGCTGGCAGAACCACTGACCCTGTACGTATGTATATGCGTGAAATGGGGACGGTAGAGCTTTTGACTCGCGAAGGTGAAATTCGCATTGCCAAGCGTATCGAAGAAGGTGTGCGAGATGTTATGGCATCTTTGGCGCACTTTCCTGGTGTCGTTGCATCAATTCTTACTAAGTATGACACCACTGTTGAAGAAGAAGGCCGTTTAAGCGACATTCTCTCTGGTTTTGTTGATCCTGATGATGATGACACCATTCCTCCTCCAGGCGGCATGGCGGCTGATAAAACAGGAGACGATGACGATGACGATGAAGATGAGAAGGAAAAGGGCCCTGACCCGGAAATCGTAAAAACTCGCATGGAAGAATTGCGGGTTCAGCTAAATGCAGCGCTTGAGGCAGAAGAAGAGTTCTCGCGAGGCAGCAAAGAAACAATTAAGGCGTATAATCTATTAGGTGAGATCTTTGCACCATTTAAGTTGAACGTAAAACAATTTGATCGCTTAATTATTGAAGTTCGTACGACTAACGAAATTGTACGAATGAATGAACGTGCAATCATGGCAATTTGTTCAAGACGTTGCGGTATGGAGCGAAAAGAATTTATCAAACGCTTCCCTGGAAATGAATCTAATCTTGACTGGATTGTAGGAATCATTGAAGAGGGTCACTCGTACTCTGCAAAATTAGTAGAATACAAAGTAGAAATACTGCGTGCCCAGCGAAAAATAGGTGAAATGTCAGAAGCCACAGGGCTTAAAATCTCTGAAATTAAAGACATTAATCGTCGTGCATCGATTGGCGAGGCCAAAGCACGAAGAGCAAAGAAAGAAATGGTTGAGGCTAACCTTCGACTGGTTATCTCTATTGCGAAGAAGTACACCAACCGAGGTTTGCAGTTCTTGGATCTTATTCAGGAAGGTAATATCGGTTTGATGAAAGCAGTGGATAAGTTTGAATACCGTCGTGGTTATAAGTTCTCTACCTATGCAACATGGTGGATTCGACAGGCTATCACGCGTTCTATTGCGGATCAGGCACGAACTATTCGTATTCCTGTTCATATGATTGAAACCATTAATAAATTAAACCGTGTTTCTCGTCAAATGCTGCAAGAAATGGGAAGAGAGCCAACACCTGAAGAATTAGGTGAGCGCATGGAAATGTCTGAGGATAAAGTACGTAAAGTGCTTAAAATAGCCAAAGAGCCTATTTCTATGGAAACGCCTATTGGCGACGACGAAGATTCACATTTAGGTGACTTTATCGAAGACGGTATGGCTGAATCTCCAATTGATACTGCAACAGGCGAAGGCTTAAAAGAAGCCACTAAATCTGTATTGTCAGGTTTGACTGCCAGAGAAGCGAAAGTTTTACGTATGCGCTTCGGTATTGAAATGAATACCGACCATACTCTTGAAGAAGTAGGTAAACAATTTGACGTTACGCGAGAGCGAATTCGACAAATTGAAGCCAAAGCTTTAAGAAAACTACGTCACCCAAGTCGTTCAGATCATTTGCGTAGCTTCCTTGACGAATAAATCCGTTTACTAGTAGCATCTTAAATCGGGGCGCATTATAATGCGCCCCGATTTCTTATCTAATCTTCATGGTTTGATAATCTCGTCTTAAAGGCAAAGACATAAAATAAAGCCGCAAATGTGCCCCCTTAGCTCAGTTGGTTAGAGCACCCGACTCATAATCGGTAGGTCCCCTGTTCAAGTCAGGGAGGGGGCACCATTTATTTCAAAGAGTTAGCTTCAATTTATTTCTTTTCAAATTCAAATAATCAAATTTAGTGGCTGTATTGGTGGCTGTTTGGTAAATCCGAAATATTATTAAAATTTTTTAGTCGTCTAAATTTGTTCTGATCGCAAAGTTTATGGTAACTAAGCTTTCTGGGCTTTATATCCCGAAGGTCGTCAGCTCGAATTTGACCTTCGCTACCAATTAAGAAAGGTTTGTCAGTAACTTGCTTGTGATAATGATTATATTTCGCCGTGTAGGGCGAATATATCAACACTTAATTTCAGGATTTCTAATGAAGGTTATTATTCACTTCCTCGTACAGGATCAAAGAAGAGATTAAATGTTAAAACATAAATACTCTAGCACTTGTTAATAGTTCAGATTCCGACCCTAAAATAGTTAGCATTAATCACAGATTATTCTTACACTCTTTGTGAAAAAACTTTTTGTCTTTCAATAGATGAGGTCGCTTTTTCTTAGTGAGAAGTCGGCTAATACGGACTTTTTCTAATAATATGTTAGGGCAAGCAAACCAATGAGCACGTATCATGATATTTGAGATTATCGATGTTATTTCAACCATGGCTTTATTATTAATTGCCATTCAGCTTTCCTTTATTTCTATTCAGTTCAGGAAAAAATTTAAATATGATATCGTTCAAAAAACATATGATGAGATTTACAAAAATAGTGAGCAAAGAAACCTGCTATTGAAAGTTTCTTCTTATGTTCAAGGCAGAGAGTTCGATATAGACAATTTAATGCATGAAGACGAGGCTTACAGGAAAGATGTCTTTGAAGCACTAAACTATTGCGAATACCTTGCGATGGGAATTGAGCAAGGGATTCTAGATGAAAGACTAGTTCAAACAACCTACAGGAATTTGCTTTATGTAATGCATTCTCATTTCGATAGGTTAATAAAAGAACTAAGAATGAATTCTAATGACCCTGAAACCTTCAGACATTTTTCTCAGTTAATGAAAAAGTGGAGGGCTTAAAATGAGCTTATCCGCATTCGAGGTTATATCTAATTATTGCATTGAGAGCAATATTGACTTCCCCATCAGGAATCAGGCTTACGCTATCTACACTCAAAAGCATAAAGAAACTATAGAAAATCATAAAAAATCAAACGCTAATAACATAACACCAAAAGAAAGAAAAACTATTGAAACAGCTTTAGTCTCCGACTCTTCTATTGGTGAGTATATTGCTTCTGCAATCCAGATAATTTCCGACATTAAACAAACGGCTATAGCTCCATACAAAAATAAGTTCAAATGGGGTGAGTTTTGGATTTCAGTAGGTGCTAGTGTTGTTGGGGCGTTCTTGTTTCTGTTGTTGTTAATAGTCCTTATCTACGTAGCTGAAGAGCAAATAAAATCTATAGTTGCTCCGCTTGTATATGAAGAAACTAATTCAACTAACGAAAAAGTAAACCCTAACGATGCGCTCAAAAGGGACGCCGAAGAAGCCGACGCCCTTTAGTTTAGCGTCATAAGTGAAAATAGATAAATCGGCAAATAATCGAAGTAAACTATGACTTGTATATGCTCTGAAGTAGATCATTCAGATTTTGATCTAATAGTAAAAGAAGAACTAAAAAATCCTATATATGTTAACAATATCGCGAATGAAAGTTATTGCGTGTCAATTGACTTAGATATCGACGAAGAGTTTATAGATATAAGTCTTGATAAAAATGAAATTTTAGAAGGGCTGAAAAAGAAAATGGGGCTTTACCAATTGTGGGTTGAGCAAGACTATTGTGGGGACCATGTTGATCATAGAATGCTATGTGTTTATACCGGTAAAGGGTATGTGCACACTAGATTATTAAGAGATCATATTCCGAAGAAGTGGGTAAAAGACGAAAAGCTATATGTAACTTTCTATGAATGTAGCAATAGAATTGCAAAGTATCTAGAACAGCTTTTTTTAGATACTTACGATTTTCATTTTAACAAAGATGAAAATTATGGATATAAAATATTGCATAGTATGTGGGAAGAAGGACGAGTTGTTAATGGGACTGAGCTACATGAACAATCTGAATTATTATCTCAGAAAAACCCTGAGTTCTTTAATCCGTGAATAATTAAAAAATTGCTAACAAACGCCTGCAACCTGACCTTCGGCAGTTGAGGCGGGCGTAAGTGCTCAATAGGAATGCAAATGGAATTTACAGAAACTCTATCTTTAATGGTCGGAATTATTGGTACTGCAATAGCCATTTATCAATCAGCAATAATTCGGGAAAGTAAAAAACGAAAGAGTGAAATACAGTATATTTTGGCTGGTATAAATAACACGGCTTTACAAAAACAAATTTCGTGGCAAAACCGCATTAGTACTTTGCCTAAACTTGAAACAGATAGGGATTGGGAGCTAGCTAATTCATTAATGCGAGCCAGAGATGATTGTCAAGAAATCGCAAGCCTTACTATTGCGCTGGAAGGTACTATTGATGTCGACCATTCTGCCATCAAAGATATGATGCAAAAATCAATAGAAATTACTAAGCAAAATAATGAACTACAAGCCGAAGGGCTTAAAAACCCCACACTAAGCAAGAACTCAAA
>CAJWBJ010000012.1 GCA_913020495.1 uncultured Oleiphilus sp.
TCGGGTAACAACAATAAAGGCGGAAATAATCAGGGGCCACCTGATTTAGATGAAGCGCTTAAACAGATGATGAACAAGATTAATGGTATCTTTGGTTCAGGAAAAGGTAGTGGTAGTTCAAATGGAGGCTCGAAGCAAGGTGCTGGTGGGATCTTGGCGATTGGTTTTATCTTATTGCTGGTCTTTTTGGTCTTTAAGTCCATCTACACTATCGATGAGCAGCAACGAGGCGTAGTTCTACAGCTAGGTAAGTACAACAGAACACTTGATCCTGGTTTACAGTTTGTAATTCCTTTATTTGAAAAAGTTATACCGGTCAATGTGACGAATGTTCGTAATGCTGAAATCAGAGAAGAGATGCTGACTCAGGATGAAAATATTGTTGAGGTTGAACTGAACGTTCAATATACAGTTTCTGACCCGGTAGCTTTTGCTTTGAGAGTTGAAGATCCAGAGCGTAGTTTGCAGCATGCAGCTGAATCAGCATTACGTCATGAAGTGGGTAGTACTAACTTAAACCCAATTATGACTGCAGGTCGTGCAGTATTAGCAGAGGATACACGAACTCGACTTCAGGGTTTTATGAATGAATACGATACAGGTATCAACATTAGCGTTGTTAATATAAAAGGGGCGAGAGCGCCGGCAGCCGTTCAGTCAGCTTTTGATGATGTTCAAAAAGCAATCCTGGATAAAGAGCGTTATGTGAACGAAGCAGAGGCTTATGCGAACTCCGTTGTGCCTGAGGCTCGTGGTAAAGCGCAGCGTATGTTGTCCGAAGCGAATGCTTATAAAGAACAAGTTGTGTCGAAGGCACAAGGTGAAGCTGACCGATTCGAAAAACTATTGGTTGAATATAAAAAAGCACCTAAGGTCACGCGTGAGCGTTTGTACTTGGATGCAATCTCTTCAGTTTATGGGAGTAGCACGAAAGTAATGGTTGATGTTGAAGGTGGCAATAACATGATGTACTTACCACTTGATAAATTAATGTCTAATCGTTCATCTGTCTCTTCACGCAACACAAGTGGCAGTGAGGTTTCAGAAATCACTGATCAGGTAATTGAAGAGATACGTTCTCGTAATACTCGTACAGTACGGGAGGGTAGATAAATGTCTAAAGCTTCAATGTTTTCTATAATAGTAATACTGATTGGTCTGGTTGTGGTTTCATCGTGTGTATATGTCATTGATGAGCGTGAAGTGGGCATTAAGTTCCAGTTTGGTGAAATTGTTGAATCAAATTTGCAGCCAGGTCTTCATTTTAAATTGCCTGTAATGCAAAATGTGAAAAAGTTTGATGCGCGTATTCTGACTTTAGATTCCAGACCAGAGCGCTTCCTGACTGTTGGTAAAAAGTTTGTCATTGTTGATGCTTTCATTAAATGGAAGATTATTGATGTTAAAGCTTATTATAAGGCAACGGCGGGTAATCGTTTTCAAGCAACAAACTTGTTGTCTAACTCTATGAATAAAGGGTTAAGAGATGAGTTTGCTTCTCGAACACTAACTGAAGTTGTTTCCGGAGAGCGTGATCAGTTGATGGCTAAAATTGGCCAAACACTTAATAAGCAAACTCAAGCTGAGTTTGGTATTGAGGTGGTTGACGTTCGTGTGAAGGGGATTGATCTTCCTGAAGACCTTAACAAAAACGTTTATCGTAGAATGTCTACGGAGCGTGAGCGTGAAGCTCGTGAGACTCGGTCTCAGGGTAAAGAGCTTGCGGAAGGTATTCGTGCCGATGCTGATCGTCAAAAGACTGTTATTGTTGCGAATGCTTATAAAGAATCTGAGCAAATGCGTGGTAGTGGCGATGCGATTGCAGCGAGTGCTTATGCAACGGCATATAATAAAGATTCGGAATTCTATTCATTTACACGTAGTTTGAAAGCTTATACTGAAACATTTTCTGGAAAAGAAGATGTATTGCTGTTGAAGCCTGATAGTGACTTCTTCAAATATATGAAGAGCTCAAGCGGTAAATAGATAAATTGTGATTTAAAGAACGCGACAGGCGATTATGCCTTTCGCGTTTTTTTATGTCTTTTGAAAATAAACGCACAAACACAAAAAACTGGTTTGTTTGTGGGCCATAAAGCGGTAAAATCGCGGGCTTTCGGGTGTTACGTAGAAGAGTGTTGATATGAGTGTGTCAGAACGCTGGCTATTGCCGGACGGAGTAGATGAGTTACTACCGCCAGAAGCGTGGGCTGTTGAGAAAATGAGACGGTCTATGCTGGATACTTATGCTCGTTATGGCTATGAGCTTGTTTCACCACCATTGATTGAGTATATCGAATCCTTATTGACAGGAACTGGTAATGATCTTGATTTACAAACCTTTAAGATAACGGATCAACTCACAGGTAGAATGATGGGGGTTCGAGCGGATATCACGCCTCAAGTCGCTCGAATTGATACCCATTTGCTAAAAAGTAAAGGTATTAGTCGCCTTTGTTATGTCGATACTGTCTTACATACACGCCCTGCGCACAGGCTTACAAATCGTAGTCCTTTACAGGTAGGTTGTGAGTTATTTGGCGAATCAGGGCAGAGCGCCGATGTTGAAATTATTTCTTTGATGTTAAATACATTGGAGTTGGCGGGCGTTAAACAGATTCATATTGACCTGGCGCATGTTGGTATTTACCGCGGCTTGGTAGAATCTACCAAAATGAATAATGAGGTAGAAACCAAGTTATTTGATGCGTTAAGTCGTAAGTCTTTACCTGATTTAGATGCCTTGGCTGTCGAGGCAAAGGATGATGCCGTTGTTATTCGTTTGATTCGTGACATTGCAAACCTAAGTGGTGGCGTTCAGGCTCTGGATCAAATTAGAGCGAAAGTTGAAAAACTTGTGCCATCATTGCCTTCTGTTATTTCTGCAATTGATGAGCTTCAAAGTATTACCAAACAGATTCAACAAAGGTTTTCAGGGGTTGAGATCGGTTTTGATTTTTGTGAATTGCGTGGTTATAACTACCATACCGGTATACTATTTTCAGCCTTTAGTACCAGTTATGGTCATGCCTTAGCAAAAGGTGGTCGTTATGACAATGTGGGCAAAGACTTTGGTGAGTCGCGCCCTGCAACAGGTTTTAGTGCTGATCTAAAATCATTGGTAAGGTTACTTGAAAATAACAGTAGCGATATTCACAAAGCACCTTCGGGCATCTTGGCTCCAGCGGGAAGTGATGATGCTCTATTAATAAAGATCGCAGAACTACGCAAGACTGAACGTGTTGTGCAGCAATTAAGTGCACAAGATGAACATGAAACTTATAATTGCCAGAAACGTTTAGTACTTGAAAACGAACAATGGCAGCTGAAAGAAATTTAGCACGTGTACATCGGGTATTGATCCGGTCCTACAGATAAATGAGAAGAGATATTATGGGTAAGAATGTTGTCATTTTGGGCACTCAATGGGGTGACGAAGGCAAAGGTAAAATTGTTGATTTATTGACTGAACAAGTCGCAACAGTTGCACGTTTTCAAGGCGGTCACAATGCAGGTCACACTTTGGTGATTGACGGTGAAAAAACTGTATTGCACCTTATTCCATCCGGTATTTTGCGAGATAATGTCACCTGCCTAATTGGTAATGGTGTGGTATTAGCTCCAGATGCTTTGTTAAAAGAAATGGCAGAACTAGAAGCGAAAGGCGTTCCTGTTAAAGACCGTTTGAAGCTAAGTTTGGCATGCCCTCTGATTCTTCCTTATCATGTTGCTCTTGATCAAGCGCGTGAAATAGCTAAAGGAGCAGATAAAATAGGCACCACAGGGCGTGGTATTGGTCCAGCTTATGAAGATAAAGTTTCTCGCCGCGGCTTACGTTTAGGTGATTTAGTTGATCCGCAAGGTTTCGCAGTCAAATTAAAAGAAGTGATGACCTATCACAATTTTGTGTTGGAAAACTTCTATAAAGTTGAACCAGTTGATTACCAGAAGACTTTAGAAGAAACATTAGAAATGGCTAAGGTTTTACTACCAATGGCTTTAGATGTAACAGATATGTTGCATGAATACCGTAAAAATGGTGACAACATCTTGTTTGAAGGCGCTCAAGGGTCTTTGTTAGATATTGATCACGGTACGTACCCTTTTGTGACCTCGTCTAATACAACTGCTGGTGGAACTGCAACGGGTAGTGGTTTTGGCCCAATGTATTTGGATTATGTACTTGGTATCACTAAGGCTTATACCACACGAGTTGGCTCGGGCCCTTTCCCAACTGAATTATTCAATGATGACGGTAAGCACCTTGCTGCTAAAGGCCATGAATTTGGTGCAACCACGGGACGAGCGCGTCGTTGTGGTTGGTTTGATGCAGTAGGCTTACGTCATGCAATTCAAATCAACAGTGTATCTGGTATTTGTTTAACTAAGCTTGATGTGTTGGATGGCTTAGATAACATCCAGGTCTGTGTTGCTTACAAAACTAAATCAGGCAAAGAATTGACGCGTCCACCTTTAGATGGCCGTGGCTATGAAGATTTAGAACCTGTTTTTGAAACCTTACCGGGTTGGACAGAAAGTACTGTGGGGGCTCAAACACTTGAAGCGCTACCTGAAAATGCACGTAGTTATATTAAATATATTGAAAAGCTAATTGAAGCACCGGTTGATATTATTTCAACAGGACCTGATCGGAATGAAACGATTGTTTTAAAGCATCCTTTCGACTGAGCTTAAACCTAATATTTAATCCAATAATTATCGCTAGAGCGGCTCCTACAGATTATTTTTTATTTGTAGGAGCGATCTTCTTTTATTTTTGCTTTTTATTTCTTTGGTCTTAATCGCTCAAGTAAGCTAGAGGTATCCCACCTGTTTCCTCCCATGTCCTGTATGTCTGCATAGAATTGATCAATTAATGCTGTTGCAGGTAGCTTGGCCCCAAGTTTACGGGCTTCAGACAGGCAGATGTCCAAATCCTTACGCATTAAATCAACAGCAAAGCCATGTTCATATTCTCCTTGAATCATCGTGTCAGAACGATTATCCATCTGCCAGGATTGAGCAGCACCTTTAGAAATTACTTCAATGACTTGTCGGCAGTCCAGACCAGCTTGTTCGGCAAAGTGAATCGCTTCAGCTAAACCTTGAACAACCCCGGCCACAGCGAGTTGGTTCGACATTTTAGTTAGCTGCCCAGCGCCATTTTTTCCAAGAAGTGTAACGGCTTTTGCGTAATTGGATATAATGGGTTTGGCTTTTTCAAATGCTGATACTTCTCCACCACACATAACGGTTAACTGGCCGTTGATAGCGCCTTGTTCACCGCCTGAAACAGGTGCATCTATGAAATATAATCCTTTCTCGTGTGCTTTTACTGAAATTTCTCGTGCAATACTGGCTGACGCCGTCGTGTGGTCAATTAAAATGGTACCCTTTTGGCTACGATTAACTAAACCGTTCTCAGATAAATAGATTTCCCTTAAATCCTGGTCATTACCAATACAGGTGATAATGAAATTGAAGTCCTGTAATTGAGTGTCTAAGGTTTCAAAATTAGCGCCTTTAAACTCATTTAGCCATGCTTTGGACTTGGAGCTAGTTCGGTTAAAAACCGAGGTCAGGACTTGTTTTGAGAGGTGACCTGCCATGTGATAACCCATAACGCCTAAGCCAATAAATAACGTTTTTTGTGACATGAATTTACCATTTAGATTGAAGTTTATTTTTTATATTTATGGTACTGCTTTGAGTGTATAAAGTGTCTGAGTGAATAAAAATATTTTTATGATTGATTCACAAGTGCAGGAAGCATAATCGTAAAACAAGTACCATGGCCAAGCTCACTCTCCACAGAAATCGTACCTTTATGCTTTTCTACTACAACCTTCACAAAATTTAAGCCAAGTCCAGCGCCTTTCTCACCATTCATTTCAGTATGACGCTGACGACGGAAACGATTGAATATATAGGGTAGCTCATTCTTATCAATACCGAAGCCTTGATCTGTAATGCATAGCTTTGCCATGTTGTTTGTCAGGCTTAAGGTGAGGGTGATTGATGTGCTACGATCACTGTACTTGATTGAATTTGAAAGTAGGTTGGTAACCATGCGTTCCATCAGCTCTGCATTACCTGATAACCATAAGGGGTCATCTTCTTTAAAGATGATTTTAATATCCTTCGATTGAGCAAAATGTGCTTGGGAATCGATGCTGTTTTCTAGTGTATTGGCCAGATCAAATTCATAAAATTCTTGTTCTGCACTTTGCTCTGCTCGTGTGATCTGCAGAAATTGATCAGACAGACTTAAACTTCGTTTTGCGTGTTGTTCGATATCTTCAATTAAATCGTTATGCCATTCAATTCTGCCAGAGCGTAAGCCGTGAAGCATAGCAAGCTGAGACACCAGCGGAGAACGTACATCGTGTGAAAGGAAGTCGATCAATTGGTTTTTTTCACGTTGTTGTTGGCGAATTTTGGTGATATCAGACAGCGTTATCATCAGTCCTGCATCGCTATCTTGATCAACTAAAAAGGGCACGCAGTGAATGAGCAAATCGCGTTCATCAAGTTGAATCTCGTCATTACTTTGCTCCCCAGAAATTAGGGCATGACCAATATGTTCAATAATACTGCTGTGTAGAGATGCGTTGAATAGAGAATGTAGTGGTTTTCCGATTAAACCTTGCTCTGTTTTCTTTAACCAGTTTAGAGCTTGGCTATTACAAAACACTATAATTCCGACAGGGTCCGTGACGATAACCGCCCCGGGCATTTCCTCGAAACCTTTGGTGATAAATGTTCGCATGTCTTGCATGGAATTAATTGCATCACGAACTTTAGCTATTCGACCGGCAATGCGCTCGTAATAACGTCTGTTTACTCGGTTGGGTGGGGGGAGTAAATTGAGCTTGTTGAGGAATTCCTTGACGTAGGCCCTATTACTTTCGGTACCTGAAGCGGTTTTATCCCATGAAAAACCTAGTTTGAATGTATCCTGATTTTGTTTCAGTTTTATCCAGCTTTCCTGTTCTGTGTGCTGCCAATGACCTAATGTTTTGATTTTAGCTTTGGTTAAACCTTCTTTTTCGAAGCTGTGTAAGGGCTGGTTATTCTTAATTAGCAGGTAATGTTGTGGTTTTAATAGTGCGGTTAAGGATAGAAATACTTTTTCTAATGGGTGTTGGTCTAACTTACGAAAATCAATATTTTGTTCTTCGGTTAATCTTGTAAGTTCATGATTTAAAAAACTATTAAGATGACGCATTCTCTGCCAGCTCCAAAGTGGATAAGCGAGTAATATGCCTATAACGCTATTGATCGGTGGAAACCAGGTGTGATCATAAACGATCAATGCATAACTAAATGCAATAATGAGAAAAACCAATAGAATCGTTGATGGCATTACATGGGTGGGCTTTAAACGAGGGAACATCAAAATAGGGATCATAATAAAAGCGAATGTCAGTAAATACCCCCAGATTGAAGATACGGGTTGAATCGCAGTATTTGTCATTAATGCAGAATAAGCATTTGCATGTAGCTCTACACCAGACATCGGCGCCCGGGATTTAGAAACGGGTGTGGGAATGATATCGCCTAAACCTGTGGCGCTAGCACCTATTAATACGATTTTATCCCGGAACATTTCGGCGGGCACTTGATCGAGCATGACATCAAGGTAGCTATAAGTTGGGAATGTGCCGCCAGGGCCAGCAAATGGAATCAACCTATATTGCGTTTTTACAGACATATAAGGCGCCGCTTTAATGCTTTCGACTTCCCTTATATATTTAATCATGGGGTTTATTTCGCTTGCCATCGCCATAGAAATGCTTGGCCAGAAGGCATCACCGACCCCTGAGTTTAAAAATAATCCTCTAGCCAAACCATCTTCATCGATATCTACATGAACATGACCCAAGCTTTTTGCTGATTTTACTAACTCGGGTATGGGGAGTATTTCAGAAAGGGTATTGCCTAGGCTTAAAGGGTTAATGTGTAATGGTAAAATTACATTGCCATTATTTTTTATAGCGCGTGCAAAAACTGCATCGTCTTCAGGGTAAATTGCCCCACGTTCAGAAAATATAATATCGAAAGAAACTAGTGCGGTATTGTATTCAGTTAGCTTATCAATCAGTTGGGCATGAATTCCTCGCCGCCAAGGCCATTGACCTATGCCGTTAAGACTTTTCTCATCAATGGCTATAATAACCGTATTTGGGTCAATAGGTGCCGGTGCAACATTTATCGCAGTATCATAAGCGAGTAAATCAAGTCGTTTTGCGGCTTGAGTATATACAAGTAGCCCGCTAATAATTAATAACGCGAGGGTTAGCAGGTATTGCTCATACGGGCGAGGGTCATTAAGCTTAGATGACATGTTGTGGCTGTTACTAGTCCTTATCCTTGGTTTTAATTCTTAAGATGTTTTTACTTCTAGTCTTTTATAAAGAGTTCTTTTACCGGACCATAATTTGAAGTGTAAAGTTCATTTCCTATTCCTTTAACTCTGGCATAGTAATGCTTTCCAGGGCTAAGTCTTAAGTGTGCTTTTGATTTTCCAATTGTTTCTTCTTTTAATATGTTTTGGAAGGTACTTGAATCAGAAATCTGCAAAATATAACCATTAGCGTTTTCAATATTAGCCCAAAATAAGCCTACTTGGCTCTCAATGTAATTAACACTTAATATTTTAACAGGCTTAAGTAGGCCGCGAATAGATAGTTTTCGGGTAGCGCTCGTACTTTCCTGGCTATTGTTAGCTAATGCAATAATTCGCCAGAAGTAACTGCCCGGGGCCAAATTTTTATTTAGGGAAACCTGTGGGTATGGCTCAAAATTATAACGAGTTAGAACTGTTTTAAAGTCAGGGTCACTTGAAACTTCTAATTTACCTTTTACGCTGGCATCTTTGAATTTCCAGATAAATGTGGGTTTAGGATTGTCTAAAATACTTCCATCATGTGGAGCTAGTAGTTCCGCCATTTCAGAGGCGATATCGATGGATAAATTTGAATTTTCATTCATTCCTTCAAAACCTTTGTTATTCACAGCTCGCATTGCAACACGATAATCGCCATTTTTAACATGCTCTAATGTCACCTCCGGTTTTTTGAGTTTCGAGGAGTGTATTAGTTTGTTGTTGTTATCAGAAAGTTCATAGCGATAACCTGTTGAGTTTTGCCTATCTTCCCATTGAAGTTTTGCAGGCAGGTCTGTAATAGTATTTTCTGCAAACTGGGCTTTAGGTGCGATTGGTAAAGAGCTTTTTTCAATGCTTGTAGTTCCTTGTTTAACTCTAGCGCCTTCACCTGCATGTACAGCAACCTTTCCATGTTTATGGATGAAATCTACAGTGCCTTCCGTTACTTCAACTTTAGTTTCACCATTGGAGCTCTCTAGACGAAATTTTGTTCCCCTGACTGCCGCAACAGCTGAAGGTGTCGTTATTTCGTAACGGGAGCCTTTAACTAAGGGGGTTACTTCTGTTGATAGTGAACCTCTTTTTAAACGCATTCGAGTATCGACCATGCCCGTTTGACCATAATGAGACAATTTATTGAAAACCAAGTTGGAGTTTTTTTCTAAACGAATAATGGTGCCGTCGGCCAATTTGATTAATAGGGTTCCATTTCTAGTAGCTACTTCATCACCGACATTAATTGCCATATTAGCTTTTAAAATTTTAAAGTAGCTGGCTTTAGTGCGTTTTACTTGTGCGCTACCAGAAATAGACATGACTTTAGCTGGTTTGGGTTGATGTTTTAACCATTTCATTGGTACGCGGATGATAGAACCGGGTTCCAATGAAGCAATATTATCAATGTGGTTGTAGCGAACTAGGTCAGACCAGGTGTGCTTTGTATTGAGTAATTGTTTGCTGACTTGCTGTAAATTGTCTGAAGGCCTTAATGTGTAGTGCCATTCTTGTTCTTTAGTTTCTTTTTCCTGAGCAAAAGTGTTAGGTGAAAGGGTGCAAGCAAGTAATACACAGCATAGTATCGCTATAAACTGTGTTTTTGCTGAAACGAAGACGCTCACTTGCATTTAATTCTCCAATTAGATTTCTTTGTGGAAAGTTTTCATCCCTGTTTTATTCGTTTACACGCTCTAAGCGATAACCATGTTGATAAATTGTTTTTACCCTAAAACCGTTTTCAGGTTTGATGTTTAGTTTTCGTCGCAAACGGCTCATATGTGTGTCAACTGTTCTGGTATTAATATCACTGGTAATGCCCCAGACACGCTCAAGTAAGAAATCTCTTGAAAGTAAACGTCCGATGTTTTGAAACATAAATACTGCCAAATCAAAATCTTTATCTGTTAGAGAAATATCTTCTCCGCTTGACAGAATCGTGCGCTTATTTAAGTTAATGACGTAAGGGTCAATAACTAACTCTTCTTGTTCTTCTGCTTCGTTACTCATTCGTCGGCTAAGTGCATTTAATCTTGCTTTAAGTTCAGCAGGGCGAGCAGGTTTGACAAGGTAATCATCTGCACCCGCATCTAAAGCAGTAACAATGTCATTTTCCCCATCTTTTTGTGTCAAAAATAAAACAGGTATGCGCCAGCTTAATTCTGAACGTATTTCTTTTAATACTTCTGTGCCTTCCATATCTGGAAGCTGCCAATCTAGAATTAATAGATCATAACTATTATGTAGTACCGCATAAGCAAATGATTTTCCTGTATGGAAGTAATCACAGCTATGTCCATTTTCAACCAACAGCGCACTCAAATTTTGGGCTTGTTCAATTTCGTCTTCAAGTAGTGCTATTTTCATTCTTTTCCCCTGACTTTTTACTTACGCTTTTTTACTACGTAGTTTTGTTTTTGTATTGTTTTCAGTGTAGATGGTTTTTCAAAAATTCCATTTTTCTTTTTGGATTCAAAGCTTTCCGTTTTAAGTGGCAATTAGTAACTATCTTCGCAAAAAACACCCTATCAATCATTAATAACACTGTGACGCTTTGTAGTTCTTTTGTATTTGTATGAAATACCTCGCTTTATATGGGGATAAGCAGTAGTATTTTTGCCCTTCGTAAATACATGTTGAGTTTAATATATGGAGTGCAACATGAATCGCCAGCAAAAAATTGAATCAATGGTTAATGCTGAACTTAATGTCGCTTTTATAGAGCTTGTTAATGAAAGTCATAAGCATAGTGTTCCTGAAAATTCTGAAACACATTTTAAACTGACTTTGGTCAGTGATGACTTTAACGGTAAGTCAAAGGTAGCCCGACATCAGAAAGTGTATGGCGCTGTTAGTACTTTAATGCAAGAAGGGCTACATGCTTTAGCATTACATACCTATACTCCAGAAGAGTGGGAACAAACACAGCAGGAATCACCGGCATCGCCTAACTGTATGGGCGGGTCAAAAGGAGCTTAATGTGAGCCAGTTTTTTCAAATACATTCAGACAACCCACAGGCAAGATTAATACGTCAAGCAGTAGATATTATAGAGCAGGGCGGTGTCATTGCTTACCCAACAGATTCCGCTTACGCTTTAGGTTGTCATTTAGATGATAAGCGTGCAGTAGACCGGATTCGTCAAATACGGAAATTGAGCGATAAGCATAACTTTACGTTGATGTGTCGTGATCTTTCAGATATTTCTACCTATGCAAAGGTCGATAATATTCAGTATCGGCAAATTAAGGCGCATACACCGGGCGCTTATACTTTTATTTTAGATGCCACTACTGAAGTTCCTAGACGTTTAATGAACCCTAAGCGTCGACAAATTGGTATTCGTATTCCTGATAATCAAATTGCTTTGGCTTTATTAGAAGAATTAGCGCAACCGTTGATGAGCACGACGCTTATGTTACCGGGTGATGACGCTCCTTTGACTGACCCTTACGATATTCGTGCCACCTTGGAGCACGTATTAGATTTAGTGATTGATGGCGGTTTCTGTGGTTTTGATGCAACCTCAGTCGTTGACTTGGCAAGTGAACCACCGATTGTTATTAGAGAGGGTTGTGGTGATGTATCAGCCTTTGGTTAAAATGGCCTTAAGCCGCCTAAGCATTTAATGTGAAGTGGTACGAATCATTATTAAGTGATGATTCGTTATATGCATTAACTGTTTTGGTCGTGTTATTTGACTCCTCTCTATTTTTCAATGCATCGTAACGATGAGCGATATCATTTAACTTATTGAATTCACTATCATCACTAATTAGTGAGTTAAATAAATTATTACCCACGCCATAAGCACTCGAGATTTTCACAACATTATCTACATAATCAAGTGTTGGTTGTTGTTGGCTAAGAAGGCTAAATGCATC
Organism: uncultured Oleiphilus sp.; assembly: GCA_913020495.1. Lineage (GTDB taxonomy): Bacteria > Pseudomonadota > Gammaproteobacteria > Pseudomonadales > Oleiphilaceae > PZPK01. The sequence continues at coordinate 12,268 of CAJWBJ010000012.1, forward strand.
TTTAAAGACGGCACTATTATTCAAATCATCTCCAATACGTTCCAGATCGCTTTGTAGTAATGCCCCTTTAAGCACTATGTTACCGAACATATCTTTTTCAACTTTCATTTGAGTATTTGTACTTAAATTGTACTCGGCAAGCTTATTTTTCAATGTTTCTTGAACAACAGCGTTCTCTTTACCAAGCTCATTTTTATAATTTTCAACTTTTAGCTTTTTTATATTCGGGTTTGCCTGAAGTCTAAGTATGGTTACATCATCATCAGAGAGAAGTTTTTTACCATTTTCACCTGTTGACCCTGACCCCGAATGAGAGCCTTGCTGTTTGAGCTGTTGAGGGATTTGAAGTGCTTGTTCAGTTGATATGTGTGCCATAGCTCTCTTCTCGTATCATTCCATTATTGGCAAAGCGTATCCGGTTTTTGACGCTTTTATGTTTCTTGTTTAGTAAGAAGCAATATCGATACCAAAAAGTATTAATCGACGAGGGAATGACTTGAGGGCGCAGCGGTTGTTAAGATTTTAGAGTAAATTTAAGGGTTGGTGATGAGGTAAGGGCCTCGACACCAACCAAAAAATGCCTTATTTGGGATTAAAAGTCGTGATTTAGTGGTCTTGTTGAGCGTGAAGGCGCTGAAAATAAATAACGGCTAAAATCGGTAAAGTGATAACAAGGGTTGATAAACTATAGCCTGTGGTTGTGCCGTTAATCAGGCAGTGAGTAAGAAACATAAACAGATCTAAAGTAACTAAACCAAAAAATGCGCCTGCTATATATTCATTTTGTGCCTTGGGTAAATCAGTTGACTGATTACTCATAGTGTTTTCCTTTTCGATATTATTTTTAGAGTTATAAGCTTTTGTGGTGTTGTGAATGCAGTATAGCGACGAAAGTTAAATGACTACAAGTTCAATTTACATATTCTATTAGAGGCGCTGTTGTTTTAGGGACCTCTTATCACGACTGTTTAAGCATGATTTGAAATGAGCAAGAAACGGGTCGTTTTCACGGTCAGGTTTACAGTAGAATAAAGTGGTTTTTATTAGATAAATAAATGGAGTTGGTTTGGGAATGACACCTATTGAGCAACATAAAAACTATCAAAAAATTTCTAAAGCGATCGATTACCTAAGTAATAATAGAGGTTTGCAACCTAGCTTGTCTGATGTTGCAGGTTATGTTGGTTTAAGTGAGTATCATTTTCAGCGTTTATTTTCTAATTGGGTGGGGGTTTCCCCAAAACAGTTTTTAATGTACCTCACTAAAGAATACGCTAAATCCAGGTTGCAGAAGTCGAGTGTTTTACAATCAGCTTTAGAAAGTGGGTTAAGTGGTTCCAGTCGTTTGCATGACTTAATGGTTACTTGTGAGGGTATTACTCCTGGCGAGTATAAAACGCTAGGTGCAGGGCTAGAGATTAGTTATGGCGTACATGAGACGCCTTTTGCGTATTGTTTGATTGCAACAACTCATAGAGGTGTATGCAAGCTGTCCTTTTTTGATGATCCGCTTGAGTCTGATACTTATATTCAAGAGCTCATGAGTGAATGGTCGAATGCAGTCATTATTCGCCAACAAAAAGACACAGAGATGCTTATAAATCGAATTTTTAATCAAACAGGCAGCGACCAAACAGGGCCCTTAAACTTGTATCTAAAAGGTACTCCATTTCAGTTGAAAGTTTGGCAGGCGTTATTATCTATCCCTAGTGGTGAGCTCTGTTCATATCAGCAAGTCGCTGATTTAATTAATGCTAAATCAAGTGTCAGAGCGGTCGCTTCTGCGATAGGGAAAAACAATATTGCTTATTTAATACCGTGCCATCGCGTTATAAAAAGCACAGGAGGATTTAATCAGTACCGTTGGGGAGCGTCACGGAAAAGAGTGATGATTACGCAAGAAGCTGCCTTAAAATTATCTGACGTTTAATGCTTTTTTTGTAGAAAGAATGAAATCAAAGCAGCTAAAGCGATAAAAACTGATGAGAAAAAAAGACACGTTGCAAAACCATAATGCAGGTATAAAAAACCTGAAAGCACGGTGCCAATTAACCGGCCTGCAGCATTCGCCATATAGTAGAAACCTACATCAAGTGAAACACCATCCTGATCTGCATAAGCAACAATAAGGTAGGAGTGAATCGAAGAGTTGATAGCAAAAAAAGCACCAAATATGAGCAGTGCAATAATGATGGTTCCAGAAGATAAATAACTGGTTGCCACCAAAGAGCTACCAAAGAATGAAAGCAGGGCTGTAATGCCAATCAAAGGTAAAGCCCATAAGAATGCAGAGCGAGCATCGGGTGCTTTTTTAGAAATAATTTTTGTCAGTTTAGGCGAAAAGGACTGAACCAAGCCATAAGCAATAACCCAAGCGGCTAAAAAAGAGCCAACTTCAATATGTTGCCAATTCAATTGGGTCTGCAAATATACCGGCAGCGCCACGACAAACCAAATATCGCGAGCACCAAATAAGAATAAACGCGCAGCTGATAAAAGGTTGATTCGAGTACTTTTAGAGAATAGCTGTTTAAATTTAGCTTTAAATGGCCGAGAACCCAAATCATGCTGCAGTAATCGTAAACTTGCGAACAGCACTGCGCTAAGCATGGCTATCATTGTTAAAATAGCCCCTTTAAAGTCGACTATGGTGAGAAGGGCAGCACCTAAGAAAAAACCGATTCCTTTTAACGCATTTTTAGAGCCAGTCAGTAAAGCCACCCACTTATAGAGTTTGTGATGAGCATCTTCTGGAATCAAAACTTTGATGCTACTTTTTGCGCTCATTTTACTTAAGTCTTTAGCGATACCTGAAAGGGCTTGAACGACCATGACATAAGCAACTGACAGAAGCGAAGGTGGTAGAAGTAGCATGGATAGAGAAATAATTTGTAATGCTAAACCGAGCTTTAAGGTTAAATTAAGCCCTTTGTGAGCAGCTAACCACCCTCCAAACAGGTTTGTCACCATGCCAAAAAATTCATATAAAATGAACAAACTGGCAATCTCTAAAGCACTGTAACCGAGTTGGTGAAAGTACAGCACCACTAACATGCGCAAAGCGCCATCTGTTAACGTAAATGCCCAATAGCACCCAGTAACAGTGAGGTATTGTGAAAGCTGTCTATCCATTTGTTTAAGGTCTGATGGTTTTAAGGCTTAAAGACTGACCAACTAAGCAAACAAGTTCCATCATGCGGTTTACATAGCCTATTTCATTGTCATACCACACAAATAGTTTTAATTGTGTATTGTTGATGACCATGGTTGAAAGCGCATCAACAATACCTGAGCGAGGGTCATTTGTGTAATCGATAGAAACTAAAGGTTTCTCCTCATAGCCTAATATATTACTTAGATAAGTTAGTGAAGCCTCTTTAAGAGCTTGGTTAACCTGATCTTTGGTCACGCTTTGTTTAAGTTCAAAAACGCAGTCAGTCAAGGATGCGTTAGCTAGCGGGACTCTAACTGCCATTCCATTTATTCGGCCTTTCAGTTCAGGAAAAATCTCGGCAATGGCGGTGGCTGACCCTGTTGATGTGGGAATGAGTGATTGACCAGATGCGCGTGCTCGGCGTAAATCTTTATGGTACTCATCTAATATACTTTGAGTGTTAGTGATATCGTGAATCGTGGTAATTGTACCGTGATGAATACCGAACTGTTTTTGAATCACATCAATCACAGGAGCAATGCAGTTTGTTGTACAGGATGCTGAGGTAACGATGTCATGTTGCTTTGCATCATATAAATGATGATTAACACCCATTACAATATTTAAGGTGCCATCTTTTACCGGAGAAGAAACAACTACCTTTTTAATACCTTGGTCCAAATAGCTTTTAAGTTTCTCTTTTGCTTTAAATTTACCCGTGCAGTCAATCAATATATCTATACCCATTGCTTTCCATGCTGTGTCTTCAATCCTTGTATTTGAAGAAAAGCTCAAGGTTTTGCCGTCAATGGTTAAAGAAGGTCCCTGAGTAGAAATATCATGCTCCCAAGTGCCGTGTACTGAGTCATATTTGAGTAGGTGCGCTGCAGATTCGCAGCTTCCGGCAACTTCATTAATATGTACAAATTCAAACTCGCCCCCATTTGCTTGATCAAAGGAAGGCCATTCCCAGGCAGCTCTTAAGGCTAAGCGTCCCATCCTGCCAAAACCATTAATTGCGACACGAATTGTCATAAATCACCTTGAGATAATATTGATGAGGTACTTGTTGAAGTTAGATTTGTAGAACAGCCATCTGTGCTCAGATTTAATCGTTTTAAATCTACTTCACAATCGGAACATTGTTCAAAAGCTTGCTTTAAACTTTCGACTGAGAACTGGGGTGCGCGAGTGGACTCGAGTAATGAAAACTCATAATACTGCCAATTTCCCTGACGTCGACTAGTGACTAATCGGTGCTTTTTTAAATAAGCTAAGTGTCTGGAAATAAGACTTTGAGGGAGCATCAAAGCTTCAACAATGTCGCACACACAAAGTTCACCCTTTTGCATGAGAAGGTTTAAAATTCGTAACCGAACAGGTTCTGATAGTGCTTTAAAATAGCTTGCAAGTTGGTCTGTATCCATTAGAAAAGTATATTCGCTTAAGCAAATATAGGCAAGTTCAAGTTTAAAATGAAACTTACCGTTACTATTGTGGTCCCTGATTATCTCTTTACATAGTTTATATTCAAAGGTGAAAACTGCATGGCTGAATTACTTAAACACCGATACAACAAAGCGTTAATAAAATCTTTATGTGGTGCTTTGGTGTCAGAGTATCCCAGCTTTGATCATGAAAAATTTAATGATTATGTTTTTGATGAGCTTTGGGAAGGTAAGGAACTAAAGACGCGCATGCTACATGTTTCTAGTGCGCTATATGAATTTCTACCTATGAAATATGAGGAGGCGTTGCAAATCCTTAAACCGGTCAGTTCAAATTTCTCTGGTTTTGAATTTATGATTTTTCCAAGCTTTGTCGAAATTTATGGCTTCTTACCTGAAAATTTAGATCAATTATCTGAATCTATTAAGGCATTAGAATATTTCACGGCGTATTCCAGTTCTGAGTTTGCTGTTAGGCCATTTATTCAACAATATCCGGAAAGAATGATGGTGCAGATGGCAGAATGGGCACGTTCACCCAATGAACATGTTCGTCGTCTATCAACAGAGGGTTGTCGGCCAAGGTTACCTTGGGCAATGGCTTTGCCGATGTTTAAAGAGGACCCTGATCCTGTTCTGAGCATCCTTGAATTACTTAAAGATGACAACAGTGTTTATGTTCGAAGAAGTGTTGCGAATAATCTCAATGATATTTCTAAAGATCACCCTCAACTGGTGATTAACGTTGCTCGTGCGTGGCAAGGTTTGAGTAAAGAAACGGATTGGGTTGTCAAACATGCCTGCCGTACCCTGCTTAAACAAGGTGAACCTAACACCATGGCGTTGTTTGGTTTTTCTGAGCCCAAACATATTCGGGTTGATGATTTTTATGTGCAGGATAGCTTGAAAATGGGTGGGGGGCTCCAATTTTCATTTACTTTAAGTAGTCAAAAAACCAAGCTAGGAAAGCTTAGAGTTGAATATGCTATCGACTTTGTAAAAAATAATGGCAAGCTTGCCCGAAAGGTTTTTTGTATTTCCGAGTCTGAAAATAATGTCAGCCAAAAAGTGATAAATAAAACGCATTCGTTTAAGAAAATATCAACACGAAAGTACTACTCCGGTAAGCATAGTCTGGCGATCATCGTAAATGGTTATGAGCTTGGCTCAGGCCAGTTTGAGTTGCAGGTTTAATTAGAGTTCTATATTTCCTTCAGGCAAATCATTCCTTTGCCATCGTTTTTAGCTTTATAACAGGCCTGATCTGCCGCTTTTAATAAATCGGTATATTCAATAGAGGTGTAGCTATAGCCAATGCCAATACTAGCGCCTAGCTTAACGGTTGTTTGTTTTAGCTCTTGCTGAAAATATTTAATTTTATCTAATATTTTTTGAGCGACCACATTTGCTTCATCAATAGAGTCAGACTGGATGAGAATCATAAATTCATCGCCTCCAAACCTTGCAGCAGTATCTGACTTTCTTAACGATGAACGAATAATATCGCTGATTTTAATTAATGCATCATCACCTGCTTGGTGACCAAAGGTATCGTTCAAATTCTTGAAATTATCCAGATCAATAAAAATAATAGACGTTGTGGAATTTTTAATAGGGGTGGAGGCTACCGTAGCATTAAAAATATTTCGAAACTCCTCTCTGTTCAATAATCCCACCAAACCATCATGCGTCGCCCGGTAATGTAAAGAATAATTCATTTCAATATTGTCTATCATTACGTCGTGATACTGTTTCGCAGCTCTTAACATGATCAGCATTAGTAAGCAGAGCATTGCCGAAGTCACGGCATGTGCTTCAGTGCCTTCAAGAAAAACGCGTATTACTAACGGAACTACTGATAAAAATAAGAATAATCGATAGGTTAGTAAGTCAATGGAATGCGTGCCGACAGCTGCCGCTCCCATGCCAGCAGGTAATAAAATAACTAACATTTGATAAAGGTGGTTTTCAGAACTAAAAAAGAAAATAGCAAGCAGGCCGTAGAGTAAACCAGACAAAGTTGTGAATATTCGGCTGAGTAATAACCATGTTTGAGTGCTCAGGCGAGTGCTATCTTTAAAGTAACGTTTATGAGCGAAATACCTTACTAAATTCAATATTTCACCAGCTAAAAACCACGTGAATATTTCAATTGCGGGGAAAATATTTAACAGTACTGCTGAAATGATGGCAATATTAGTGACGCTTCCAATCATTGCGCCGTTGCCATTTTTATAGAGGAGGGAAACTATTTTTTCTTCCTTCCATTGCTTGCTTGTTGTCATGTTATTAAGTTGAGTCAATTACTCGATACCTTTGTAAAATTTAACTAGCGTCTAATGTATTAATCACATCAGCAGCCCAATCCTGAGCCGATGAGAATTGATTGATTAACTCAATATCAAGTGTAGAAATTTTCTCTGGAGCTTGAGAAAGAAAAAACTCAATTTGTTTGATATTTTCAATTAAATGACCGAGCTCTCCAGTATGGTTCAAAATAGCTGCTTGAATTGTAGAGCTTAAATTCATTTGGTGAATTAAAATTTTGGGTTCTAACTCTAATAATAAATCAACACCTGAGAGCAAGCCTGCAAGAAAAGCAGTATCAGCTTGTTCTTTATTATTGGTTTGCTTCATGGTAAATAACTCGCAGGTTTTGGCCCGTGTTAGTACTATTCTGCATGACTCAATCGGCGATTTTGCATCGCAGACAAATGCAATCATAAGTGCCCATTGCTTGAGTACGTCGATGCCCAAAAAAGTGATCGCTTCTTTTAAATCGTGGATCGGGCGAGGCAGAGTAAATAAAGAGCTATTTATGAGTTTTAGAAGTTGAATTGATAGCTTGGGGTCTTGAGTAACAATGGTGGAAATTTCATCAATCGAGATATTTTTCTGATTACATTTCTTTATGATTTCAGTGGTTACTGCTGACGAGGGGCGAATTGAACTCCCTAAAACAGCTTTTGGTTTTGCGAGGTAGTAGCCCTGAAATAATTCAAAGCCCATTTCTTTGCAATGATCAAACATGTCACGATGCTCGATACGTTCAGCGAGCCAAACTACTTTAAGATGGCTTAAGTTCACCTTATTTGCTTTTACTATTTCTAGGTCTGCATCAAGTACATCAACTTTAATAAACGACACATATGGCAGAACGGGGTTCCACTGTTCGCTAAAGTCAAAGTCATCCAAGGCGAATCGGAAGCCTTTTTTATGCCATGATTTTATTGCAGATACGAACAGCTCTGTAACAGTAATACGCTCAAGCAATTCAATAATGACGGTATCTTTATCAATTGGCAAAAAGGCTTCTGACATCAGGAAGGATTCAGAAACATTGATAAAAATAGGCTGGTGCTTTTGTCCGATTTCTTCAGTTGTGCCGGTACAATAATTGACTAAAACTTCACTGGTGGCTAAATCTTCACCTGCTTCTACGGCTGTGAGGTAGTTATTGCTTCGGAATAACAATTCGAACCCAAATAGAGCGTGGTTTTTTTTATAAATGGGTTGCTTTGCAAGCAGTATGCTCTCATCAGGTAAAACCAAACTGTATTCCTCTTTATTATTTTTTGCACTAAATAAGTATAGGTCGTAAGTTAAATAGGTGTTAACTGTGTTTACTTTAATTTACGAAGTGAGCAGCTATACTTTTAGTACTATTTTTTTAGATGTGTAAATGGAAATACAAATGCCACTAAAAGGTCAGATGATAGAAACTGAAACTGACGCAGCTCAATCTGAGGATGCTACGCAGCCTATTGGTATCGCTCAACCCGCCTCATTCTTTCAACGCCTTTCTTTTCGGATGGGAGGGGGAGTGATCTTTTTTGTCATACTGGTCATGGTGGCAAATTACTACGTGACTCAAACTCGAGGGCGTGAAGTAATTGTTGAGCAAGTAAATAAGCTTAATGACAAAGTTGGTGAAGCGATTGTACTTAAATTAAATGAACGTTTAGTCGCCACAGAATCACTGACGACAGCGCTGGCAAACATTAGCTTGGTTTTACCTAAAGATGAAAAAATGTTTCAAGAAGTCATTCCGCATCTAATTGAAAATGCTGGTATGAAAAAGCTCATCGCAGGTGGTGGTATATGGCCTGAACCTAACGCATTTAAGCAAGGTATTGAGCGTCGCTCGTTTTTTTGGGGGCGTAATAGAGAAGGGATGCTTAAGTTTTATGATGACTATAATGACCCAGAAGGTAATGGGTATCATCACGAGGAGTGGTATGTGCCAGCCCGCTTTATGGCAAAAGGTGAGGTGTATTGGTCAAAGTCTTATATGGACCCATATTCACGAGAACCCATGGTGACTTGCACCGTACCTATGTGGAATGAAGATGGTTTTCAAGGGGTTGCAACGATTGACTTAAAACTCACTGGTTTATCCGGGTTTATGGCTGAACAGGCTAAATTGATCGGTGGCTATGCTTTTGCTGTGGATCGTAATAATCGGTTGTTGACATTCCCAAGTGTCCAGGAAGAATATTTTGCTTCGATCAGTCAAAATGACTTCCCCTCAATGCAAGTCTTAGCTGAAAAGAACGCTGGCTTTAATCAAATAGCTAAAATTTTGAGTGATATTGATGAAAAACAGCTTAAGGCTGTGAATAACTCAAAAACAGATAACCTGCTTAAGTTGACTCAGGAAATTAATACAGGCTCGTATCAAATTGAAGAAAAAGAAGCGTTAATGATCGCAGCAATGTTATTAAGGGAAAATGATCTATCAAGCGAAGATGAGCATTTCTTATTTGAATCAGACCCTATTTTAAATGAGCCTATTTCGGTTAGGGTGTTTACGATGATAAATACCAGCTGGAAGCTTGTCGTTTCGATGCCTGTTAAATATACCGATGCAGTAGTATTGGAAATCACTGAAAGGATGTTGAGCTTACTTTTTGTCTTATTAGCACTGAGTACTATTATCTACTTCCTCTTTTTCAAAGCCGCATTTCTTTTCCCTGTAAATAAACTGACTTCTCAGGTTCGTAAGCTTGTGAGTCGTGAAGACTATGTGACGAAATTAGACTTGGATGGCGTAGATGAGTTATCACAATTGGCAAGTTGGTTTAATATCAGAACAGCTCAATTAAGTGATGTATTAGATAAGCTAAAAGTTAAAAATATTGCCCTGGATGATGCTCGTTTAGAGTCTGATCAAGCTAATAGAACAAAGAATATATTTCTGGCCTCGATGAGCCATGACATTAGAACGCCGATGAATGCAATCGTAGGTATGTCAGATGTTCTAGGAAAGAGTGAGTTAGACTTGGAGCAGAGTAATTATGTTCGGGTCATTAACTCATCAGCCCAAGCTTTACTTTTGTTAATCAATGATATTATGGATTTTTCAAAAATTGAAGCGAATCAACTCAGCTTAGATACAACGCCTTTTAATTTGCGTGAAACCCTGGATGACTGTGCAGATTTGATTTCTTTTCAGGCAGCAGAGAAAAACCTGGAGTTTATTTATTTCTTATCACCAAATGTCAATCCTAATGTATTTGGTGACCCAGGTAGAATACGACAAGTTATTTTGAACCTTAGTGCTAACGCTTTGAAGTTTACTTCTTCTGGCCGAGTTGAATTATGGATAGAACCAACGCACCAAAGTGATGGCGCGATTAATTTGCATATAGAGGTCAGAGATACTGGAATTGGTTTATCCCCGGCCGCTCAAGAGAGTTTATTTTTACCATTTTCTCAGGGGGACTCTTCGATTGCACGGAAATATGGTGGAACCGGTTTAGGTTTGACGATCAGTAAACACCTTGCAGAATTAATGGGGGGGAATATTGAGTATAGAAGTGTAGAAAATATTGGCACGACGTTTATTTTCAATGTGAAGCTAGAGGCTCAGCGTGTAACTGATGCGCCTTATGTTGAAGATGTGGGACCCCGGGAAAACAAAGTATTGCTTGTATTGGGACACAACCACTTTCAAAATGCAGTCATTGAGCGTTATGCGGAAGCTGCATTTTATGAGTGTCATATTTGTAGCACGTTTCAAAGCTGGCTTGACGCTTTAGAAAATTGCAAATCCAATATTTGTATTAGTTTGTGTAGTGACCAAGGCTTACTCGGTGATATTGATGTATTAAATGATAGTGTCCCAGAAAAATTCGATCATCATAGAATGATTATTCTGAAGCCTCAGAATGATCGACTTTGGGAGGATTTAAAAGTGTTAGCGCCGCATTTAACAGTCCTACCTTTAACGTTGCCGCTAAAATTTGATGCATTAAAAAAACAACTTAGTGCTAACTCAAGTGTGGACGAGGTTAAACCTGTTTCTAACGCGTCACTAGAGCCGTTCAGCAAAAAACGGTTGTTGGTTGTTGAAGATAATAAAGTTAATCAACAAGTAATCATTATTATGCTGCGTCACCTAGGTTTGAGTGCTGATGTAGCAAATGATGGGGTTGAGGCTGTTGAAGCCTTGCAAAACAAAGACTATGATTTGATTTTGATGGACTGGCAAATGCCTAGAATGGACGGTCTTGAAGCTACTCGGCGTATTAGAGCCTTAAGCTTTAAGGTAAAACCAATTATCATTGCCGTCACAGCAAATGCTATGTCAGGTGATATCGATAAGTGCATCGAAGCCGGCATGGATGATTACTTAAGCAAGCCTATCAGGCGCGATAAAATAGAATCAACTTTACGCAAGTGGCTGACCTAGAAAACCACTAGAAAGTCATTGCTTACCAGTCTCGTGTTGAGTAGTTAGTTGGCGTTAAAATAGTATCAGAAGCCATTTCAAAAGCTTCAGGGTAATCTAAAGTGAAATGTAAGCCTCTACTTTCTTTCCTTTGAATCGCTGAGCAGATAATCAAATCAGCAACAGTGACAAGATTTCGTAACTCCAGTAAATCATTCGTGACACTGTAATTGCTGTAATAATCCAAAATTTCCTGATGTAATAAGTCGACGCGGTGCTTTGCTCGCTGTAAACGCTTGTTAGTCCGAACAATACCGACGTAATCCCACATGAATCGTCGGAGTTCATCCCAGTTGTGAGCAATCACGACATCTTCATCAGAATCGGTTACTTGAGATTCATCCCAAACAGGGGCTTCAGGTGGGGGAGGGATTTGATTGATTTTACGATTGATATCTTTTGCCGCTTCCTGACCATAAACGACGCACTCAAGTAAGGAGTTGCTTGCCATCCGGTTAGCGCCATGAAGGCCAGTAAAAGAAGCTTCTCCCACTGCATATAATTGGTTGATATCACTTCTTCCACGATGGTCGACCATAATACCGCCACAAGTGTAGTGTGCTGCAGGTACAATCGGAATGGGCTGTTTGGTGATATCTATACCAAAACCAAGACAGGTCTCATAAATAGTTGGGAAGTGAGATTTAACAAAATCAGCCGTTTTATGGCTAATATCGAGCAATAAGTGATCTGCGCCGATTCGTTTCATTTCATGGTCAATTGCTCTGGCAACAATATCTCTGGGTGCAAGTTCTTTTCGGTCATCAAAGCGATGCATAAAACGCTCGCCGTTTGGCAGCAATAAATGCCCACCTTCACCACGAACCGCTTCGGTAATCAAAAACGATTTAGCTTGAGGGTGATAAAGGCAGGTAGGATGAAATTGATTGAACTCCATGTTTCCTACACGGCAACCACTACGCCATGCCATTGCAATGCCGTCGCCGCTTGCACCATCAGGGTTGCTTGTATATAGATAGGCCTTGCTTGCACCGCCTGTAGCGATAATGACAAAGCGCGCTCGAAATAATTCAACATGGTTATCTTCGCGATTAAGAACGTATGCACCAACGCATCGATTTCCAGGTAAAAATAGCTTTTTATGCGTGATCAAATCAATGGCGACTCGATTCTCATGAATATCGATATTCGTCGCGGCTAAAGCCTGATCACAAAGAGCGCTTGAGATGGCGAGTCCTGTTGCATCATCTGCGTGAACAACTCTTCGGTGGCTGTGACCACCTTCTTTAGTTAAATGGTAATCGTCTTGAGCATCAGTCTCATTATTTTTTGTAAAATCCACTCCTTGTTGAATTAGCCACTCAATACTATTCCGTCCATTCTCTGCAGTTTGGCGGACAGCGTCTTTATGACATAAGCCTGCACCGGCGTTCAAGGTGTCTTTGATATGAGACTCAACATCATCTTCTTCGCTTAATACGGCTGCAATTCCGCCTTGTGCCCACGGTGTGGAACCACTGGATAGCGATGCTTTTGAAATTACCGCTATGGAGATGTCTTTGTTAAGGCATAGCGCAGCACTTAAACCCGCTGCGCCGCTGCCAATAATGAGAACGTCGTATAGAAAAGAAGCTTGCATAGATTGAGGAGTCTTAAAATAAATATAGCGCGTATTATTAACGGATTGAACTAAATTGCAAATCTCTAGTCTCTTTAGTTACTGGTTTGTTTTATTAAGCGATAGATAGGGGCTGCAATGTGTCTGGTGTGTTGAAGCAGGAAAGTGATATAAATTTAGCGGTGTTCACGAGAGACAAACGCAATAAGGGCGTTTTAATTTCCCAGCTTCTGGGTAATAATACCTATGATTTTTCTCACCCCATGTTGTCTGAAACTAAATATAAAATAAACTCTATGCATAACAGCAGTTCAGCACACTCAATTAATGCCAACTCAGAGGTCTCTGTTGATCAGAAACTTGTATTGCGGGTTCAGAAAGGGGATAAGAAAGCCTTTGATCTGTTAGTGGTGAAATATCAAGGCAAAGTCGCGTCAGTTATCTCCCGTTATGTAAAAGACCATCATGAAATCGCAGATGTTAGTCAAGAAGCCTTCATCAAAGCTTATCGGGCGCTTGAGCGCTTTCGAGGCGATAGTGCGTTTTATACATGGCTGTATCGGATCGCTATCAATTGCGCTAAAAACTATCTAGTCGCAAAAGGCCGTCGTCCGCCTGCGGCAGATGTCGATGTAGCAGATGCGGAATTTTTTTCAGGAAATCAACGCTTAAAAGAAATTGCCACACCTGAAAGCTTATTAAATAAAGAACAACTCGAAAAAGTTGTAAATGACGCTATTTTGGCACTGCCCGAAGATTTACGTATCGCTCTAACACTACGAGAATTTGATGGCTTAAGTTATGACGAAATATCGGAAGTAATGGCGTGTCCTGTTGGAACGGTTCGCTCTAGAATATTTCGGGCGAGAGACGCGGTAGATAAAGAAATTCATACACTGATGGGGCATAGCTAATGTTACATGTATTACCAGCATTAATCGTAAAAACCCACGTAAGTCAGGAGGTATCGAAATGGATGATCGTTTAAAAGAATCGATTTCGGCTTTGATAGATGATGAAGCAAATGAGTTGGAACTTCAGCGAGTACTATCTCATGCTGACAAAGATGAATTGCTTGATACCTGGGCATCTTATCACCGTGTAAGGTCTGTTTTGAAAAGTGATAATGAAGAGCTTTTAGGTATAGATATCAGTCAGTCGGTGTCACAGATAATTTCACAGGAAGCACCGTTACAATTAAATGATGAGCCCTCTGAATCTACTTTTGATAGCTCGGATCAATTTCAAAAATCCTCGTCATCGCAGTCAGAAGAACTTGTTAAAGAGGCTGGAAGAAGTCGATATACTTCTCGAATCAGCGGAGGTCTTGCTATAGCTGCTAGTGTGGCATTTGCTCTATTTTTTGTATTACAAAGCAGCGTTAATGACCCTTTGAATGTAAATGATTCACAACTTGCGGCAGTATTACCTGTAGACGCTACTTCACCGCTTCAGCGTGTGAACGTTTCAAGTGGATCATTAAATAAGCAGCCCAAGATTATCGTCGAGTTTAGTGAAGAGCATGCGCGTCGCTTTAATGAATATTTGCTAAGGCACGCAGAGCATTCGGTTGTAAGTTCTTCTGCCGGTTTAATGCCTTTAGCGCGAGTTGCTAGCGTTAATGCTGTTGGGATTTAAAAGGTATTGTGAATTAAAATGAGATGTTTGAATTATAAAATCACATATTTAAAAGAGATAGGGCAGCGTTTATTTATCTCTGTAATTAGCTGTTTGTTATTTGTTATTTCAGGTGTAGCGAATGCTGAAGCCATATCTGAACGTTCCCCGGAGCAGTGGTTGGAAAAAATGCAGTCAGCAACTGTAAATGAAAACTACCGGGGTACATTCATGTTCTCCAGAGGGAAAATGTCTAGCTCCATGAGCATTGTTCATCGCCTTCAAAATAATGAGGAGCAAGAATTATTAAAGCAGCTTGATGGTGAGATGGGTGAAATAGTACGAAATGGCACTCAGGTTATGTGTGTTTTTCCTGATAACAGGGTTGTGCAATTGGAACAGTCTAAGTACTCAAATAAAGTTGTACAGCTGTTTTCTAATTTTATGCCCGACCAAAAAAACTATCGTTTGAAAAATTTGGGTGCTTGCCGGCAAGTTGAACGACCTTGTGTGAAACTCGCTATAGAAGCTGAAGATGAGCATCGTTATAGTTACTTTCTGTGGCTCGATAAACAAACAGGCCTACTGTTGAAATCTGTTCTGAAAAATCATGAAGGCATTGATCTTGAACGATTTCAATATACGCATATTGAGTTTCCAGATGTTATTGATGATCAAGACTTAGAACCAATGAATGCTGGATCATTAATTGAACATGTCATGATACCTACAGTGAAGAAAGATATTCGTTGGCCAAATAAAATGATGTGGAAAAGTATGTGGATTCCCTCAGGTTTTATGAGAGTCAATGGTGAAAATAAGCCAGGCAGTAATGTTATGGTGTACAGTGATGGTCTTGCCAACTACAGTATTTTTGTCGAGAAAATCAAAGAAGGTATGATGCCTGAAGGTGCTTCTCAGGTGGGTGCGACTGTAGCCTATACTCAGGTGTTACAATATAATTCACACGAATATGGCGTTACTGTCATTGGTGAAATACCTGCCATGACGGCAATGCTGGTCGCTGAGTCAGTTAAACCTGAAATGCAAAAGTAGCTTTTCACTTTTATAGAAAGAAATCGATGATCGAAGAACAAGCATTAGTATTAAGTGAAGCAAAGCATGGTTATGTCAATGTCAAAATTCAACGACAGAGTGCTTGCGAAAGCTGTCAGCTAAAATCTGGGTGTGGACAAAGTGCTTTGACCAAATTTGCCAGTAATAAATGCATAGAGTTCAGTGTCTCGAATAATATTAATGCTAAACCTGGTGACATTGTCTCGTTGGCAATTTCCGAGCAAGGTTTACTGAGCGCTTCTTTACTGATGTTCATGATGCCCTTATTGTTGATGCTCTTTGTTTCAATCTTTACCAAAAGTATCTTAGGGTGGCCTGATGAAGGCGTTGCTGTAAGTGGCCTGATTTCATTATTAATAGGTTTTGGGTACGCAAGGTACTTTGCTAAGCAGCACTCGGATGATGAGCGTTTTAAGCCAGAAATGATACGTATTGACGTTGCAACCGAGAGTCGTATTAATACAAAAAACCAATATTAGTCCCCCTTCTATCAATCCTTTCCTCGCCCTTAACTATCTTTAAGTTGAAAAGAAATCTTTAAAGGCCAAACTGTCTCGTCCATATGAATTATATCTAAGTGTCTATCAAGGCATTGTGTAGGAGTATCCATGACGTATCGAAAATCATTAATCTCAACGATTTGGGTGTTTTGTCTATTTGTTTTTTTTAGTAATCACTTATTTGCGTCAGGTCTGCCTGACTTTACTGAATTGGTTGAAGATCACTCTGAGTCAGTTGTTAATATCAGTACTATCAGCCATGTAGACCAGCCATCCCAATTCCAATTTAAAGGTGATATGGAGCAATTACCTGATTTATTTAAACACTTTTTTGGCGGCGCACCAGAACGTCGCGATGATAAGGGCGGTCAGGACGGCAATGGCGGAAAGAGACAATTGAAGTCAATGGGCTCGGGTTTTATTGTCAGTGAAGACGGTATTGTACTCACCAATAATCATGTTATTGAGGGCGCAGATGAAATTTTTGTACGTTTCAATGATCGTCGAGAGTTGAAAGCAAAATTGATAGGTTCAGATAAACGTTCAGACTTAGCAGTTTTGAAAGTGGATGCCGATGATTTGCCAGCTGTAAAAATGGGCAAATCAAAAGAGCTGAAAGTTGGAGAATGGGTTTTTGCCATAGGTTCTCCTTTTGGTTTCGACTACACCGTTACCGCAGGTATTGTGAGCGCGAAAGGTCGAAGCCTTCCTAATGAAAACTACGTGCCTTTTATCCAAACAGATGTCGCGATTAATCCAGGTAATTCCGGTGGCCCTCTTTTTAATATGGAGGGCGAGGTTATCGGTATTAATTCCCAGATTTATACCCGTTCAGGTGGTTTTATGGGGGTGTCATTTGCTATTCCTATTGATGTGGCAATGGAAGTTGTTGAACAGCTTAAAGGGCAAGGATATGTCTCTCGCGGCTGGTTGGGCGTATTAATTCAAGAAGTAAGCAAAGGTCTTGCTGAGTCATTTGGTTTAGATAAACCGTATGGTGCTTTAGTATCACAAGTACTTGAAGACTCTCCAGCTGCCGATGCTGGTCTGAGAGCTGGTGATGTGATTATCAAATATGAAGGTGAAGAAATTGGACTTTCCTCAGAGCTTCCACAATTAGTTGGTCGAACAAAAGTTGGCGAGAAAGTTGAGATGGTTGTTGTTCGAGATGGGGGGGAGAAAGAAATTACCCTTAAAATTGGAGAGCTTCCTAATACCAACAAAACGCCGGTTGAACTCGACTCACCCACGATTAAGAAAAATAATCGCTTAGGTGTTAACGTAAGAAAAATCGATGATAAAACACTGGCAGAATTGAACCTTGATAGTGGTGTACAGGTTATTCAGGTGCTAGATCAACCCGCGCGGAAAGCAGGTATTCGACAAGGTGATATTATTACTCGTTTAAATAATCAAGGTTTCAAAACCCTAACTGATTTTTTCAATGTCGTTGAAAGTTTACCTAGTAATCGCTCTGTTCCTGTTTTAGTGGTTCGACAAGGTAATCCTCTATTTATAGTGATAAAAATCGAAGATTAATATTTCGAATGAGATGCATCATAGAAATGACGCATCTCAAACTTCTGTCATCCCAATATCCCTTTTTTTTCGTCATTCCCGTAGTCACTTGTGCGGGAATCTAGTTCTATTAATGCCTGAGTGTAACATCATATATCGAGTAAACCGTCACTTATAGGATGCGCCATGCGCACCGGTTCAAACACCGCTTTCGTGTCAAGCGCTCTATTCAACCGGTTTATCATTCAATAATAAGCGAGCAATAGGAATTACATCAGTTGCTAATAGACCGCGCTGACCATTTTTATCGGCAGCAATGTCTGCCGCATTGGCATGAAGACAAACCGCCAGTTCAAGTGCAAACCCTTTGTTTAGACCTTGTGCAAGTAAAGCACCTAATATGCCACTTAATACATCACCCATTCCACCCGTAGCCATACCCGGATTGCCATAAGGGCATACTGTAACTGATTGATCTTCGTGAGTGATTAAACTTCCGCTACCTTTTAATAGCACTGAGCCCCCCCATTTTTTTTGGAGTGCTTGAACTGCTTTGAATCGATCCTCTTGAATAATGGCTGTTTCAGTACCTAATAAACGTGCAGCTTCGCCGGGGTGAGGCGTTAATATATGCTCAGCATGTAACACCCAGCTTGGGTTTATACAAATAAGGTTCAAGGCATCAGCATCAATGACAATGGGTTTCATGCTTTTTAGAGCAAATAATAGCATTTGTTCTGACCATGCTGATTGTCCTAAACCCGGACCGATTACGATAACAGTCGCCTTAGCTAATAAAGGTAGAAGTTGACCCGTATTAGTAACAGTTTTAACCATGATTTCAGGTTGGCGTGATAGTAAGGCAGAAACATGCTCAGACTGGGTTGCGACACTGACTAGTCCTGCACCTATTCTGGCAGCGGACTCAGCAGCCATTAAAATCGCGCCACCATAACCACGGTCTCCACCTATCAATAAAACATGCCCGCATTGGCCTTTGTGCATGTCTGCATTTCTAGGCTTTAAGTTCTTTAATAATGTGGGTAAATTTAGCAACTTGGCATCAACAGGGACTTGGCTATAGATGTTTTCAGTTATGTCTAAATCATCATAAAAAATATCCCCGCAATAGTGCTGACCACGTGCTGTGAGCATTCCTCGTTTTAATCCGATAAAGGTGGCAGTACATTTTGCTTCAATGGCAATGCCTAATGCCTGACCTGTGTCCGCTGATAATCCAGAGGGTATATCAATCGCTAGAGTGGGGGCTTTAGATTGGTTGCAAAGTAAAATAGCTTTCTTATAAAGCCCGCTAACTTCAGCGTTAAGACCGGTACCTAGCAGTGCATCGATGATGACCATATCTTGATCTGCCGATAAAACAGCATCACTTTTTTTGGTGAATGGCAGGCATTCGACACCATTTTCGATACAGTACTGATATGCAAGTAAAGCATCCTTTTTAAGATTTTCAGGTGGGGAGATAAAATACAGGCTGACACGAAAGCCTCTTTTTTTAGCGATGCCTGCAAAAATATAACCGTCGCCAGCATTATTACCGCTGCCACAAAATACATAAATTTGTTTACAGCCGTCCCATTGTTTAACAAATGTACGAAATGCAAAGCGAGCAGCTTTTTGCATTAGTTCAAAGCCATCGATACCATGGTCTTCAATGGCAATACGGTCAAGCTCGCGAACTTGCTGAGCGGTGTATAAATTTACTGTCATATTCATTCCACGTTATAGTTTGAACTATGAAAAACAGCTCGAATTTAGGAAAACAAAAGACTTATATGATTATTAGACGAATCCACTCAGCTGACAACCTATTAATGGGAGAAATTATTCGTGAAGTCTTAACTGAGTTTGGTGCTAACCGGCCAGGTTTTGCTTGGCAGGACCCCGAATTGGATCATTTATCAGCAGCATATGCCGGAAAAGGGCATGCTTACTATGTCATAGAAAATGAAGGGCGCGTCATTGGTGGCGGTGGCGTTGGTCATTTCTCATGTCACTTAGAAAAATGTTGTGAGCTGCAAAAAATGTACTTACTACCTGAAGCAAGAGGTAAGGGCTGGGGGGAGAGGTTGATCGATGAGTTGTTAATTGAAGCTAAACAAATGAGTTATCGGTTTTGTTATCTTGAAACATTAAAAAGTATGTCTAAGGCTGTTTCCCTTTATCAACGAAAAGGTTTTGAAACTCTTAAAAGCCCTTTGGGAGATAGTGGACATAATGCTTGTGACGAATGGTATTTGCGAGATTTAAATATAATACAACCCCTTTGAATCACTGAAAATATTTTTAGAACTCATTATAAAAATCAGTCGTTTATTGAGGTACAATTCAGGTTTTTTCGCTTGCCTTAATCGGTATTATCAATCCCGTAAAGAAATAGAGATGAACTTTAAGAGGTAAAAATGATAGAAGCAACTGATAAAATTATCAGTCCAAAATTTGAACGCTTGATAATTCTAGCAACCAGAGCATCTGTTTTCGTTGCATTTATTTTGTTAGTAATTAAAGTCTACGCTTGGTTAGCAACAGGATCTATGGGGGTTTTAGCAGCGTTAGTTGACTCACTATTAGA
Source organism: uncultured Oleiphilus sp. (assembly GCA_913020495.1). Classification (GTDB taxonomy): domain Bacteria; phylum Pseudomonadota; class Gammaproteobacteria; order Pseudomonadales; family Oleiphilaceae; genus PZPK01. The sequence continues at coordinate 32,487 of CAJWBJ010000012.1, forward strand.
CTTAGGCGCATCACTTATTAATATGTTTGCAGTGCGTTATGCTTTGATGCCCGCAGATGAAGAACATCGTTTTGGTCATGGTAAAGCGGAAGCTTTAGCAGGATTAGGTCAGGCTGCATTTATTGTAAGTTCTGCTTTGTTTCTAATTATTTATACCTTGGAAAGAATCGTTCACCCTGAATTACTTGAGTCTTTTGAGGTGGGGTTTAGTGTCATTGGTATTTCTATGATTATGACTTTTATTTTAGTCATTTTTCAACGACATGTGGTCAAATTAACCGGCTCTATTGCCGTGAAAGCAGATTCAGTTCATTACGCTTCAGATCTAGTGACCAATGCCGGAATTTTGATTGGCTTGTTATTATATCATTTTGGATGGCTCTACTCTGACCCAGTGATTGGATTATTGATCGGGGTGTATATTTTGAAATGTGCATTGGAAATAGGGTATGAGTCCGTGCAATTGCTGCTTGACCGGGAGCTGCCCGATGAAGAGCAGGCGCTCATTCATAAACTGGCAACAAAACATCCAGAAGTGATTGAAGTACATGATGTGAGAACAAGGCAGTCAGGGCAAACCAAATTTATTCAATTACATCTTGTTCTTGATGGTGGTTTAACGTTAGCTGAGGCGCACAGACTGAGTGATGAAGTAGAAATCAATATTAGAAAAGAGTTTCAGTATGCGGATATTCTGATTCATCAAGATCCACATACCGAACGCTCCGATAGTTAAAGGCTATTCTCTATTACTTGCCGTGCATTCGGCGCTTGTTGGGGATAACTTACAGCGAACCTTACGTAATAGTTTTAGGGTTCGTTTGTCGTAAATACCCCGCTCACCTAGTTCTAACCGACTTTCTCTAAAATCTTCAGTCCAATAGTCATAAAGATGATCGGGGATATCAATCCAGTATTTATCCGGAATGGTTGCCTCTGGATCAGTCAGGAACTTCACAAATTTGGAATAATCCTCGACGGCTTTATTTCGAGCTTTCTGGAAAAAACCTTCGGGAAATTTTTCCCAGCGCGCGATGACCTGCATAGTGATATAGAGGAAAGGCTCTCTATATATGCCTCCATCTGGTTCTAAACCTTTGTGCATCTCAAAGGGCTCATACACAATTGCTGGTGCAGCCGTTAGATCTACGGTGCCATTATTGAATTTTAGAATAGAATTAAAAATGGTTGAGTTAACAGGGGTCATACCATGTTTTTGAGTTAAGTATTCTGACTCAGGGATGCCATCTAGTACGGCTACTCGTTTTCCGGCGAAGTCTTTAGGTCGCAGTATTGTTTTGTCTCGAGTGAACATAAAAATAGCGCCAGCTGGTCCCATAGCCAAAACTTCATATTCGCCTACCCGCATCAGTTTGGCTGCTTTAGGTGAGCTAAGTGATTTAATGATAATACCTAGATGCTCATAACTCGGAATGGCTCCAATGGCACCTAAACTCCCCGTAAAGGAATTGAATTCCCGCGCACGAAAGCCAAGCATATTAACCGCATCGCAACGGCCTAGTTTGAATTCGTCAATAGCAATACGTTCATCTGTGTAAACTTCGTAAGAGAGGTCTACACCCCATTTGTATGCATAAATTTTGGCCTCTTTCATTATCTGCCCAGCGGGCCCCGCTTTTCCAATAGGGTCCCAGACGCACATATGTATTGGTACAACTTCTTGAGCTAAAAGTCGTGTGCTCATGAATGAGGTTAATATGGAAAGTAATAGAAATAGCGTGATATTAGATTTTGAGTTCATAGCGAGTGATTGTTTTTATTGGGAAAGGCTCATCTTAACGATGAAGCGCATTGCTGTCATGCTTAAGTAGGCAAAATCAAAAATTATAAAAAGAAATTCTTTTGATTGTTGAATTGTTAAAAAGAGGGTGAGTAAACAAGTTATCAAGGTTTCCTCTAGATTTGTCTGAAATCACACAAAGAAGATCTATGATTAACTCGAGAGTTTTTGACTTTGATAACATGATTTTGGTCTGTTTTTGAGCCCTTAACGTCAGAGTATAGAGACATTAAGTGATTTCTCTTCTAGGTATTTATAGTCTATAACTTTATTTATCAAATAACTCTATTCAGGCGGAGAGTGGCCTCTGTATGCCAGATATATTAAATAATAAGCGTTCTTTGGGCTTATATGGTGCATTATTTATAAGCTATTTTTTAATCGGCCATTTTCTATCATCCATCTCTTTTCAATCACAAATTATACCTATCTGGCTGCCTGCAGGCATTGCCTTGGTGGGATGCTTTATCTGGTGGTGGCGGTTTCTACCTGCGGTGTTTATTGCCTCAATGGCTTTTAACTATTCTGTTCATCCCTTTGCAGATATTGCTAACTTATTTGGTGCGCCCGGGGCTGAATTACTGGTAATTGCCTCGGGTGCGACACTTCAGGCTCTGGTGGGAAGTGCGTTATTACGGTACTGGATTGGAAATCCGCTCACACAATCCTCAAACATTAAACTATTTTATTTCATTTTTGTGGTTGGTATTCTGGTTAACCTCATTTCCGCCAACATAGGGATTGTTGCGTTAAGTACCTTCAATCCTAATTACAGTCAGGACAATTACTGGTTGAATGTTGTCTACTGGTGGTTGGGTGACTCATTAGGCGTCTTATTAGTGACGCCCTTTGTGCTGAGTATATTAAGTTTGAATAAAACTGCTCAGCAAGACCGGAAGTCCCGTTTTATTATTCCAGCTTCGGTTGTTTTTTTATTTTTTTCAGTATTAGTTTTGACAGCATTCTTTATCGAATTTTCAAATGAAAGTGCACGTAAATCAGCTGTCAGGGAAATGAAAACGGTGGAAAACGGTTTATATCGAGAGCTAAACAATAGTTTGGCCCAGCTTCAAAATCTGGCGAGTTTTATTCAAAGCACTCCTGATATGGATAGAGACGAGTTTTCAATATTTGTTAATACACTTACACAGTCACACCCAACCATTAAAGCAATGTCTTGGAACCCTATTATCATGAGTGAAAATAGGCCAGAAGCTGAAGAAGAGTTAAGTGCAATTTACAATAAACCTATGGTGATCAAGGGGAAGCCTTTAAAAAGGGAAGACCCCATAGTTTTCGTAAAACTGATCAGTCCTGAGCAAGGGAATTCTAAAGCGATAGGCTTTAATGTGTATTCAAACAGTAAGAGAAAAGCAACTCTGAATACCGCTCAAAGACTCTTTCAACCTCAAGCAACGCCTATTATTAATCTGGTTCAATCAAACTCTCAAGAGCCTGCTTACTTACTATTTTTCCCTGTATTCAGGCCATTAAATGATGATTCGGGTTCATCATCTAAAAAACTAATGGGTTATGCAACTGGCGTCTTCTTGGCTGAAAAAATGATACAACGGGCCTTTAATTTAGATGAAAGCCATTTGTTTAAATATGAAATATATGAAAAAGGTCAGTCTGTTGCCTTCTCATCAAATACAGGGGGCTCTGAATTAATTTTAGGAAGTGAGACGACTTTACAAGAAATCGATTTTCATTTGGCAGGGCAAGTTTGGCATCTGAACTTGCTTGCCGATAAAGAAGCTTTAGCGCAGCAACAGAGCAAGTCTTATTTGGTTTTATTTGCGCTGGAAGTCGTTATTGTTATTTTTATTATTCTGTTGATTTTGATGATGCATGTTCGACAGGTGGGCTTAGACGCCTTGGTTAAGGAGAAAACGGAGTCTCTGCGCTTGGCTGTTAAATCGTCTAATGAGGCGAATATGGCAAAAAGTCGCTTCCTTGCAAATATGAGTCATGAGATAAGAACGCCTATGAACGCAGTGCTTGGTTTCTCTCGCTTGGCTAAAGCATCAGAGGATATTGGTGAGATAAAAGACCATCTAGAAAAAATTGAAGTGTCATCTGATATATTGTTAAACATCGTGAACGATATTTTGGATATTTCCAAGATTGAATCCGGGAAGCTGGTTTTATCTCATGAAGCCTTGGATATGCATCAAGTCTTAGCCCGAATTGACACCCTTTTTGATAGCCAGGTATCCAGTAAAAACCTAATTTGGGAACTAATAGATAATTTACCACCGGATTTATACTTTAATGGTGACCAACTCAGAATAGAACAAGTGTTGCTCAACTTGTGTGGAAATGCTTTAAAGTTTACAGAGTCGGGTAGTATTCAGCTTGTCGCAAATTTAAGCCAAAAAACTGATAAGCAGGCAGAAATCAGTATCGTCGTCAAAGACACTGGTATTGGGATAGCACGTGAAAATCAGGCACAACTATTTAATGTTTTTTCTCAGGCTGATGAGTCTACTTCTCGTACCTATGGCGGTACAGGGCTGGGTTTAGCTATTTCAAAAGAGTTAAGTCTGCTGATGCACGGAGATATCACGATTATAAGTCACAAGGGTAAAGGCTCAGCGTTTGAATTTACATTTAAAATGGATCTTTCTGAGGAAAAACCACTAGAAAATGACAGCTACGAAACAAAAGATTTTTCTCACTTAAAGGTTTTAGTCGCTGAGGATAATAAAATGAATCAACTACTGATTCAGGCGATATTAGAGAGTCTGGGGATTTTGCCGGTGATTGTTGATGATGGATTGCAAGCCCTTGAGATGGTTCAAGAAAAAGAATTCGATTTGGTTTTGATGGACTGTCAAATGCCTGTCATGGATGGTTATGTTGCAACAGCTAAAATAAGACAAGTACCTCATCTAAAGAATTTGCCCATTTTCGCTTTAACCGCTGATGTGAATGTCGCAAGTAAACAGCGGGCACTAGAGGTTGGATTTAGCGAACACTTATCGAAACCCATTATTGTTGAGCAGCTCGTTAAGTGCCTTCAAAGTGTTTGATTCGCTGTATAAGTTTGTTTAGTTGATGTTTAGGTTATTGCTGTGAATCGGTATTTGAGGTTTCTTCCATCGCCTTGATGATTTTCTTAGCAAAGTCGTTGTATGAATGTTCCCATGCCTGTCGTAACTCATCATTCCATATGTCGTTGAGATTTTTCTCTAATGCAAATAAGAGGCAGTGAAGGAAGGTGTTAAAATCATCGGGGTTGACTGAAAGTGCCTTGTGTTTTTTAGCAAGCGATGAAGCAATAGCGGTGCCGCTATCAGTGCCGTGCCCATAGTACAACGAACTCTCACAGACTAGTTCGGTAACCATCGATAATAACCTGGCACGTTGTACACTTTTATCCTGTTTGAATAATTCAAACCTGCCGGGATTAGCCTCGACAAATATGCGGTGAAAATCGATAGAAAAAGCATTAAGTTTGCCAGATCGTTTTAACGTACTCCAAGAGGACTTCATGATATCTAACTGCTTATTATCTACTTGTAATTTCGGCATAGTATTTATCCCAATGGCTACAAATATAGAGATTCCTGCATAGGTTTTGAATATATCAGTACTTAGACTTAATCACATCAATACCCTGTTAATGATAGCAGTAAGAATGTGATATCGAGTACTTGTATTTGTGCCTAAGGTGCTTGATTACTATTCCAAAATTTGAAATGTCAGGAAAATGACCAGAACTGCTCGTTGTAATAAGTCGCGGTTCTGTTTGGATAGCTAAGGGCATAGCGCTTCGGTTTTCAAGTAATATTATTCTCGGTTACTTGCCGTGCACTCAGCGCTTTTTGGGGCGAGTTTACAACGCACTTTGCGTAGAAGTTTTAAGGTTCGCTTATCATAGATACCGCGCTCTCCGAGCTCTAAACGACTTTCCCTGAAATCTTCAACCCAGTAATCATAAAGGTGGTCGGGGATATCGATCCAGTATTTCTCAGGAATCGTAGCTTCCGGGTCTTTCAGGAATTTTACAAACTCCGGGTATTTCTCAACAGCTTTATTTCGTGCTTTTTGGAAAAAACCTTCTGGGAATTTCTCCCAGCGCGCAATGACTTGCATGGTGATATAAAGGAAAGGTTCTTTATAGATACCGCCATCAGGTTCTAAACCTTTATGCATTTCGAAAGGTTCATAAACAATGGCTGGTGCGGCAGTAAGGTCAACAGTGCCATTGTTGAATTTTAAAATGGAATTGAAAATGGTTGAATTAACAGGCGTGATACCATATTTTTGTGAAAGGTACTCTGATTCAGGAATACCATCAAGTACGGCCATTCGTTTTCCTGCAAAGTCCTTAGGTTGCAGAATTGAACGGTCACGAGTAAACATAAAAATAGCCCCTGCCGGTCCAATTCCCATAACCTCATACTCACCTACACGCATTAACTTGGCAGCCTTAGGTGAACTAATAGTTTTAATGATAATGCCTAAATGTTCGTAACTTGGAATCGCTCCAATGGCGCCTAAACTGCCAGTAAAAGTATTGAATTCACGCACACGAAAACCTAGTAGATTGACGGCATCACAGCGGCCTAACTTGAATTCATCGATGGCGATGCGTTCATCGGTGTAAACTTCGTAACTCAGGTCTACTCCCCAATTAAACGCATGGATTTTAGATTCTTTCATAATTTGACCAACAGGGCCCGCCTTTCCGATAGGGTCCCAGACGCACATGTTGATTGGAACAGTCTCTTGTGCGAATACTTGCGGGCTGATGATTGTTGCATTAGATATGATTAGAAGCAGGAATAAATTTAAAGTATTGAGAGACTTGATCATCATATATTATCGATTATTATTTGTTGAATGAGGCCTTATCTTAACGAGCAACAACGCGACTGTCATGCTTAAAACTGTGCATAGTTCATAATGTGAATTAAATTAATATTTATCGTTCTTTTTAAAGCTGATAATCACTGACTTTACTGCTCAGTCTTAGAATAAATTATAGAAATGAGTTATATTTCTCCCGTTAGATACGGGCTTGGAAAATCAAGTGTTCAAAAAGCTATTTTATCGGGATAAGTATGACTAAATGGAATTTGGGTTGTTTGGGGTTAAAGCGATTTTGTACTTTTACTTTATTAAGTTTGATCATACATTGTTCTAATGCTTGGTCTGAAGTGTACCAATGGAAAGATGAAAACGGGCAAGTACATTTTGGTGATCGGCCGCCAACTGGTCAGCATTCAGACAATATTTCTAGCCAGTTAGATCATATCAATATTTCTACAGACCTAAGTTCTCCAGAACTGATGTTGAAGCATGCAGAACAAAAAGAGGCCAAGCAAAATGAAAAGCGGCAAAAACTTATAGATCAACAAAAAAAAATGCCGTCATTATCTGAAGTATGTATAAATGCTAGAAACTATCTATCAAAAATAGAAGGGCGAGTGGTGTTCACCGATGAGCAAGGTAAAGAAATGAAAGTGAGCGAGCAAGAACGAAAAAATGAAGTAATTAAATTGAAAAAAATAATTCGTCAAAAATGTCACTAAGCAAAATTTAAATGATGAAGATTAACTTGGTTTTCGCTTTAGCCTTATGTTGTTGTAGTTCCTCGCTTCTGGCTGAAATATATAAATATAAAGATTCTAGTGGGAAGTGGACTTTTTCGGATAAAAAGCCTGAGCTAATAGCACCTGCAAATATCGAAGAAATCAAGTATGCCAAAACTAAGCAGAAGTTTACACGCCCCAGTTTGGATGTTGAAGCTGATGGCCGGTATATCACCTATAGGGTGCGTAATCCGTTTCATGCCATGGTCCAGTGTTTTCTTAGGTTTGATGACGATAAAGACGTAAAACGAGTTAGTAAAATGATCGCTGCTGACTCCACTAAAGTACTTTATAAATCAGAATCAAATAAGAGAAAAAGAGCTTATGATTTTTGGTGTGTGATTGGGGACCCTAAAAGTCAGCCTTTAACCTCCTTGGTTTTACCCCCTTTTTTAGACTTCAAACCGATGAGAATTAGTCAGGGATTTAAAGGTAAATTTAGCCACCACCGACAACCTAGTCTTTATGCTGTCGATATCGGCATGCCCGTGAGTACAAAAATAGTTGCGGTTAAAAAAGGTGTGGTGATAAGTACAAAAGATGATTATGCCGTAGCAGGTGTATCAAGCCCCTTTTTCTTCGATAAAGCAAATTATGTCGATATTATGCATGATGATGGCTCTTATGCTATTTACGCGCATTTGTTGTTAGGTAGTGTAAAAGTAAAAAAAGGTCAAGCGGTAGACGCGGGGCAGGTTATTGGTTTATCAGGTAATACCGGTTATTCAACGGGACCGCATTTACACTTTGCAATTAGGCATAATGCCCGAGGCAGAACCAAATCTATTCCGTTTAAATTCACTCAACCCAATAAGAAAGCTGTTACGCCAAAGCGTGGTGTATGGCTTCTTCCTGATACAGAATCTTTGGTTCATTGAGCTAAAAAGGGGGGCAATCAGTATAAGGTGTCTTTTGAATAATGAACTGTGTTTGATTAACTATATAGAGTGGAATACTGACAATAGGCTTAGTTAGTACCACCTAGTGTTAATTAGTAGCGGTGCTTTAAAAAGCACCGCTACTAGCAAGATCAGTTAACGCTGATTAGCAGACTTCAATCATTACCGGGTTTTCTTCACGATCAAAAATTACGTACTGAGCCATCGACTGCCCAGAAGAAAGATCATTTGTCATTTTGTTTAAGAACGGCTCCGCTTCATCAACGGTAGGTGCTACTCCATCTTTCCCGGAAAGGCCTACGGCAATCACAAAGTCCCAGTCTTTAGAGATGCTATCGGCTTCTTCTGACAGTGTTTTAAATGATTCAATTTCTTCAGGAAGCTTATCCACACACATAACGGGTGATAATGTTCCATGCTGTTCGTCATTTTTCTTTTTCTTTTTCTTTTTAGAGTCACTACTACCTTCGGCTTTGGCGAATAAAAACAATAGTCGTTGTGGTTGATCTTGTTCTGTCGCTGCGACAAGTAATTGCTCAAAGTTTGAAATCATTTAGCGTTAGCCTTTAAAAATTAATAGGAATAATTTATGAGCGTATAGTACCTTTTAGAGTGTCATTTTAAAATGATTCTTATCAAGCCCTGTCATTTGTTTTGCATCTGGTTATTAAGTTTTTACAAGCCTCGCAAGCTAACTATTAAGCTATAGTCAGGTGCTAGAAACTAAAACTGTCGTATTAAATGCTTTCAAGCTATATTCAGATAAAGCGACTTAACTCTATTTCGAAGAAGGGTGTATGGATTTACCAGTTTTTTTAAATGCTTTGACAGCATTGTTTGTCATTATTGACCCCATTGGTACTGCGCTAATTTTTCATGCCATTGCACCGAGTGAGGTTCTACGTGTTCGAATACAAATTGCTCTAAAAGCAATTCTTATTTCAGCGGTATTATTGGTGGCATTTGGTAATTATGGTGAAGTTTTACTCGAACAGCTAGGTATTAGCATTCATGCTTTACGTATATCTGGCGGTTTATTACTGTTCTATACAGCGTTTAACATGGTTACCAGTGAATTGAAATTCTCAAAAGGGAGTGACATTGTTGATATTTCAGTCTTTCCCTTATCTATCCCGTTGCTGGCAGGACCAGGCTCTTTGACAGTTTCCATTTTATTGTTTTCAAATGCGAGTCATGGAGCAGAGCGGTTAGGGGTATTGTTTGCGGTTATCATCGTTTGTGGCTTAACGTTTATCGCGATGATACTTTCTAAATATGTAAAACGCCTTATCGGGAAGACCGGAGATGAAATTCTAAGGCGTTTTTTAGGCGTGTTATTAGCTGCATTGGCGATTCAGTTTATATTTGATGGCGCCATGAATATTATTCATTAATCGACTAAAACGGTGCCTTGTTTAAAGGGAGTTGAAGGTCTTGTTTCATCATTCACAGCCGATTTAAAAATATTCTTCACTAGGCTTTGTGATTGGAATAAATGTGAAAAATTGGTATCGAGCGTTTGTTTCTTCAGCGTTTCGTACTGAAGCTTTTCATTTTCTATTTTTTCAAATTGTAAGGTTTGAACACGAGTTAAGTCTTGTACTGCTAGTAACTGAGCTGCTGGCGTTGTCATAAAAAACCTTTGTGAATACTGAATTGAAATTGACGTATGAAGTATAGAAGTTATCCTCTGGTTTGATTAGCAATAATCTGTACGGGAATGGTTAAGATTTGTTTCAAATGAATGTTGTTTGAGTTATTTCAATGTAAATAACTCTTAGTTATTTCTGGTGCATAGGGGGTCTATCCACTCAGCATTCTTCTCTATAACAATGATTGCAAGGCTTCTTCGGGTAGAATGGCTCTCCTTCGTTGCGCCAAACCTACTGTTGAGCATGTGAGTTGATTGCGCATGATGCTTAGTCCTTGTAGTAAATCTGAATTTTCAGACAAAGCTGCTTTAATTCCTTTATTTGCTAATTCTAAGATATAGGGTAGCGTTGCATTGTTTAATGCTTGGGTTGAGGTTCTTGAAAGTGCTCCCGGCATATTAGCGACACAATAATGAACAACATTATCAACAACAAAAGTCGGTTCTGCATGAGTGGTCGGGTGAGAGGTTTCAACACAGCCTCCTTGATCAATGGCAACATCGACAATTACAGCACCTCTCTTCATTGTTTTTAGCTGCTTTCGGGCCACTAATTTTGGTGCTTCTGCGCCTGGAACAAGTACGGCGCCGATAACTAAATCTGCTAAACGGAGTTGGTCGGCCAAGGTATGTTTCGTTGAAAATAGTGTTTTTATACGGTTACCATATAATGAATCAAGGTGGCGTAAGGCATCGAGTGATTTATCTAACACGACGACATTAGCGCCTAAGCCAACAGCCATTTGTGTCGCGTTGGACCCTACGACTCCCGCACCAATAACTAATACCGTGGCAGGTTCTACGCCAGGAACGCCCCCAAGCAAGACCCCTCGGCCTTGCTGTGATTTTTCTAAGCAGTGAGCACCAGCCTGAATACTCATACGGCCTGCAACTTCAGACATTGGGGCGAGTAAAGGTAAGTGCCCATGACTATCTGTAACAGTCTCATAGGCGATGCAAGTCGCGCCGCTGGCAAGGAGTTCTTTTGTTTGAGGAATATCAGGGGCAAGGTGTAAGTAAGTAAATAATGTCTGGCCCTGATGAAGTAGCGCACGTTCCTCGGCCTGAGGTTCTTTGACTTTTATGATTAATTCAGCGGCTTTAAAAATTTCAGCCGCACTTTGGATAATGCTTGCACCAGCTGTTTTAAAGTCTGCATCTTCAAAGCCGCAGCCTACGCCTGCACTTTTTTCAACCTGAACCTCGTGACCAGCTTGGCATAATTCATGAACAGAAGCGGGTGTTAAGCCAACACGAAACTCATTGTTTTTGATTTCTTTAGGTAAGCCAATCAGCATGTTTTGACCCTCAAAAATGAACGATCTATAAACACTATAAGTGTAGTTCAGAAATGAGGGTCTTGACACATCATTGATAGGCGAATCTTTTTAAAAGCTATGGCCGTGTCATATTCCTTAAAAGTTTAATAAATTCAGTGATGTGACCATACAATAAATCGACTTATGCTTTGATTGATTTGGGCGATGAATACTTTAGAATTCTCTGCACAACAGTGATGTACTGCTTGCTAAGCGAACCTGTATTATAAGGAATACCATATTTATGGCAGACAGCTTGTACTTTTATCGACATATCCGGGTAATGAGGTGCGGGTACGTCAGGGTACAAGTGGTGTTCAGTTTGGCAACTTAAATGGCCTGTTAATATATGGAACAATTTTTTTCCCTCAAGGTTTGAAGAACCTAATATTTGTCGGTAATACCATTCACCTTGTGTTTCATTTTCGATCTCTGCTGGTTGAAATGTATGGATGTCTTCAGTGAAATGGCCGCAGAAAATAATGGTAGATGTCCATAAATTACGAATGATATTAGCAATAAAATTCCCTGTCAGTACTTGCAAAGCAACTGGCCAGCAAAGTAGTGGAAAGAAAATATAATCTTTAAAAATTTGTCGCCCGGCTTTTTTAAAGAATGCATCTTTTAGCGCTTTTCGTGAGATTGGCAGGCTGCTGACTTCGCGTCGCTTGCCCATGAATATACGTTCAGCAGCGACCTCATGATAGGCGACTCCCCATTCAAACAGAGCACTTAAACCTAAATAGTGTAAAAACTGAAAGCGATTTTTAGGCTTCCAGGGAAGGTCATCACTAAGACGAAGTGTTCCATAGCCAAAGTCTCGATCCTTACCAATTACATTGGTATAGGTATGATGTTCATGGTTGTGGTAACGCTTCCAGGAGCCACCATCGCCAGCGATATCCCATTCAAAATTACGCGAATTGATGTTTGGGTCATTCATCCAGTCATATTGCCCGTGCATCACATTATGGCCAATTTCCATATTATCTAGAATTTTTGCCAGTGCTAATAATCCGACGCCTATTACCCATAGTGCAGGGCTAATAAACCCCAAAACCATGACTATTCGTCCGATAATTTCACTACTACGCTGAATACCTATTAAGCGTCGAATATAGCGGGCATCTTTTTCTCCAACTTCACTCATTGCATCAGAGCGAATTTGATCAAGTTCTTCCGCGAACTGGTCTAAAGTTCTTGTATCTGGTTTTTGCATGATTAATTCCTGATTTAATTTAAAGTTCGAGCTCAACATGACCAACCGGTACTGAAAGGCAGAGCTGAATCTCTTCGCTTCCTGAGTCAGAGTATTGCTTGGTTTTTGTGTTATAAACCCGCCCTTGTTTTTTCTTGCAAATACATTGGTGACAAATACCGATTCGACAGCCTGCAATAGGGTTTAACCCTTCTTTTTCGGCCATATCCAAGAGAGTCTGAGGACTAGCTTCCGGTTTAAAACTTACTTGCTTATTTGAATTTAGGTAATCAACTTGAATAAACTCTTCTTCTTCAATATCGAGAGGAGAATCTTGAATGTTAATGGGAGTAGCGCCGAAATACTCAAAATGAATATTGGCTTCGGGAATAAGATTCTCTTTGAGTAAGTTGTTGGTTGTTTCAATCATTTTTGTTGGGCCGCATAGATAAACCTCTCGCTTACTTATGTCTTGGCAGAAGTTATCTAAGTGTTGCTGGCAGATTCTTCCGCTTTCTTCTGAATATATATATTTATAGTCTAGGCCGTAGCTTTCCAACATGTTTAGGTCTTGTGCAAATAAGCGTTCAGACCTGTTTTTGACATAGAAAAGTAGTTTGGATTGCTTAAACCAAGGTTCATTTTTATATTCTTTTAAAAGTGGTCGAATGGCGGTGATACCACTACCAGCCGCAATAAACAGTTTTCGAGTTGTGTTTTGTCTCAGCGTAAAACCGCCATTGGCTTGAGATAAATACACTGTGCTTTCTGGGTGAAGGTTTGAGCGTAGCCACGGGGTAAAAATACCATTCTCTTGACTCCGAATGGTTAACTCAATTTTACCACTGGCTTTAAAATAAGATGGCTCTGATGAAATACTGAATGTACGGGTTATCAATGATCCGTTTTTTTCTGCGCTTAACTGCACAAACTGACCGGCCCTGAATGGTTTCCAGTTTGAGCTGGGTTTGAGGACTAAAGTGTAAATGCTTTCGCTTTCTTTGCGAACGCATGTGACTTTAGCGCTTAGATGATTACTTTTCCAATCCTTTTTAAATAGTTGAATGATTGGTTCAAGGTATGCGATGAAACTGCTTGTATTGGTGAGTGTTCTAGCTAAAGTTGGTATAAATTTATTATTAAAATAAGCTAAAAACCTATTCAAAAAAGTACTGTTTATTGCATTGAACATATCTGTCTCCATAAATTCGGGGTACAGTTGTACTCTAAAAAGTCTAGAAAGTCTACTCAGGTTGGTGAAAAGTGGTATTAATGTTTGATCGTTTTTACGTGCTTGTTCAGTGCATGAGGCGGGGCGAACTAAATTTGACGGAATGATAAAGTTTAAATTGGAAGGTATTGGTTATGATATAAGGTGTTTAGCTTGAGTCTTAACGATATTTTATTTTATGGTCAAAAGGTAAAAATATTTGTTCACCTTCACTTAGGTTATGGCCAGAATGAATTCGCTCAAACAATGCAGGTAGCTTGGTAAATGGAACTGGCTCAGAATATAAGTAACCTTGTGCGTACCTACAGCCATTGATCTTCAAAAATGCTTCTTGCTCTTTTGTTTCAACTCCTGTTGCAAATGATTTCAAGTCCATTTGATCGGTGATAGCGAGCAGCGTCTCTGTAATCGCCATATCACTTTCATCTTCAGGAATTCCTTTTACGAATGTCCGGTCAATCTTAATAATATCAATAGGGATTTGCTTAAGTTGACGCAACGAAGAAAGCCCCGTACCAAAACTGTCTAGAGTGAGGGATATTCCCAAGTCTTTGAGTTGGTTGAGTATAGTGAAGGATGCTTCGATGTTTGAGGTGATGGTATTTTCCGACATTTCGAAAATTAAGTTATGAGGGTTAAACTTTGTTTCTTTGAGAACGCTTTTTATCTGGTCAATCAAGTTGGGGTGATTGAATTGTCTGTTAGATAGATTTAGTGCAACTTGCATAGGGCTTCTTGACCATTCCTGAATGGCGCGTCCTTGAAGGCAGGCATTTCTAAGTGCCCATTGGCCTATTTCATGTAGTTGTCCGGTTTGCTCGGCTGTTTGTAAAAAATAGTCAGGTCTAAGGATGCCATTTTCAGGGTGTATCCAACGTAATAGAGCTTCAAGGGCGAGTACTTCGCCGGTTTCGATATCAATAATAGGTTGATAATAAAGCCGGAATTGGTTGTTTAATAGGGCTGATCTGAGTTCTTGTTCTATTTGCAACTGCCGTTTCATCTCGTTGTTCATTTCAGGGCTGTAAAATTGAATATTATTTCGGCCAGCCTTTTTTGCGCGATACATCGCCATATCTGAATTTTTTAGTAATTCCGGGTATTCATTACCATCATTAGGACATAGGGTGATGCCTATACTTGAAGTGATAATTAGATCATTGCCTTTTATGTTGATTGGTTGTGTGATGGTTTCTAGAATGTTTCTGGCGACTTTTTCTGCACCATCTTGCCCGGAAACATTTGTTAGTAAGATTGCGAATTCATCACCGCCCAATCGTGCAACGGTATCTTCTTTTCGGATGCATTCTTTTAAACGGCCGGCTAGAGCTATCAGAAACTGGTCGCCGGCATCATGCCCGAGTGTGTCATTAATACGCTTGAAGTGATCAATATCCAAACCTATCAAGGCAATGTTATGTTTGTGCCGGATAGATGACTGAATAGATTGTTCGCAGCGATCTTCAAATAGACGGCGGTTCGCGGTGTCTGTTAAGGCATCAAAATGTGCTAAGTAATGTAATTGATTTTGAGTTTTTCTGATTTCCGAAATGTTTTGACCTATTAGGAGTAATTGACCTTGTCTCGGATCGTTGTCAGTATCGGTTAGGTGGTTCATATTCCAAAGCATTGTATGGGAAAGGCCATCATAACTGATAATTTCACATTCCATACTTTCCTTACTAATACCGCTTTTAATTACTTTGGTGAATTTCCATGCGATTTCATCTTGCATGTTTTGAGGGATGAACATGTCAATAAAGTTTTTACCAACCACTTCGTCTCTTGTGTAACCAAAAAGAAATTCAGCAGCTGTATTCCATTGCTTAATACAAAATTTTTCATTAATGACAATAATAGGGATGCCTGCAGTTTCGAATAAGGCCTTATACCGCTTGGATGAGGTTCGGAAGGATTGTTCGGCTTGTTCTCTTACATAAGCCTCGTCTTTAAGTTCAAGGTTAGCCGTTTGTAATTCTTGAGTTCTTTGTAAGACCATTTCTTCCAGATTTGCTTCAGTTTTTATGTGATCCAGGCGAAGTGTATTGAGGTAAAGTGTGGTGATGATAAGTACTAACCAGGCAATGTTGATATTATATTGGAGGGTAATATTGTCAGTATTAGTAAACGTTGGTGTGAGTTCGTTAAGAATAAATGAGGTTGTTATTAATATAGAAATAACGCAAGCCAGTTGTTTTAAGCGTGTAGAGGACCACATTAGTAGAGGGATAGCAAAAATCAAAAAATTGTACTGTAGTGTGCTTGATGTGAAATCAAGAATTACACAGGTGGCAAACCATGCAATGTGTTCAAATGAAATCGAGTAATTTATTCTGTTCTGAAAATGGTTGT
The DNA here is from genome assembly GCA_913020495.1 of uncultured Oleiphilus sp. Classification (GTDB taxonomy): domain Bacteria; phylum Pseudomonadota; class Gammaproteobacteria; order Pseudomonadales; family Oleiphilaceae; genus PZPK01. The sequence goes on from CAJWBJ010000012.1 coordinate 48,541, forward strand.
GCAACGAAAAATATAAAGCTGGAATAACAATCAGGCTCAATAGATTTGCAAAAAATAAATTCAAGATTAGCGATAGTTGGAACTGACTTTGATGGATGAATGTAATGTGATTTATGTAAAGAAGAACAGAGGTCAATAATGAAATAGAAGTACAAAGGCCGATAAAGATCATTAAATTACTGCTATTTTTTAATGGATTCTCTTTGGTAGAGAGATATTTAAAAAATAGAAAAATACTAAGTGTTTGAAGTGTTAAGCATACTGCATGAAAGGCACTGTATACGATGGTGTTAGCGAGGTCGACTCCTTGGAAGCTTAGAAATATACCCATGCTAGAAGCGAAAAATATAGTAGATGTGATTCTTTTGCCAAAAAGGAAGTACAAGCTAAGAACCAAACCTGAACTGAACCAAATTGGTGTGTGGAAAAACGTGTTTGCGTTGGAAAATGATTCGTAATATTCAGACAGGAAAATAGAGCAAAAAACGGCCAGAGAAATAAGTATCTTTTGGTTTGTAGTAGGTGGCTTTGTAGTGCGCGCAGTCATGAATTACAAAATTCTCTAAGGTGGTTTCCATTCCTAAAATATATACATTCGCAAATGTTGAATTCATTGAATGGCAACATGTGGAATTATTTTATCCAAGTGATGTTGTCATTGATTGGTTATCAATTTTACCTATGCCTACATTTTTAAACTGCGAGTTATTTAAACGCTATTCCGGCAATAGTCTATCGGTAAAGGCCGGTGTGTGTGTGAAACGAACTGTATTTATATGTTACATCGTGTTAATTGAAAATAAGTGCATAGTATTTAGATACTGATGCGCATTGAAAGGTCGATGGATTTACAGTCTTTTGTTAGTGCTCCAATGGAAATGAAATCGACACCGGTTTCGGCGATAGGTACTAATGTTTCGTGTGTAATGCCGCCAGATGCCTCTAATTTAGCTTTACCTGATGTCACTGAGACAGCTTTTTCCAGCATCGCTATAGAGAAATTATCTAACATAATGATATCTGCTTTAGCGCTTAATGCCTGGTTTAGTTCTTCCAGAGATTCAACTTCTATTTCAACGGGCTTCGATGAACAAATGTCACGGGCAGATTCAATTGCTTTAGTAATAGAGCCACAAGCCATTATGTGGTTTTCTTTTATAAGGAATGCATCAAATAAGCCTATTCGGTGATTATGACAACCACCACATTTGACTGCATACTTTTGCGCTAAACGAAGGCCGGGTAGAGTTTTTCGAGTATCAAGGAGTTTAACGTTGGTGTGAGCAACAAGGTTTGCATAATGTTGACTGGTTGTCGCTGTGCCCGACAGTGTTTGCAGGAAGTTAAGTGCGCTTCTTTCGCCTGTCAATATTGCGCGGGCAGGGCCGTCGAGTGTAAATAAGGTGTCGTTAGCCTGAACGGTATCGCCATCTTTAAATGCCCATTCGATTTTTACATCGTTTGAAACTTTTTTAAATACCGTATTGACCCAGTCCGTCCCGCATAAAATAGCATTTTCACGTGTAATTATTTTTGCTTGAGCGTACTTATCAGCGGGAATTAACTGTGCGGTAATGTCGCCCGAACCAATATCTTCATCTAGTGCTAATTCAACATTACGAGTGATGCTTTCTTGCTTGCTGAGGATCATATTGGTCTCAAAGTATAAAATTAAAAAAATGAAGCGTATTTAATCGCGCATATTATAAAGGTAAACGAAGGTAATGCTAAGTTGATTTATAAGCCTTTAGTTATTAATGACAAAATTAATAACTGAACAGTTGTATAGGGTTATCGTCTTGGGTGGGTTTACGTACGAATGTATAACGTAATTTCATACTGTAATAAAATTGGTTAATGCTAAGTTGTTTATGTGAACCAAGTCGCTAGGACACAAAACGTGACAAACGTGACAAAATAGACGGTTTATACTATTTAACAATTGAATACATGTTAGTTAAGTTATTTATTAGAGTGGATGATCATGAGTAGTGCGAAAATTGTTGGAATTCATGGGGGGAGATCGATGTCAGGTAGTATAGATGCTCGGCCATTACCTGTGCCTCTAACAAAGCTTCGTGATGAAATGAAGGTTAAGCTAAAAGGTTTAATTCAGAAGTTATTTGAAAATGCAGACGATGCATTGTTTGCGATGGCAGATAAATCTGGATCAAACGGTGACCAGACTATTTATTTTGATGCAATGCGTGAACTCCGTTTACAGAAGAAGGTGATAGCAACAAAACTGGTAAGAGGTGTCATTAAATCATTTAATGAGTTGGGCCGATATCGTTCTAAATGTAACTCTAACGAAAACGATATGAATGACTTAAGTGATTGGGATGATTTAAGTTTGGTTCAAAATGATGATCTTGAATTAAATGTGGCTATGGAAGGGATGGTTTCCCGTCTAAGAAATGCTTCTGGTTCAAATTTAAATGACTTGAAAGCTCGTGTTGAAAGCTTGATGCCAGGTTTGGAGTTGGCCGCTGATCAAACCCCTCTGAGTCCGGAAATGTTATGTGACTGCTTTTCAGAAGGCTGTAGTGTTTTAGAAGTTGAGATCAAAGTACGTTTGGTTGTCTTTAAATTATTTGAAAAATACGTACTGTCAGAAATTCCAGGGCTCTATAGTGAAGCTAATAAATCGCTCATTCAGCAAGGTGTTTTACCGACTCTGAAAGCGCAAAAAATAAATGTCAAGCGTGCCAATACTAAACTTAGTGTTGAGACCCCGGCTAATCCTTCGGTAGGGAATAGTTCGCAGAGTGCTGGTGTGTTACGTGAGCCTTCAAGTAATAATAACACCCAATACTTATCTGGTAATAATGAGGGGGGCACAGGAAGCTCAAACGATGATGTGCCCGTATTAAATGCAGATCAGTGCTTGAGTGGTGGTCAGTTTGAAAGTATTAGAGAGTTAATGCACCCTCAGCAAATTATGGCTGAGCAGTCAGCGCATCAGCAGTCTTCACAATTTACACAGGGTGAGCTCGTTGCAGCTTTATCCGGCTTTCAGCAAAAGCAATTAAATCAGCCGTCAGAGTATGCGAGTAATAGTGTCATTGATTATCGAATGCTGCTTAAAGCATCACTGCCAAAACATTCGGCCCAAGCAAAATATTCAGAGTTGGACTCAGATGTAATTAATCTAGTTTCAATGTTGTTTGAGTTTATTCTGGATGATCGTCAGCTTCAGCCCGTGATGAAAGTACTGTTGTCTAGGTTGCAGATCCCAATGCTAAAAGTTGCAATTATGGATAGAAGCTTCTTTGACCGTAGTGGGCACCCAGCACGGAAATTGTTAAATGAAATTGCATCTGCAGCAATAGGTTGGAATGAAAAGCCTGAAGGTAAGCCTGATCGCCTGAAAGATAAAGTTGAAGAAACAATTCAAACGATACTGACTGAGTTTGATAATGATCAATCATTGTTTACAGATTTATTAGCAAGTTTTACTAAGTTTATTGACCTTGAGTCACGTAGAGGTCAGTTAGTAGAGCAGCGCACAAAAGATTCCGAACGTGGCAAAGCTGCAAATGATGTAGCGAAAAAAGAGGTTCAAGAGTTTCTGGATTCTGTCATTAAAGCTAAAGCCATTCCTGACTGTGTGGTGGCGTTATTATATGAGGCGTGGAATCGCCTCATGGTGCTTTATTATTTGAAAGAGGGTAAAAAAAGCAATTCCTGGCGGTCAGCTTGTGATTTGGTAAAAGATTTAGTTTGGACCGTTTGTCCAGATGAATTCGATGGTGAACTCAGAACAGAGTTGTTACGTAAAATTCCAGGGGTTATGAGGCGTTTTCGTACGGGTCTTAAAGAAATATCATTTGATGAGTTTCGTGCAAATGAGTTGCTTGAGTTACTAGAAGCAGAGCACATTAAAATACTTGAAGATCTTCAGGAAAAAGAAGTCGACCAGAAAAATGATTCCCGATTTGAGGGAGTAGCTAAACCGGTTGAAGATATAGCTGAAACTGCTCCTCTAGCCACTGTGAAAAACGAAGAGCAGGATGAATTTGTTGCTGATTTTATGCGTGAAACCTTGGAGATGGAGGAAGAGTTCAAAAGCTTTCAGGCTCAATCAAATCTTCAAAACGAGGAGGTGAAAGAGGCGACAGGATCTAGGCTTGAGCAAATTGAAGCGGAAGCTCTTTCGAATGAAGAGATTGTGTTATCGGCGGTAGAAAAAGACCTTGTTGTCAAAGATATTGATGAGGATGACCCTTTTGTTCAGCAAGTTTTAAGGTTTTCTCCCGGGTGTTGGTTTGAATTTCAGACCGATTCTCAACCAGAGCGTTGTAAATTGGCAGCAATTATTAAGACTACGGGCAAATATATATTTGTAAATCGTTCAGGTGTTAAAGTGGCAGAGAAAACAAAATCTGGTTTAGCTGTTGAATTAAAAAGAGGGGCGGTTCAGGTGTTGAATGATGGTTTGTTGTTTGATCGTGCGCTTGAATCTGTCATTGGAAGTTTAAGAGGACGGAGTAAGAAATAAGGCAAGGTTGTTTAAATGTCTTCATGGTTATAGGTATAAAAAATAAAACCCCGATAATTTAAATTATCGGGGTTTTTTATTGCTACTTTAAAGGCAGGCTATTTCTTAGCTTTAGCTTTAGCTGCTTTCTTTTCTCTTTCTGATTCAATGACTGCTTCAGAAACTGAATTAGGGCAAGGTAAGTAGTGAGCAAACTCCATAGAGAACTGGCCGCGACCTGAAGTCATTGTACGTAAGCTTCCGATATAACCAAACATTTCTGATAAAGGAACGTCAGCCTGGATACGTGCACCAGTAACACCAGCGATCTGGTCTTTGATCATGCCACGACGACGGTTCAAGTCACCAATAACATCACCTACGTGATCATCAGGTGTAAATACGTCAACAGCCATAATAGGTTCAATTAACTGAGGGCCTGCTTTTGGCATTGACTGACGGAATGCGCCTTTTGCTGCGATTTCAAATGCTACTGCAGATGAATCAACTGCGTGGAAACCACCATCATATAGTTCAATTTCAACATCAAGAACAGGGAAGCCAGCTAACGGGCCTTCTGTCATCATGCCTTTGAAACCTTTTTCAATTGCTGGGAAGAATTCCTTAGGTACGTTACCACCAACAACTGTTGATGAGAAAGTGAATCCAGTTCCAGGCTCGCCAGGCTTGATGCGATAATCGATCTTACCAAACTGACCAGAACCACCTGACTGCTTCTTGTGAGTGTAGCTGTCTTCGATCGGTGTAGT
>CAJWBJ010000013.1 GCA_913020495.1 uncultured Oleiphilus sp.
ACATCAATGACGACAGGTAAAAAACCACGGAATCGATTAGATATGGCGTGAGAATTGCTTTTATTTGTATTATCAGAATGGTTCGGCACGGTTTATCCTTGTAGTTCCGCTTGCGAACAAGAGTATATCAGAGGCCTGAATAAAATAGGGCAAAGAATTTCCTCTTACTAGGGTAAAGTTTTTCCAAAACTAGGGTTTTAAAGTTAGTTATGAAGAGTGTTCAGCATTCCTACATATTTCCAATGTTAATTTTCCTTATGTTCTTGTGTTCTGGAGTACTGGAAGCAAAGACATTTGGTGCGAAATTAGATAGAAGCCAATGGTATCTTTCGGCTTCCATCTTTGAATGCAGCTTGGTGCATGAGATTCCATATTACGGGAAAGGAATTTTTTACCATGAAGCGGGCGAGGAGCTAAAGTTTTTAACCAATGCGGTAAATAACCCCATGAAATCTGGCAAAGCAGCGCTGGTGATTGAAGCTTCTTCGTGGAAACCTGGCAACATTATTGATGATTTAGGTTATGTAAAAGTACTTGATAGTACAAAACCAATTGTCGTTGATAGGAAAAGGGCAACCATCATGATGAGTGGTTTGCTTGCAGGGATGTCTCCGACATTCACGCGTAAAGCTTGGTATAGCGATGAATCAATCCGTTTATTTATTAACAGTATCAATTTTCTTTCGGTATATGATGGCTATTTAGAGTGTATATCTGGCTTGTTGCCGGTTAATTTTAGGCAAGTTGAAAGAACACGGGTGCATTTTCAGACCGATAAGGCAGTATTAACCGGCGCAGATAAAGATGACTTGGATAGAGTGGTTTTATATGTCAATGCGGACAGTAGCGTGACTGCAATTTATGTAGATGGACATACTGATAATACTGGTCGAAGAATATATAACCGACGTTTATCTAAAGCACGTGCAGAAGCCGTTAGTGATTATTTAGTTTCACAAGGCTTATTGTCTGAAGTTATTCGTACTCGCTATCATGGTGAACGATACCCCTCTGCGAAAAATAATAGTAATACTAATAAATCCAAAAACCGTAGAACAACTGTTAGGTTGGTACGAGGTGAAATGTTATCACCTCCTAGTGATGCTTCGCCTGATGGCCAGCTAAATTAATAAAATATTCGTCTTAATAGGGGTTCTTGATTTTAATTACTACGCTCTCCCTTATCTCTATTGTGTTTACCTCCTCTGTACAAGTAAAATAGCGCCTTTTCTTTACGTAGTCTCAGAATTTACATGTTCTGAGCTTTTCGAAGCTATTAATTTGGAGCCTTCATATGTCTCAAGTAAACAAAGTTGTCCTGGCCTACTCTGGTGGTTTGGATACTTCTGTTATCGTTAAATGGTTGCAGGAAACATATAACTGTGAAGTTGTTACATACACGGCTGACTTAGGGCAGGGCGAAGAAGTTGAACCGGCACGCGCAAAAGCAGAAGCGCTTGGCGTAAAAGAAATTTATATTGAAGATGTTCGGGAAGAGTTTGTTCGTGATTATGTTTACCCAATGTTCCGAGCGAATACAATCTACGAAGGCGAATATCTTTTAGGGACGTCAATTGCGCGTCCTCTCATTGCTAAACGTATGGTTGAAATTGCAAATGAAACTGGGGCTGATGCAATTTCACATGGAGCTACCGGTAAAGGAAATGATCAAATCCGCTTTGAGCTAGGAGCGTATGCACTTAAGCCAGGCGTTCAGGTCATTGCGCCTTGGCGTGAATGGGATCTTAGTTCTCGTACTAGCCTTTTAGAATATTGCGATAAGCACGGGATTGAAGTTGAGAAGAAGAAAGGTAAGTCACCTTACTCAATGGATGCAAATCTACTTCATATTTCATATGAAGGCGATATTTTGGAAGACCCTTGGCAGGAACCGGAAGAAGAAATGTGGCGTTGGTCCGTTTCTCCTGAAAATGCACCTGACAAGCCTACATACATCGAAGTGACTTATGAAAACGGTGATATTGTTGCAATTGATGGTGAAAAATTAAGCCCTGCAAGTGTACTCGCTCAGCTGAATAAAGTTGGTGGCGATAATGGTGTTGGTCGTCTAGATATCGTTGAAAACCGTTATATCGGAATGAAGTCACGAGGATGTTATGAAACACCAGGTGGCACGATAATGATGAAAGCGCATCGAGCGATTGAATCAATAACCCTAGACAAAGAATCAGCACACTTAAAAGATAGCATTATGTCAAAGTATGCTGAGTTGATATACAACGGCTATTGGTGGTCGCCCGAGCGAAAGGCGCTTCAGGCGTTAATTGATAATACGCAAACCTATGTGAATGGAGTTGTTAGACTTAAGTTATACAAAGGTAATGTAGCGGTGGTTGGTCGTAAATCTGACGATACTTTGTTTGATGAAAGTATTGCTACTTTTGAAGATGATGGCGGCTCATATGACCAAAAAGATGCCGACGGCTTTATCAAGCTAAACTCTCTACGCTTACAAATTGCTGCTGGAAAAGGCCGTGACCAAGGTTAGGGTATTTTCTTAATACAAAAAGGCGAGCTAAATGCTCGCCTTTTTTTTACGACCAAAATAGTAGCTTTCTAGAATGTCTTATCGACTACTTGCTTTAGTTCAGACTTCGCATTTCCTCGTAATAAAGTTCCATGCGCAGCAATAATGTGTTCAAAATCCAGCATAAGTAATCGATCAAAATCGTCACGCATCGAACCTCCCTTAGGGGTGACTCTTTTGATCCAGGGTTTACCTATTAACAGTTCTTTTTTAAATCCCATTAGCTTGAGTACAATTTTTGTCAGGAAGGTCGTATGAGTCCAGTTTGTTAGATTCTGGATGCTATCTGTCGTAATTAGTAGATTATGATCTTTTAATAATAAAGCAGCTTCAGGATATTTTGCTGTTGAGAAAATGAAAAACTCTGAGTTCTCAATTGGTGAAAGTGTATTTTCTTCAATGATGGTGTTTGGAGTAGGGGATTTATAAGTGGATTGACCTTTTTGACACCAGAACTCTGCTTTAAATCGGTCGACATAATATTGGTCATCCAAACCGTGAAAATCACCAAGACGGATAATTTTTTTCACGCTTCCTAAGCTACATAATTTCTCCTCTTCATGTAGGTTGAGTCTTACAGGATTAATTAGTATTAAGTCATTAGCCTGTCTCAGAATGATCATATTTCTATTCATGGTCATTCCAGGGGCTATCTTAATACTACCGTGAACCCAAAACACATTTTCAAATAGCACTTCAATCGGATCATGCGCATAAGCTGGCGCGTACTTTCTATCTTCCATAGCAAGGAACTCCTTAGAATTGAAGTTGGTATTGTAATTGGTCATGCGTAACAATTGAATGAATGAGTCTTGGAATAGAGCTTTCTATATGAGAAGGGCGAGGCTATCCTGCTAATGCGGTATCTTCTGCCTCGAGCTCAGATTCAATGTCAATAAAGTCAGACAAGTAATCCCATACAATGCGACGTTGTAAGTTAGAAGAAGGGATTGCTTCAAGGCCACCTAGTAGTTTCATCAAATCACTGCCTGTTTTAGAAAAAGGCTGTAAATAAAACCCGATACTTTGACCAATAGGGGTGAAATCATGGCTAATACGGTGTGTTTTCTTTTCGTAGTCAAACTCGAAACCAACCAATAAATCCTTTGGTTCGGGAGCAATCATACCAGCATTAATACAGTGAGATAGTAGTCGGGACTCTGAAAAAATATCATCTTGTTCTTCTGATCTTGGCTTAGAGCGGAAAAGAAACGGATGACCGTTACTGCCGATGAAGGCAAAGTTGGCGACTTTTTTGAAGGCCGCTATTTCCCAAGCATCGCAATGATATAGGAAGCTAAGGCTCCGTTTAGAGATCGAACTAGGGTGTTTCAACTCACAAAGCATGGCACGAGCCCATAAGCTTTGCATGTTTTTATTGCCCACGTCCTGAGCATAATTGAAAAAGATATTTGCCCAGTCGGAATCAATAGCTTTAATGCTGACTTTTTCACCCATAAGGCCTGAAACGAGCGATAAAATAGCTTCAATATTTTCTTGTCGTTGCGTTTCCTGATGGCGTACGCGGGCATGTGTTCGCTCAGTAACACTGGCAAATTCAACATTTGTTTCAACAAAAATAGCGTCGCCGTCAGAGTTCGTGTTGCCTGATGCTATATTTCGGACGATTGTACCGTTGGATCGGTAATAGCCGCCCATGACTTTTGTGCATAGAGCGACGAGTTTTGACCAAGTGCCAATTTGTTTTTTATTTGTTTTTCCATTTGACTGATACAAGTTTTCGATACTCCATTACGAAACTTATGACTGAACCTTAACTAACTGAACCTTTATTAACTGAACGATGAAAATAATTTATTATAAGCGCAGGGAAATATATTCATTCCCTACAGTGAAAACAAGTAATGGTTATGCTGTGCATTGTAGATGTGAACGCGTTCAAAAAACGTTCTAAAAATATAAAATATCACGGGCATATATGAATAGATTTTGCTAACGCTATAATGAGATATCATTAATCATTTCAACTACTTGCTAAGATGTTAAGAGCTTACTTTAAGAAAAAACGGTAAACTATTACTGTTAGACAATAAAATAGAATGCTGGTTTGGAAATGCTGGCATAAACTAAATAATAAAGGTTCATATGCTGCGTCTTTACCCCTCAAACAAAACAGAACACCTTGCTGTGGTTATTTCTGAAATCATGAAAGCGAAACCTTTATCGGTTCCTTTTGCTAATGAAGTGGTTTTGATTCAGAGCCATGGTATGGGGACTTGGTTGCAGCAAGAAATTTCTCAGAATCTGGGTATTGCAGCTATGATTGAGTGTGTTATGCCTGCTTCCTTCATTTGGCAGCTAGCACAAATACTAATGCCTGATGACCCTCATATCCCTATTTTTGAAAAGAGTAACTTGCGTTGGCAAATTCTTGAGCGCCTACCTGAAAAGCTTTCTGATGAGCGGTATAAGAATTTATCTAGTTATATTGAGGCGCTTTCCAATACCAAGTTGTCTACAGCCACAAACTCAGAGCAAGAAAAATTTCAGACTTCTGAGCATGTACTTTTTGAATTAAGCGATGCTTTAGCGGACCTGTTTGATGCTTACCAAAACTATCGTCCGGATTGGGTCGCCGCTTGGGAAAGTGGAGAGTTAATCAGTACTGCATCGTCAGGTGATACTAACTTTTCAAATCTTGAAGTCTGGCAAGCTGACTTATGGCGCAGTCTTTATCCAAAATCAGCTTTGGGAAGTCGGAATCACAGGGCGATTTTATTAAGTAAATTACTTGAGCGCTTAAGGTCCTGCTCAAGTGATTTACAGTCTTGCTTACCGGAGCGTGTTTTTATTTTTGGACTGTCAGCGCTACCTCCTCAATGGTTGCCAATACTGACAGCCTTGAGTCGTTATTGTGATGTTCATTTCTTAATTCAAAACCCTTGTCAGTATTACTGGGGCGATGTCGTTTCAAAGACACAGCAATTAAGGCTGGAGCAGTCACTGGTTGCAAAAGGTGTCAGTGCAGATACCGCTGCGGATACCTTTATTGAGAGTAACCCTTTGTTAGCATCTTGGGGGTATTTAGGTCGGGACTATCTTTCAATTTTATTTCATCATGATGAAATAAGAGAAATGCCTGTGAATCTCTATGACGATGGTTTGGAAGGTATTGGTTTAGAGGGCAATGGCTTGGAGGATAAAGGGCCGGATAAGGACCGAAATAATTTTTCAATCAAAGCTTTGACCTGGCTCCAAACAGATATTCTTAATTTGCAAGCTGTTGCAAGGCAAGTATCAGAAACTGATAAGTCTATTCGTTTTATTACTTGTCATAGTCACTTAAGAGAAGTTGAAGCCTTACAAGACTATTTGTTTAAACTTTTGGATGAATCTTCTGAGCTAAGTCCAAAAGATGTGATTGTAATGATGCCTGATGTACAGAATTTTGCAGCACTAATTGATGCTGTGTTTTCGCGTCCTGCCTTGGATCAATATGGGCAGCCTCAATATTTACCCTACGGAATTTCTGACCAAATGCTGGCACTGGATCAACCAATGGTTGATGTATTGAGCGGCATACTCCAGCTATCAAAACTGCGTATAACCGCGACTGAAGTTTTAGACTGGTTAGATATAGAAGCAATTCGAGCACGTTTTGCTATTTCTGAAGAGGACCTGGAACAGGTTCACGCTTGGGTATCAGGTTTGAATATTCGTTGGGGCCTATCCGAAAGTCATCGTGATCAATGCTTATCAACAATGACCAAGACAAAGGGGTCTGGCTCAGAGAATACATGGCTTAGTGCATTTAAGCGTCTGTTAGCGGGATATGTATATGGTGTGAGTGAACCAGTCCATGACGGTGCTGGTGATGTGTTTGCGCAGAGCCAACATAGTCGGGAAACGCAATTACTTGCAGGCAAATTAATGCGATTTTTGGACTGTATTGAACAAACCCTTAGCCAGCAAAAAGGTAAGCACTCTATTCAGGAATGGTTAAGCAGAGTTGCTCTATTTTGGGAGTCGTGGTTCGACTCTCAATACCTCAGTGATGAAGTGCAGCGATTAATGGATCAGTCAATCAGCAGTATTTCAGAACAAGTTCATTACGCAGATTTTGAGCAAGAAATAAGCTTTACGATTGTCGCTGAAGTCATCGGTGCAGGGTTTGAAAAAGAACGTGTTAGCCAACGGTTTCTGGCTGGGAAAATTAACTTTTGTACTTTAATGCCAATGCGCAGTATTCCCTTTAAAGTAGTTTGTATGCTGGGTATGAATGAAGGGCAATACCCAAGACCAGAGCAAAAAGTAAGTTTTGATTTGATGGCGACCAGTGAGTCGAGAGTCGGGGACCGTTCAAGGCGTGAAGATGACCGATATTTATTTTTAGAAGCGATATGCAGTGCGCGGAATAATATTTATATCAGTTATTGCGGGCGAGACATTAAAGATAATTCAGAGCGCTACCCCTCGTTATTAGTCAGTGAGTTGCAAGATTATTGCGCAGATTATTTTTATCTTGACGACGAACCTGATGAAAAGTCTGCTGCAGGGCTTTTAGAGCATTGGACAATCAAGCATCGACTGCAGCCTTTTCACCCTTGGTACTATTCGAGTGATGAGGATGGTCAGTCCAAATATCTACCAAAAAGCTATAGTTCAGATTGGCTGTCTTTATATGCTCGCTCGGAGGATACAAAAGAGAGTAGTTCAAATGGCTCCCATGTATTAGATTCTAGTAAACAGCTACCACAATTTGATTTGTTTAATGAAGAAAATGACCATAATAGAGTATTTGAATTAGAAAATCTGACGCGGATGGCGGATCATCCTTTACGTTACTACTATAAGCATATACTTGGTTTATCTTATACAAATATAGATTCTGAACTAGAGGATAGTGAGCCTTTTGCGTTATCACATTTAGATAGTTATCGTTTGAAATCAAATCTTGCGCAGACATGGAATCGCGCATCCTCAGAAACATCCTCTTCAGATGAAGTTTTTGCCCAGTGGAAACTGTCGGATAAGTTTCCACGCGCTCCCGTTGATCAGTTTTATTTTGATGATGCAGAAGCATCGGTATCAGGGATGAAGGCATATGTAGAAAACTATTCTGATAACTCAAAGGTCTCGATCGATCTTAAATTTGACCAAAGTTATGGGCAAAGCAGGGTGGTAGGAGAGTTGTTGGTAACTGGAGAGATAAACCAACGCTTAATTGAGTTGAGTCTCAGTAAGAACATTGCCAGCCGTTTTTTTGGTTTTTGGGTTAAGCATATCTTCTGGAATCTCCACTGTTGCCGCGAAAACGTACTATCAGGTGAAAGCACCTTCATTACCATTGACAAAATATGGACCCTTCCAGTATTAACCTCAGAACTTGCAGAGCGTTATGCTGCTGAAATACTTGAGATGTTTTGCTGTATTGAAAAACAAGCGAATCCATTTTTGGCAAAGTCTACGTTTGCATTATTGTTTGAAAAAGAATCACAAGTTAAATCAGCCTTTAGAGGTGTAAGCATTGGAAGTAGTGTCATTCAAGGGGAGCGGGACGATCCATACTGGCAACGTTATTGTTTATTTTCAAGAGGTTCAGACGGGTTGAAAAAAGCCGATGAGTTACCTGAATTGACCGAATCTATTTTCTATCAACAGGTATTGGCGTTTGTTGATCAGATTAAAATTGAAACCTTGGAAAGCCAGATGCCAGAAACAATAGAAGGTGATCGATGAAAGCATTGAACCTAATTGATTTCCCTCTTGATGGCCTTTCTCTGATAGAAGCGAGTGCAGGTACAGGAAAAACGTATGCACTAGCAAACCTCTATCTAAGATATTTGCTTGAAAAGCAATTTACAGTGGATCAAATTCTAGTGGTGACATTTACAGAAGCTGCCACTCAAGAATTAAAAGACCGTATTCGATGTCGTATAAAAGAATTAGGTGAAGTCTTTGACGGACTCGAAACCGAAGATGATGTGTTATCGACTTTGTTTCAGGCTTCGTTAAGTAAAGAAACGGTGAATGCTGACCGGTTTCGTTTAAAAATAGCCGAGCGTCAGATAGACCAGGCAGAAATTCATACCATTCATGGTTTTTGTCAGCAGTTATTGCGTCTTCATGCTTTAGATTCAAGGTCACCCCTAAAACAAAATTTACTGGAAGATCAAAAACCATTGTTAAAGCAGGTGATTGAGGATTTCTGGCGTCAACAGGTATTGGCTTTAGAAGCGAATGAATTAGCTTATGTTTGTAATAAATGGTCATCTCCAGAAGCGCTATTAAAATCAATTACACCGTTATTGAATCGCTCGCCAGCCTTACTTATTCCCGCCGCTATTGAGGGAGGGGTGATTGCATGGCGCCGTTGCTATACAGATTCATTGTCTTGGTTTTCGACATTAAAAGAAAAAACGCTGGAATGTATTGATGAATTAGATGAGCTGATTGCTAAATCGAGTTTAAAGCGATTGAAGGATAAGCAAAACTGGTTGAATAAAATTAGAGTCTGGGGGAAAGAGGATCGCATTGACTTTTCTTTTCCTAGTGCTGGAAAAAGAACTAACTTATTTCATGATTTTTTACCTGAAAATCTACTTGCTCAAACGAAAGCTAAAGGTGTTCCACCTGAGCACCCTTATTTTGATTTTTTAGCAAGGCACCTGGCCAGTGAGCCCGTTTCATTGCAGGCACAATTTATAGTTCAAGCATATCAGCTTGTGTATGAAATGCTTGAACAGTTAAAAGCAGAGCAGCGGGTATTAAGTTTTGATGATCTGATTCTGAACGTATCTAAAGCATTAAAATTAGACCCTCTTGTGTCTGATGGAATTTATTCAAACAGTCTTGATTCAAACAGTTCAGGTGTAAAGAACGCTTTCGCTGAATCGGTTCGTGCTAGTTACTCGGTCGCGTTAATTGATGAATTTCAAGATACTGATCAAACTCAGTATCATATCTTTAGCACCTTATTTGGTGCTGGTGCAGGGCTAGAAGCATCCAGACTGGTTTTAATTGGTGACCCAAAACAAGCGATTTACTCTTTTCGTGGCGGTGATATCGCGACCTATTTAAAAGCTAAAAATGAAATAGCTACTCACCCTAGTGGTGCTGTTTTTACCATGGACACTAATTGGCGTTCATCTCCTCAAATGGTCGGCGCAGTGAACGCCATGTTTTCTGGTGTAGAAAACCCATTTAGAGCAGAAGATATTCCTTTCCAGCCGGTGATGGCAGCTAAAAGTGCAAATAGTGCACTTTCAAATACCGCTTTATTTATTACTCAATTATCAGCAACAGACATTAATAAAGAACAAATGTCATTAGCGCTTGCCGATCATAGTGTTCAGCAAATACGAAGCCTGTTAGATAGCTTTATCGACTCAGGAAATGAACAAACATTTAAAAATTCGGATATCGCGATCTTGGTTCGTTCCGGTGCAGAAGGCGAGTTAATAAAGCAACGCCTATCTAATATTGGTATCAGCGCTAGTTTTGAAGGTAAATCCAGTATTTTTGAATCACCGGAAGCACAAGCTATTTATTTTCTATTGCATGCGGTAGCTGACCCTAAAAATGAATTTGCTGTGCGGCGCTGCTTAGCTGAAATGCTATATGGCATAGATGATGAACAATATAAAAAATTAAATGATGAAACAGACGTTCTATCGACTTATTTAATTATATTTGAAGGCTTACATAAGCGCTGGGTGAGTTCGGGTATATTGGCTATGATACGTGAGGCTTTAAGGCAGTTGAATGTATATGACCATTGGAAGTCTTTGTGTACAGATACTGGAGTAAAGGATAGTAGCTGGGAGCGAAGCCTCTCAAATATCAATCAACTAGCAGAATTGCTGCAAGTTCAATCACGTACTTATCGTGGACATTTTGCTTTAATACGTTGGCTTCGAGACTCTATATCCAGTGCAAATACTGCTGATGATGAAAGCAAACTTCGATTAGAAAGTGATGAACAACTGATCCGCATTGTAACGATCCATAAGAGTAAAGGCTTGGAGTATCCTTTTGTTTTTGTGCCATTTTTATTTAGTGGGCGTGGTGCTGACGAGGCATGGTTCTATTCTTATAAAAAGGGCGATCCAAAAGGTTACTTAACCTTAGATTTACTTAAAGATGAAACTCACTTAGAACAAGCTGATGATGAGCGTTTAGCTGAAGATGTGCGTTTGTTATATGTCGCGATAACGCGTGCTAAGTATCAATGCTATGTAGGAACTACTGCCTACAAAGGGCAGGGTAAAATTTCACTTGGCTTGGCCAAGACAGCCTGGGCATATCTACTTTTTCAGGGAGAAGCACCAAAACCGTTGAGTGATGAGGTATTAATGGATTGCCTTACTACATTTCAGCAGCGGTATAAGGAGTTGATTGAGATTCAGCAGTTAAGTGTTGATGATTTGGGCCTTCAGGGTCTGGGGGCTAATAGGTCGTCTGAAACGAAAACTGAAGCGCATAAGGATCTTCAGATACAAATCCTGCAGAACCGCGTTGAGAATAACTGGAGAGTACAAAGCTTTACCGGTTTAATGCATGAGAATCATGCTCAGAATAAGCAGATGACACAAAGTCATAGTAGTCCTGCCTTAAGTGAATCCATCAGTATTTTTGGTTTTCCAAAGGGAAGCCGGGCAGGCACATTTCTTCATACATTGTTTGAGAGTGTGTTATTCGACACAGCAGAGCCAATCGTTCATCTCCAAAGTCAATACGACTCTTTGGGGTCGCTTATTCATTCAAAATTGAGTTTAAGTAAATTAGTTGAAGAAGAGTTAGTTGATCAATGGAGCATCTATTTGCAAACCTGGATAAAATCGGTACTTGCTTTTCCTCTCGGTGATAAGGTTTGTCTTGCTGATTTAAAAGAACAAGATTATATCTCTGAAATGGCTTTTCATTTTCCTGTGCAACAACTCCAGTCTCATCGCTTTAATGCATTACTGAATAGCTATAACGATCAAGCAGGTAATATTGATTTCAGAACGTTTGGAGGGCATTTGAAAGGGGCAATTGATTTAGTCTTCAAAGCAAATGGTCAATATTTTATTCTGGATTACAAATCGAACTATTTAGGTGACTCAATAGAAGCTTACCAAGAAGAAGCGTTGCAGGGAGTGATGTCAGAGCATCGATATGATGTGCAATACCTTCTCTACACCTTGGCGACACATCGATATTTGAAGCATCGTCTAGGTGAGTCATATCACTATGAACGTGATTTCGGCGGCGTATATTATTTGTTTTTAAGAGGGCTTGCTTTGGACTCAGCTGGTGAATATCCCAATACTGGTATTGTATTCACTAAACCTCAATTTGAATTGATTGATGCTTTGGATCGTGAGGTTTCAGGTTTATGAGTTTATTAAAGCATTCTCTATTGAAACGTTTAGCGAGAAATATTGATCTCGGCATTAGCCCGCTTCGCTGGATAGACTTATATTCGGCGCAATATATTTCGGATTGCCAGCAAGAAGGTTATCAAGGTGAGGGCCAGCAAGAGGTTGTAGCACTTGCGGTTTTGGTTTCATTTGCAAGCAGTAGTGGTGAGACTTACCTTTCTTTAGCGAACCTGCCTAAAAATATGCTATCGCCATTTGAATTTCCAGATCTCACTCTTACAGAGTGGACGGACAAACTGAGTTGTTCTTCAGCCATCAGAGTCGTGCCTCGTGACTCTTTGAGCTCGTTTCCATTAGAGCTTGTTGTTAACGAAAATGTAAAACAAGCACCATTGGTTTTGTGGGCCGGTAGGTTGTATTTAGCCCGCTATTGGCAGTTTCATCAAAAATGGGAGCGCTGGCTCCATGAGCAATCATTGGTGGAGTGTGAAGTTGAAGAACCGCATTTACCTATTTTGGCGGGACAAATTCATGATGTCTTTCAATTTTCTAGAGAAGAAAGCAGCTCAGAAGTGTTAAATTGGCAGGTAATATCTGCTGCACATACATTACTGCAACACTTTAGTTTAATTACGGGGGGGCCCGGGACAGGGAAAACAACCACGGCTGCGAGTTTGTTATATTTACTCATGCAACGTAATAAGCTTACCGAGACAAAACTTCAGAGTGCTCATTTATCTGTTAAATTACTCGCTCCCACTGGTAAAGCAGCCATAAAATTAGCCGACTCAATTCGTCATCATCTACAGTCTATTGAGTCTCGTCTTTTAGGCTCAGACCTAAAATCAATACGCATGAGCGATTGTTTACCAAAAAGCGGTGAAACCATTCATCGTTTTCTTTATGAGCAGGGGGCGTTAAGAGAATCACTCAATCAGGACCGTTTGTTTGATAGTGAAGAAGTTTTGTTAGGGGAGCAAGAAAGTCGTAAAGCGCTAGTTGATATTGTTGTGATTGATGAAGCTTCAATGATTGATTTAGCTTTGATGGTAGAATTGATTCAAGTGATACCTGCAAGTGCTCAAGTGATTATGTTGGGTGATCATCACCAATTACCGGCTGTAGAGCCCGGACAAGTTTTTTCTGAGTGTGTTGCCCGATATGCTCATTACCGTTACAGCCCATTCTTTTCAGAACAGCTATCGTTATTGAGTGGCTTTAATGCAGAAAGTATACGGTGTGAGAGTGCTCTTTCCAAAAAAGATACAAATGAGAACCATAATGAAGCTGTGTTTCACCCTGTTTGTCAGTTACGAAAAACTTATCGCTTTGGTGGCGACCTGAAAACAGCAGCTGAACAAATTAAACTAGGGCAGAATCGAGCGTTCAAACAACAGTTTAACTTTCAGAGAGAAACTCAGGAACAGGTTGTTAGTTGGCATTCCTTAAGTGGTCAAGAGCAAGCCGGTTTATCAATGGTTTCTGATTATAGTAACTATTTTGAATGTTTAAAAACTAAGCCTCATTTATCAGATTTAGTCATTGCGTTTGATCAGTTTCAATTGCTTTGCTCCACGCATGAAGGTCCATTAGGTGTAACGCAAATGAATGAGTTGATCGAAACTCAATTTATATACCAGCATGAGCCTCACAGGCGTTACGGGAGTGGTTTTTATCATGGCAAAGCGATTTTGGTCACGCGGAATCATGCTCATCTGGGCGTATTTAATGGAGATGTAGGTTTTGTGATTGCGGATGCTTGTAACCCGAGCAACTGGCAGATTCACTTTCCAGTTCAAAATCAATCTGCTTTAGTCGTGGCACCGGGTCGGTTGCGGGAATGGCAACCGGCTTATGCGATGACCGTGCATAAAAGTCAGGGTTCAGAATATCAGCATGTCGGCGTTATATTAGCTGGCTACGCTAAAGAACTACTTTCAAGGGCTTTGCTGTATACGGCCCTTACGCGAAGTAAATTGTCTTGTGATATTTGGGCTAGTAGTGAATCGCTTGATCAGGCGTTTAAGTAAATGCTCATTTATTGGTTTGGTTTTCTTTTGCCTGTGCACCACGCTAAAAAGCGATAAACAGGTTTATTGAATACCCACTTCCCATGCATAGAAACAAAAGTCATGAATGCTGATGTAAATTTGAATAACAGTATATGGGAGGCAGAGTAGAGATTAAGTCTAGTCTGAATACTTATACTGCGAATAAATGGGTGCTGCTTACTTGAGGGTGGTTTTCCTAAACATACACTCAATAATTTTGCCGACTGCATTGCCCAAGTGCAGCCAATGCCTGTTAGAGGGTCAGCGGTTAGTTTTGTGTCTCCGACTAACGCTAAGGCATTTAAACGTAACCGAACTGACTGTGGTGATGAATCTTTCACTACAATAATGCTCTCTAGTTGGTCTCCAACATTAATACCTTGTTTTGCGATAAAATTAATTAATCGCTTGAAGCTCTGTTCGTGTGTTTCTTGTTTCGATTCATATTCATGACGAGGCAAATACCATGAAATTAATATCCGTTGGCGATTAGGGAACAAACCAATATATTCTTGTCCTTGTCTGAGTGACCATACATGGCTTTGAGTGAGTTTAGTTCCGGTAGAAAAATAGCTAAATAAAGCAATGCGCTCATTATCTGTTTTCTTAATAGTGCCATTAGCAAGCTTGGTGACTTCAGAATTTCGGCCATCTGCGCCAATAACTAATGGCGCTCGAAAACTCATGAGCTCATTGTCGAGAGTGGAAGCTCGTATACCAGAAACACGTTTACCAGACTTAATAAACGATTGAATTCGAAAGCCCATAAACAGTGTAATGTTTTTATGATTAAGCAAAGTTGCCCGTAGCGCGGGGTCTAAGTCACTGCGTTCGATATTAGCTGCGTCTAATTTGCCTTTGAAGGGAAATAAAACAGAGAGATCCTGATGGTGAATATTCATTGCCGTCATTTGAGCGCTTTCATTTAACAAAGTCTCTAAAACGCCAAATTCCTTAAGTTTATTCACAGCATAAGGGTGAATAATATGAGTGCATATTTTTTTATAGGCTTGTAGTGATTGACGTTTTTCAAGAACTGCAACACGCCAACCTTTATTTGCAAGTTCCAGCGCACTCATACAACCGGCAATACTGGCGCCAATGATAATGACATCATAGGCATGAGTTTGATATGTAGAAGGATTTTCAGGCACTAAACCGAGACTCAATGAGTGTTGAATTGTTACAGGCAAAGTATAGTGATAGGGTGAGCGGGGATGCAATCATTAAATCTAAAATAACAAAGGCATAATCAATGATCGTTGATGTGAGTACTGAATTACCATGTGCAGCAGAAGTTATTTTTGATCATATTAGAAGTCCAAAAGGGCTGAAATATGCAGCATCACCGATAGTTAGTTTTACATCAGTGGAGGAGCAAATTGACCCTGCACGATGGGAGGAGAAAAATTACCAATACTCAGTACACCTGTTTGGTTATATCCCTCTAGGTATTCACACTATGAGCTTTAGTTATACTGTGAGCCCGGATAAATGGGCTGCGCGTGATAATGGCTATAGTCAGCTGTGTAAGACATGGGACCACCTTATGACGGTCAAAACTATAGAGGGTGGAGTCTTATATACTGATCGGGCAGAAATAAAGGCCGGCGCGCTCACACCTGTAATTTGGGTATTTGCGCAAATTTTATACCGACATCGACAACGCCGATGGCGAAAATTAGCAAATAAACTATTTCAGTATTAATGTTGTTTTATTGTTGGTGTATTAAAAACTGCTCAATCTTATTTTTAGCGTGCAGCATTAATTGGTCATCCTGTTCTAACCAGTGAATCTGTAAGCCGCTTCTTTCCATTTTTCTAAACCATTTTTCCTGTTGTTTGGCAAAATAATGAATTGCAGAGTTCAGTTTTTGAAACATGTCGTTATAACTTAGTTCACCCTTTAGATGTCTAGCGATAAAGCGATACTCCAAGCCAAAAAAATCCAGCTTTTCCCAGCTAAGGCCGTTTGTATAAAGAGACTCTACCTCTTCAATCATGCCTTCTTTTAGGCGTAACTTGAGGCGGGACGTTATACGACGTCGCGTTTCTTCTCTTGCTACTGAGATACCTAAGATTAACGAAGAAAACGAAGGCCATGTTAATTCCGGCGCATTTCGTTGGCTTGACTCAGCAATATGAATTGCTTGTAGAAGGCGTTTTCTATCTTGTGTATCTGTTTCGTTATGCTGAGTAGGGTTAAGAGCTATTAAAATTGATTTCAACTCACTATCAGACTTTTTTTCGAGCAAGATACGTGTGTTTTCGTCAGGTTCCGCTATCGTTAACTTGTATCGATTTAAAACAGCGTCTAAATACATGCCTGTCCCACCAACAAGAAAGGGGAGTGCCTTTCGGTGAGAGATGTCTTGGAAGCTACAACAGAAATCTTTTGAAAACTCAAACAGGTTATATTCTTGATTAGGCTCAATGATATCAATCAAATGATAGGGTATATCTTGATAATCGACTAAGTCTTTACCTGTACCAATATCCATCCCTTGGTAAACCTGTCGCGAATCGGCAGAAATAATCTCGCCTGTGAAAATCTCTGCTAAGGAGACTGCCAGCTTTGTTTTTCCACTAGCAGTTGGTCCAAGGAGAGTAATTAAAGGTGAATGCTGGTCATGTGTCATATTATTGAAAAAATGGTCTTGAACGACGTTAAACTTCGTTATAGTGTTATCGGCTAAGAATTTGATGGACAAGTGTTTATTGACGCTGCCAATCATGACATAAGTAGCTTTGAAATTGGGATTATATTCTAGAGCGCTCCGGCGCGTCTAATAACAAGGAAAAAAAGAATCCGTGTTAATTACAAAAATGCAGTCTTTATTAGTGTTTATTTTGTTGTCTATTCTAAGCTCTTCAGCTTTTTCCCTTGAACGAAAAGTGTTTTGTATTTGGGATCCTGTTGGTAGGAATGGCCCTGTCATGGCTTTTTACTCAGATGTAATACCCAAAGCCCAGGCATGGGGTTTAAGTATTCGTTTTGTTGCTTATACTGATGAGCGGGTTGCTGCGAATGATTTCAAGGCAGGGCGTTGTGAAGCAGTGTTATTAACGAGTATTCTTGCTCGTCAGTTTGTTAAGTTTGGTGGCACAATGGATGCGATTGGAGCCATTAACTCTCAAAAAGGTTTGGAGTTAGCATTGGCCACTTTAGCGCGCCCACGAGCAGGCAAGCTAATGACAGAGGGTAACTATGAAGTGATTGCTACCTTTCCAGTGGGGTCCATGTTTGCTTTTGTAAATGACCGATCAATTAATACAATTGATGCATTTGCAGGCAAAAAAATATCCATATTAAACGGTGACCCGCAAATGCAGAAATTTGCGGATTTAGCTGGTGCTTCTAAAGTAAATGTGTCGTTAGCGACATTTGCTGGTCGATTTAATAGCGGGGAAGTTGATATCGTTGTTATGCCAGCTTTAGCTTATAACACTTTTGAGCTTTACCATGGCTTGAAGGATAAAGGCGGTATTATCGATTACCGATTATACTACGGCATGCTTCAGGCCATTGCTAAACGTGACCAGTTTCCTGAGGGGTTCGGGCACACCATGCGCCGTTATATTTTGACGCGTATGAAAGCGATGAAAAAAATGGTCAAGGATGCTGAACAAGAAATTCCGAAAAAATACTGGATAAAAACTAACCAGTTTGTAAAAGATGATATTGACCATTTTAGTAAACGTGTTCGCTTAGCATTGAAAGAGGACAAGGTAAACCATCCTGCGGCATTAAACCTTTTCTGGAAAATACGCTGTCGCTTAGATCGTTCAAGAGGTGAATGTAAGGAGTCTCCAGCTAAGAAAGATAAACGAGAGAAACAAGGTGTTATTAAGAAACCAAAACAGAAAAAATCAAAATCTAAGAAGCTAGAACAGAAGAAGCTAGAACAGAAGAAACTAGAACAGAAGAAGCTAGAACAGAAGAAGCTAGAACAGAAGAAACTAGAACAGAAGAAACTAGAACAGAAGAAACTAGAACAGAAGAAACTAGAACAGAAGCAACTAGAACAGAAGCAACTAGAACAGAAGCAACTAGAACAGAAGCAACTAGAACAGAAGCAACTAGCGCAAGAACGTGCACTGGAGCAAGAGAAGCTGGAGCGTGTGAAAGTAGAGCAAGCTTTAGAGCATGAGAAGAAAGAGCGTGAGAAGTTAGAAAAAGAGCTTGAAGAGCAGAAAAAACAGAAGCGAAGTTGGTGGCAATTTTAAGTTAGTAGTTTCAGGTTAAGAAACCTAAGTTTAACCAATGCTGTAATAGCTGGAAGGCGCGTTCAGGAACTTGCTCTTCCGGCCACCATTCAAGCAAAGCTTCACATAAATACTGAAAATTATGGCCGTCTGCAATGGCTTGAAGCAGGCAGGCTTCATCGACTTCTACCGAACGATATTGTGTCACCAGCTCTTGCCGCCAAATCATCCATGTTTGAGCTTGTTTTAATTTTTTAATTTCTGGCGTTGTATCATCCTTTAACGCCAGCCATACTTCGACAGTATTCATTGAAAAATATTTCAAAGCAAAGCCGTGTGAAAGCTCAAACGTAAGTGTTGGCCACTTTTCCCCTGGAATATTTTGTAGGTAATCTACAGCCAAGGCCTTACAGTTTTTTGCGTTGAAGGTTGTTCTGAGTTGCCATTCAAAATCACATAATTCGATAGCAATGGTATGGTTTTTTAACGAATCAAAGTAGCGTATGAATTCTGGGAGATGTGCGCAAAAATTATTAATAGAAGGTTGGTGTGATGGGTAAGCATTAATATAGGCAGAGCATAAAGGGTGGTATAGATCATCACCAATTAATTTTCCTAGGCAAGGAAAGTCGCTATCTATTACCCCATAAAGTCGGGCCCGATATGCATTTTGATATATAGATATTCGCTGTTCCGGGGTGATCTTACCCTCTTCACACAGTAGATGTTTGAAGTTGTTTTCTTTATTCTTATCAGTTTGTTCAGCATAGATGCAGGCGATGAAATCACTTTGAAGCTGCTTAAGAGTCATAATTTTCTCTCGTCTTGAGCGACATTAAAAATAGACCTGACTTCATCTAATTCAGTAAGGAGCTCTTCTAATGGCGGAAAGTTATCATCGCGTTCGATCATGACTGAAACAGGTCCAAAATGTTCTACAGCTTGTTTATAAAGTTGTAAAACAGGTGCTGCAATTGATGCGTCATGCGTATCAATAATATAGTCACCATGATCGGAGTGACCTGCCAGGTGATGTTGCACGACGCGTTCTTGTGGTACGCCTTTAATATAGTCAAGAGGGTCAAAGTTATGATTACGAGCATTTACGTATATATTATTAATATCTAGCAACAGATAGCAATCAGCCTCTTCACACACGCTTGTTAAAAACTCCCATTCAGTCATTTTGGAATCTTTAAAGCTTAAATAGCTTGAAAGGTTTTCTATTAGAATAGGACGTTCAAGGTGATCTTGTATTTGGCGAATACGTGAGCTGATATGCTGAATGCTTTCTTCATGAAATGGCAAGGGTAACAGGTCATGTGTATTGTGAGAATTTACGCCTGTCCAACAGCAGTGATCAGAAACCCATATTGGTTGGACATGTTCTATTAGCTGCTTAAGCTCATTGAGGTAATCCATATTTAATGGGTCTGTTGACGCAATATTCATTGATACGCCGTGCATGGCAATGGGGTAGCGTTCTTTAAACAGATCTAGAAAATAAAGAGGTTTCCCTCCTTCAACTAAATAGTTCTCAGAAATTATTTCGAGCCAGTCAATATTTGGTTCTTGGTCTAGAATAGCGTGATAATATTCCGGGCGTAAGCCAAGCCCAAAGCCATGAAAAGGTTTTTGATTACATGGATAGGGGAGTTGTTTTTTTGTAGGTACCAACATAAAAAGACTGATGAAATCAAAAGGTATAAATAAAAAGAAAGCGAACTAAAGTTCGCTTTCTAGGTGGATTGAATGCAGGTTAATCTACTTAATTGTGCCACCTTTTTCAGCGCATTCACCTTCGGTCATAGCTAAAAATCCTTGGCCTTTACAAGAACCCATGCCTTTGCAAGAGTTATTCTCGCCGCCGCAATCATTCTGGCCTTTACAGCTATTGACACCATAGCAATGGATGTTTTCTTCAGCCATTGTAGGGCTGGCAACTGTTGCCATTGATGCATATCCTACAAAGCTTGCAGCGGCAACAGCTAAGGCTGCACCAGATATTTTTTTCTTAGCAGTCATTATAATTCTCCAGTTAGTATTAATTGAATGAGCCTGAGAAGGGTCAATCTTGTGGTCATGTGGTTTGACAAGGGTTATTTTTTAAAGTTCATTTGTACCCCAAAGACGAGTTTTAAGACTTTTTACTCGTAAATGCAATTAATCTGTCTAGATAGTAATAATGGAAGTCATTTATGAAATGGTGAGGGAGGGTGCTTGTCCCCTCCCTCTATCGATCAAATTATTTTGAAGGCGTGGCGACTTTTTTGCCGCCGGTCTTAAGTAATAAAGCTGGAAGCGCGATAAAATCAAAAATTAGCGCAAGTGATATCGTACAGGCAGTGAATATTCCCATGTAAGCATTCATATTAAAGTCTGAGAGTGCGAGCACTAAAAATCCAGAAACCAGAACAAAAGTGGTTACCCAAAGCGCAGTGCCGACAGTTTTAAACGCATATTGAACTGCTTGCTCACTGCTGTAACCTTTTTCCCTGATTGCCCTGCGGTATTTGCTTAGAAAGTGGACGGTATCATCGACCACAATACCTAAGATCATCCCCGTTGCTGTACCAACAGAAATCCCTACATTGCCGTTAAACATTCCCCAAAGGCCAAAAGCTGCACCTATAGGGATTAAGTTGGGAATTAAGCTAATTAAGCCAAGTTTTACTGACTTCAAAACAATAATCATAATGATGCAAATAACGATTAAGGCGTAGGTTACGCCTGATACCATGCTTACGACATTTCGTTTTCCTATATGAGAAAACATAATATTCGGGCTTGCAGCATAAAACTCAGAAATATCAGTGTTGGTTCGAAGCCAGTCTGCAAACTCTTGTTCGAGCTCTAAGGTTCGAATACTTGAAATGTTATCAAGAACGATGGTTAGTTTTATTGAAGACTTATCAACATTTAATTGGTTGTTTAAATCTAAACCATAAGGCAATGACATCTCATAAAGCAGCAGATATTGTGCTGCTAACTCTTTAGATTCGGGTAATTTAAAATAATCAGGGTTATCGGCATGCATATTTTTATTTAAGCGTTTGAAAATTTCAGTAATAGTTTCAACATGCACTACTTCATCATGTGTTTTAACCCACTCACTAAACGCTTCGACTTGACGTAAAAACTGAGGTTGGCTAATTCCTCCAGATTCATTGGTGATTAGAGAATATTCCATCGTATAGATGCCAGATAGGTTAGCCGCAGTAAAATCAGTATCCTGTCTAAAATCGACACTTGTTTTGAAGTACTTAACAAATTCATCATTAATTTTATTAAGTGGAATTGCGGCAAAAATAAAGGCTGCAATTAGAGCGGTGCAAATTAATATTTTTGTACTGTTTCTAATGACAAATAAAGCAATCGCATCAATATACTTATGTGCTCTATTATCGTGTTGTTTAACGCGTACAGGTAGAACCATTATCAGAGCAGGAAGTAATAAAGTTGAAAGGAAGAATGCGGCAATCACCCCCATAGCCACTGTGTTTCCTAAATCACGGAAGGGAGGAACTTCACTGAAGTTCATGGTTAAGAACCCAAGAACCGTCGTTACGCTAGTAATAAATACGGGCTGAAGATTTATTCGAATACTTTCTTGCATGGCTTCTGCCTTAACCATGCCGTTTCTCATGTTAAAGAGAAAAGTCACCAGAATATGTACGCAGTCAGCTACTGCCATGGTCATTATAACCGTCGGTGCAACAGTTGAAGGCCCTGTCAGCGTCCAGCCTAACCAGCCAAACATTCCCATAGCGCTTGCAATGGATAGTACAATTATTACCATCGTGGTGAGCGTACCGGTGATGGAACGTAAAAGTAGTAATAACGTAATAAAAATAATAAGAAACATAACGGGAAAAAGGCTTTTCATATCTTTTTGGGCCGATTCCGAAAAGGCATTTCCTAGCATGACGCTTCCCGTTATGTAGACCTCTACATCAGGATAATCCAAACGGTATTGCTCAATCATTTCGCGAGCATATTTAACTGTTTCCGGAATTTCCATTTCCGTCAACTGAGGAAGCTGAACCGTTGCATTTACAGCCGTGACATGTGCTTTAGGTGAAAGTAACCGATGTAAAAGCAAGGGCTCGTTGAGTGCGATATTCTTAACGCGTTGAAGATCTGCCTCGGCAGGAAACTCGACTAAATCATTTACCAATAAGTCATCTTCTTCAGCTTCGGTGTACTGAAAATTAGTAACTGAATCGACACGAGTCGAATAAGGCAGTTGCCAGGCGCGCTCAGTTAAGTCTTTTACTGCGCCTAACATCTCATGAGTAAATACCTGTTCATTCTTGGGGTGCAGCACAAAAATAATATTGTCAGATTTCGAATAAGTATTTTGAAGGGTTTCAAACGCTACAAGTTGTTCGTTATCCTCCGAAAAGAAGACGCGGTAGTTTGAACTAAAGCCAATCGTAGCGGCTCCGCGAGCGATCAAAAAAACGATGGCGATACTAGCGATAATAATAAGCCATCGCCAGCGAATAATTGAAGCTGCAAATTTATCGACCATATTCATATTTCCTTCTGACTATTGAGTCATATTTGATGAGTACGCTAGGATTCTTATTTTTAATAAATATCCACTTTAAAGACTTTAGATCCAAAACAAAATGATAATTAAAGAGCATTACTACTTTTATTAAACTAGAAATAGATTCTAAACTTGTTCCTATTTTGTGTGTAATAGGCTAAATTTAAAATCACTGTTCCAGTATTGGAACAAAATGACGATATAAGTGAGTCTTAGTAAGGTCAGTCAAAATACTAAAACAGAGGCGTATTATGCAAGATTTAAATGAAATGGCCATTTTTGCTGTTGTTGTAGGCTCAGGTAGTTTTACGAAAGCGGCAGAAAAGCTTAAATTACCTAAATCTACTGTTAGTCGAAAAGTCAGTCAATTAGAAAAAAGAATTAGTGTTCGTTTAATAAACCGCACAACACGTAACCTTAAACCGACTGAAACGGGCAAACTGTATTACCAGCACTGCCTCAAAATGCTGGAGCAAGCAGAAGAGGCTGATCGGGTTGTGAATAATATGCAAGCTGAACCGAGTGGTTTACTTCGTATTAGTACGCCGCTTTCATTTGGAACACCTTTCTTTGTTGGTGCAATAAAACGCTTTTTAGATCAGTACCCTAAAGTCGATGTTGAAATTATCTCCGACGACAAACAGGTTGACATGCTGGATCAAGAAGTCGATATCGCTTTTAGAATTGGCCCGTTATCTGATTCAAGTTTAGTGGCAAGAAATTTGGGAACAGCTCGTTTGTCTCTGTGTGCATCCCCTACATATTTAGCCAAGCATGGCGTGCCTAAAAATCTGAATGATTTAGATAAACATACTTGTTTATCGCACCCCCTTTCTCCTTGGGTTTTTAGAGGCCCAAATGGGCAGATTGAAGTTGAACCAAAATCCAGAATGATTACTAATGATATGGAAATGCTTAGAAAGATGACCATTGAAGGCTTGGGGGTTGGCGCCGCTCCCCAAATATTAATTAGTGAAGATATTCGGGAAGGACGTTTGATTACAGTCTTGCCTGAAACGCCCTTTGTCGAGCGAACTTTCTATCTGGTTTATCCTAGTCGTCGTGAACCGCCTTCAAAAGTAGTTGCCTTTACAGAATTTATATTCTCAAGTTGTCAGCCAATACCTCCATGGGAAACGTTAACAGATGTCTTTAACACTAACCCTCATTTAGAAAGTGTCAAAGTGGCTTCTGATAAATTACGGCCAGTAGGAAGCTAAGGTGTCTGATAAAGAGAGCATGTCAGGTGACCAGTCTTTTATTCAGGAAATGTCAGATGTTGAGCCGCTAAAACAAACTCAGGTAACGCTGAAAAAAATGACTGAAGACACGCCGGGGCATGTTGTCAGGCGTAGTCTTGCCGTAGAAAATAAAACACTGGTAGATCCTCTGATGTCGGCAGGTATCCTAAACTTAAAGTCGAATGATATTTTGGCTTTTCGTAGTGATGGTGTGCAGCATGGTGTTTATAAAAAGCTAAGGATGGGACGATATGAAATTGATGCATGCCTGGATTTACACCGCTTGACAGTTGAAGAGGCTCGAAAAGATGTTTACAGTTTCTTAAATGATTGCTATCAATATGATTTGAGAGTTGTGATTATTCTCCATGGAAAGGGAGACCGAAACCCTGAAAAAATAGCGACCTTGAAAAGTCATTTAGCTGTGTGGCTTCCACAAATTGATGAAGTTCTGGCATTCCACTCTGCACTGAAACAGCATGGAGGCACAGGCGCTGTTTACGTCATGCTCAAGAAGAGCAACCAGGCAAAACAGACTAATCGAGAGCAGTATGGTTTGAAGTAAAATCATTGTGTGAATATTAATAATGCTGGTTTAATTTAATTCTTTTAAGTTTATAAGTCTGTTCTAAAGTGGTGGTCGTGTTCTATTGACAGTGTTGTTTGCTTACGTCATTCTGGCTTGCTAATAAAAACTCCAAAAGAGGCAGGTTTATGCTGATCAAATTAAACGGCGTTGAAAAACAAATTGATGTTGATTCAGACACTCCATTGCTCTGGGTGATTCGTGATGAAGTCGGCCTGAAAGGAACAAAGTTTGGTTGTGGCAAAGGTCTGTGTGGTGCCTGTACTGTACACTTAAACGGTGTTGCAATTCGTTCATGCATTACGCCTGTTTCTGCTATAGAAGGTCAGTCTATTAGCACTATTGAAAGCCTGACTTCGGAAGACGGCACATTACACCCCTTACAGAAAAGCTGGATTTCTCATAATGTTCCCCAGTGTGGTTACTGTCAATCCGGACAATTAATGTCTGCTACTGCGTTGTTATCCATGAATCCAAACCCTAATGATGATGATATTGACTTGGCCATGTCAGGCAATATTTGTCGGTGCGGCACATATCCCCGTATTAAAGCTGCCATCAAAGATGCAGCAAAGAACTTAAATAATAAGAATGCACAAGCGATGGGTCATCTCGCTTATGAAATTAAAGTATAGGGGGGTGAGATGATGAATAATGAAATGAGTAAATTAAACTCTGGTTTGCAGTTAAAAACCAGTCGTCGACGATTATTACAAGTCTCTATGACCGCAGCAGGCGGATTCTCCTTGGGTGTAATGCTCCCTGGCTGTAGTACATTTAGAGCAAACTCTATTGACGATAAAGGTAGTTGGAGTGCGAATGCTTGGCTTGAAATTACGCCAGATAATCGGATTATTTTTACTTTGGATCGTGTTGAAATGGGGCAGGGGACCTACACGGGGTTAAGTACCTTGTTAGCAGAAGAGTTAGATGTTGAGCCTCATAATATCGACGTCGTTTTTGCGGGTGCTCAAACGTCGTATCGCAACCCTGATTACGGTCTGCAACTAACAGGTGGTAGCAATAGTTTATCTTCAAGTTGGCCACAAATTCGTGAGGCCGGTGCAAGCGCGCGAGAAATGTTGATCACTGCAGCAGCTGATGCCTTGCAAGTCCCAAAAGATTATCTTAGAACTGAAAATGCACATGTTATCCATGCCGGTAGTAACAAACGTTTAACTTATGGCAGTCTTGCAAAGCTGGCGTCCAAACAAAACCCACCTTCTGAACCAACACTGAAATCACCAACAGACTACCGTTATATTGGTAAACAGAATAAACGACTGGATAGTCAGCAAAAGGTAACAGGCACAGCTGTATATGGCATCGATGTTGAAATTGACGGTATGCGTTATGCAGTGGTAAGTCGTGCACCTTGGCTCGGCGCTAGGCTTAAATCTCATAACGGGGCTGAAGTTGAAGTGATTGCTGGTGTAGAAAAAGTTGTAGAGATTGAAACAGGTATCGCAGTTGTTGCTAGTAGTTACTGGAAAGCCCGAAAAGCACAGGACAAACTGAAAGTAGAGTGGGAGCGCGATGAAGATGCGCCACTGGATAGTGCTGAAATTTCTGAACTTTATCACAAGCAAGCTCACGCTGATGATAGTGATTCTAAGCGAAGTGAAGGTGATGTGGATCGAGCATTTGAAAAAGCAAAGAAGGTGTTGGAATTTGAGTTTGATGCACCTTTCTTAGCACATGCCACCATGGAACCGATGAACTGTACCGCTCATGTTCAAGACGGAAAGGCTGAAATTTGGACCGGGACTCAAGCGCCGGATATAGCACAAGTCGCTGTAGCAAAAGTAACGAATGTGTCGTTGTCAGATATTACCATTCATAACCAGTTTATTGGTGGTGGGTTTGGGCGACGTTTAACGCAAGATTTTGTGGCCGAAGCCGCTGAGATTTCTTATAAAGCTGGTGGTGTTATTAAACTTGTTTGGTCTCGGGAAGAAGACACTCAACATGATGTTTATCGGCCCGCAGCATTGCATAAATTGAGAGCCGCGATTGATGATCAAGGTTTACCAATTGCTTGGGACCACCATATTATTGCACCTGAAATTATGGATTGGTATGTTTGGGATGCCTCGCCAGCGATGTTTCCCTGGGCGCCTAAATTCATGTATGCGGCATTTGGCCATGTTGGCTTGTTAACTGCAGGTTTAACGCCTGCAACGCCTGCTGATACGTCTGCCATAGAGGGCGCCGAAGATTTACCCTACAGCATTCCTGCTATTGAAGTCCGGCACACCAAAGCAGATGCTGGTGTACCTATATCTTACTGGCGCTCAGTCGGCCATTCTCACAATGCATTTGCTGTCGAGTGCTTTATTGACGAACTCGCATATGAGGCAGGGAGAGACGCCTTTGAATTCCGACGAGATTACTTGAAATCGTCCCCGCGGCTACTAAATGTATTAGAACAAGCAGCAACAAAAGGCTCATGGGGGAGAGAGATGGAGGCAGGTGTTCATCAGGGCATTGCTGTCCATAAATCATTTAACTCCTACGCAGCGCAGTTAGTTGAGATCAAAATTGAAGGCAATGATATTCAAGTATTGAAGGTTGTTTGTGCGATAGATTGTGGTTTGGTCGTCAACCCGGATATCGTTAAAATGCAAATGGAAAGCGGCATCATCTTTGGTATTAGTGCAGCACTTTATGGCGAGATAACCTTTAAGGATGGTCAGGTTCAGCAGAGTAATTTTCATGATTACCCTGTTTTAAGAATGAACCAGAGCCCAGAGATTGAAACAGTCATCATACCGAGCGAAGCATCACCAACGGGGGTTGGAGAGCCGGGAGTGCCACCTATCGCACCTGCGATTGCTAATGCCTTATTTCAAGCAACTGGAGAGCGGCATCGTCGCTTGCCCTTGAAGCTGACATAAGCGACTTATGCATAGTATTAATTTAAGCGTGATCCAATCTGTCTGTGAATGGTTGGAAAAAGGGGATATGGTTTGGTATGCCTCCATTGTACAAACATGGGGGGCATCGCCCAGACCTGCTGGTAGTCTCTTTGCATACTCTCCTAAGCGTGACCAAGTGGCAGGTTCTCTGTCTGGTGGTTGCATAGAGCAAGACTTAATTGATGAATTAAAAATAATAGAGCCTATAAATTATCCAAGAATAAAACGCTATGGTGTAAATGAAGATGAAGTGAGGCGTTTTCAGCTTCCTTGTGGTGGTCAGATTGAATTGGTTCTGGAGTGTCTTACGCCTAGCCTAGACTGTGCATCACACTTCAAAGCGATTGAAGCTAAACTCTCAAAGCGACAGAGAGTGAAAAGGTATTTATCAATGTCGGCCGGAGAAATGTCACTTTCTTCTGACGGGTCAGCCAGTGTGTCAGAGTTATCCCAAAGTGAAAAAAATATATGGCTGGCGGATGGCATGATGGCTCATATTCTAGGGCCTGAGTACCGTTTATTAATTGTTGGTGTTGGCGAGGTCACCCGGTACCTGATTCCAATGGCACTAGCAGTTGAATTTTCAGTGACAGTTTGTGACTCAAGAGCAGATTTTATAGAAAGAAGTCCAATACTTGATGACGATATTGAGGTGATTAAATGCCTGCCTGATGACTTGGTTCGAGAGCAATTCAATGATTCACATAGTGCCATCGTTGCCTTAGCACATGATCCAAGAGTGGATGATTTAGCCATCATGGAGGCGCTAACAACGGATGCTTTTTTTATTGGTGCAATGGGCTCACTTAAAACGACTGAAAATCGTATTAAGCGTTTAACCTCTCTGGGAATAAAATCAGAACAATTAGCTAAACTACATGCGCCAATTGGTTTACCTATTCAGAGCAAAACCCCTCCGGAAATTGCAATTTCAATTATTTCCCACCTGATTGAACAACGCTATATTCACAATTCAGCGGCATAATTTTGTTACATTAAAACACGATTTGAAATGAAAAATATTAGCTTGGATACAGGCTCTGTCAGGGTCTGTAAATAAAACGTGAATTAATGTTATTTGTTTATTTTTTGCCTGTTTTTCCCCTTTGCACCCCTTTATTTCATTTATATTTATCTGAGACACTCAAGTGTATTCAATATGTATCGATTAATTCGTAAGGGTTAATGATGTCCATTTATTTATAATGCATGATATTGCAAAGAGAAAAATTTGAGCCAATTAACGCTATATAGTCAATTCAATATGCGCAAACCTTATTTGGTTTCGAGCGATATTGATGATGTTGCCGGATATTTGGCAGAAGATGGCGTGCGTTTTGAACAATGGCTATTACGTTCACAAACAGAAGAGGAAGACAAACAAGCTTCTTCTGATATTATTTTGAATCGATATCATGTCGAAATAGAGCAATTAAAAAACGAAAGGGGCTATCCTTTTACAGATGTGATTTCAGTTGATCAAGCAGAAGATTTTGCTTTTGCTCGCCGAAACCGGTTTCTATCAGAACATGTTCATACCGAAGACGAAGTGAGGCTGTTTTTAAGTGGCACGGTGTTGTTCTATTTGCATATCAATGCTCGCATTCATATTCTGCAATGTGAAAGAGGCGATTTTTTGACCATACCAAAAGGCGTTAAGCATTGGTTTGATATGGGGCCTGAGCCAGAATATAGTTGTATTCGTTGGTTTACTTCTGAAGAAGGTCTAAAAAATAAGCTGACTGGAAGCTACGTGGCTGAATCTACTCCCCGCTGGGAAAGTATCCTAGGCCAACCTTTGTGTAAATAAATTATATAAAAGACAAAAACTTGATCTATCCTCTTTGAATATTTCTACGAATCCTTTATATTTTACCTCCTCTTGCCAGATTAAAGCGCTTCATTTTTTTAATCTGACAGATTGATATGAACTAAACTCATATCATGACAACTGACGGCTAAAGACGAAAAACGAGGTACTTGTGGATCTGATCGAAGCACGCTCAATGCAGGCTAAGTGCATTATAAATTTAATGACAGTCATAGCCAAAGATAACCTTTCAATTGCTCAAAGAGATGACTTGCCTAAAAAAGCTTATGAAATTGGCTGCTTGGTAGGCATGTTAGAAGGTGAAATTTTTAAATTACTCCGTAGTAGCAGTAGTATCGTTGAAGGCTTGCCTTTTAAAGGACAAATACTTGAGCAGTTTGTAAATGGCATTACTGTTGTTATTCATCGTTTATTGCTGGATGAAAATCAAGATCAGCTCGCTCAAGACCAGCAACGACTCAATGCAATACGAGCAGAGTTAAAACAGAACCTGTCACATTCAGAAATATTGCTTGAGAATGCATCTCGTCTGGAGGGGGCTTTAAGTAGTAACAAACTATTTGGAGAATCGGTAGAAGTGCTTGATTCTTTTCGCACTCATGTCGATACCATGCGTAATATGTGCATGATGAAAGGCCAGGAGCATGAAATGCTGTCGATCCTGGTAGATAAGAATGAGGAGTTATTGACTCATACAGACAAATCTTTAAAAGCTTTGCCAAAAATGGACGAGGTAACAGCCTTGGTCGACCTTCGACAAGAATTTTTACGCTTGGAGCAAGATGCTTAAAGTCAAAATTAAGTATATTTTTGAATCAAATACTGCACCGCCAGCGCCAGCTGGCTTGACGTACCATGCTTCATAATGTGCTTTAAAGAGTCGATGTTTGGTCGACCTTTTAGCCCTTCTTTTTTGGGATGGATCGTGTCGGTAATGTTATTCATATATTCGTCATAACAAATACTCGACATTAGCTTTAAGCCTTTTGAACTTAAATTTGCCTGATCAATAGCTTCTTGTTTCATCGTACTTTCAAAACTAATGAAGCCCTCCTTTTCAAGCCAAAGCATGGCGCCAAAGCAACATTGGAACCGGTCACTATGAAGGCCATACTCATCCGCTTGGTCAGGTCCTGAAATGTCTTCAACATAGACATTACTGTTTTTAGGGAATGCCTGGTAAATCTGCTTAAGGATTTTAGTACAATCTAAAAAAAACTCTTCAATATGTATGTCGAACATACTAATCGTTCTCAGTAGATTCTATTTGGGGTAATTGCTCATAACCTTCTAGAAATATTTCAAAGCGGTTAATCGCATCTTCCAGTACATCTACGCGAGGTAAAAATACAAAGCGAAAATGTTGGGTATCTCCTAAGTTAAAGCCTGTCCCATGCACAACCAGCATGCGTTGCTGCTTGAGTAAATCGAGTACCATTTTCTCATCGTTATGTATGGGATAAATTTCAGGATCTAATTTAACAAACATGTACAAAGCGCCATTTGGCTTAACGCATGACACGCCTTTTATTTTATTTAATCTAGTCCAGGCAAATTCACGTTGTTCCCATAACCGTCCACCGGGAACGATTAAGTCATTAATGCTTTGATAGCCGCCTAGCGCTGTTTGAATTGCGTATTGAGCGGGTACGTTAGAGCATAGGCGCATGGAGGCGAGCATATCAATACCGCTAATAAAATCCTCAGCAGTGTGCTTTGGTCCGGTAATTAACATCCAGCCAGCCCGATAGCCTGCCGCACGATGAGATTTGGATAAACCATTATACGTAAGTGTGAAAACATCATGAGCTAATGATGCCATCGGGGTATGTGTTGCGTTGTCGTATAATATTTTATCGTAAATTTCATCGGCCAATAATATTAACTGGTGCTCACGAGCAACTTGAACCAGTTGTTTGAGTAAGCTTTCAGGATAGACAGAGCCAGTAGGGTTATTTGGGTTAATGATAACCAGAGCTTTGGTGTTATCAGAAATTTTACTCTTGATATCTTCAATATTAGGGTGCCAGTTTTGTTCTTCATCACACTTATAGTGAATAGCCTTCCCGCCGCTTAATGTCACAGCAGCAGTCCATAATGGGTAATCAGGAGCAGGAATGAGTACTTCATCACCGTTATTCAATAAGGCCTGCATAGACATGACTATAAGTTCGCTGGCACCATTTCCCAGATAAATATCTTCAATATCAACATCTAAAATTTCCTGGGATTGGTAATGTTGCATAACGGCTTTTCGAGCAGAGTACAAACCTTTTGAGTCACAATAACCCTGTGCATTCGGCAAATTACGAATTACATCAGTTTGAATTTCTTCGGGCACATCGAATTCAAACGGCGCAGGATTACCGATGTTAAGCTTTAAAATTCGGTGGCCTTCCTCTTCAAGACGTTTGGCCTCGCGTGCGACTTCACCTCGAATGTCATAACATACATTATCGAGTTTTGAGGACTTCATAATTCTTTTCATGACGCAAGCTACCTAATAAAATCTAAAATAATACAGAGTCGATCTTTCATTCTAATAAATTACACGCAATATGGAATGCAAATTATTAAAAATTATGGAATTGTTTAGTAAATAATAGTGAAAAAGGGCTTTAATGGGAGATAAAGTGGGAAAAAGTCGATCTTTACTAGTATGTGAATGTGAATATATAGAGGGAAATGCGAATTATTGAAGGCATGCGTTTTTGTTTTTGACATTTTTGTCGGTCAACGACCTTCTATAAGCCGTGATTAACAATGCCGGCTAATTTTAAATATTCAGCGGGATTCATCTCAAATTCAGTTTTAAAAAAACGGCGAAACCCCGAACTTGTTTGAAAACCTAATTGTTCAGCTGTGTAATCAATACTCTGTTGTTTCTGAATAAGGTATATCTTGGCTAGCTCACGCCTTGCAAGGTTAGCGATATGTGAGAAAGAAAGTTCTTGTTTATTGAGCTTTTTCTGTAAGCCCCTGACTGAAATGTTTAGCTTTGTGGCTAGTTTCTGGCTATTAAAAGACTCTGGGTGATGCTGTAAAAGAAAGCATGTCGCTTTATATTCAAAATTCTGTAATCTGTCAGTTTGCCGCAGCTTATCCAAGCATTTATTTAGATACATTTTATGAAGTGCTGGGTTGTAACTGGATAGACTGGGGTACAAGTATTTTTCATCAAACTCTAATAAGCATAAAGGGGAGTTGAAACCAATATTCTCTCCAAATACTTTTCGGTATTCATTCGCGTAACATGGTTCTTCATAATCCAGACATACTTTTAAGGGTTTAAAGTTTGGGTCGACAGATTCTTTAATCGCATTAATGAGATAAGAGAATGTCGCTTCTGCACAAAACCGTCTCTGACAAGGGTGTACTTGGGCTTTAAAAGGGAAAGTAATTGATACTGATGTCACCCCTTTTCTGTGAGAAATAAAAGGGTAATAACTGGCGCCATGGGCAAAATACGTTTTTTCAACCACATCAAATGCAGATCTTAAATTTTGAGCTGTCACTAGAATTCTAGAAAAGTCACATAGATTTGATGGAGAGAGGCATCGACCATACTTGATGCCAATATCTGAGTTGGGCTCGGCTTCGTAAATTGATTTGATCAGTTTCCCATAAACAGCGTTTGAATCATGGCTGTCATTATGCTCTGAAATCAAGCGCTGAATACCCAAGCTGCTGAGCTTGAGTTCTTCAGGTATTATTTCAAGAAGTAATCTCGGGTAAATATCATCGAGCATAAAATGGCCACACAATCTTATGTTTCAGTCAGATTTATTCATTGGCTAATCTTTAATGAGACTAAAAAAGTGTAGTACACGCATAATAAGTTAGGAGTGTTATTTTTATAAAACGCACATGCGAGTTTTAATCTAGCATTCATATTAATACCAAAAAATATTATTTTTATCGTTGTATTTGTTTGGCTAAAAACTTAAAGACAAGTTGGAGCTATTTAACCTATTAATGATGAGCTCCATAGTGTTTATTATTGCTATATACTGTCCATTATCACCTGATACTACCTAACAACTACGCTGATTTGAATGCAGGGATGATAAAAGCGAACACTTTAAGGGTAAATGGGCGCATTTGGTTGTTATGTCGTATTTTAATCGTGCTATCTTTTATTCTAAATATGTTTCGATAACAAAACGAACCTGTTGACAAGAAAATGTCAGTTTTCAAAGCTATTCCTGATCAAAAATAAGGAGTAACTCATTGAAATGTACTTTAATGCTGTTTTTTGGTTGAATACTAAACATGATATGGCGTAAATAAATATTACAAGTTGATTTAATGACAAAATTAAAGCGTACCTTTCTCATTACTGTCTTGGTACTAAGCTCACTGCTTAGTATGACGTCACTTGCTGCAACCCTTAATGTAATAGCAAATGCTTCAGTAGAAGAAAGTCATCTAAAGCTGAAAGACTTGAGATCTATTTACACCATGAAAAAAAGTTTGTGGTCTAATGGGGATCGGATCGCAGTATTTGTTTTATCCGCTGACAACGCAACACATAAGGAATTTTGCCGGAAGCTGCTCAAAGTTTTTCCAAGGCAGCTAGAGTCTGTTTGGTATCGGTTAGTATACTCCGGAACAGGAGAGAAGCCCGTGAGCGTGAATAGTGAAGAAGAGATGATTGAGCTCGTCGCAAAAACTCCCGGCGCAATTGGATACATTCGTTCAGAGACCATGCATGAAGAAACAAAAGTTATTTCTATTAAGTAGTATTTTATTCCTGCTGTACTCAGATTTCCTGTTAGCAGATAAGAGTGAGTGGTTTCAGCGAAATAACTGGAATGCATTTATCAGCCAGACAGCTATTTATAGCAGTGACTATAACTTCTTGAGCCAGTCTGACGATAAACTCTCACTTGATTTATGGGAGGCGGGTTTACTAGTTTCAACAGCGGTAAAAGACAAGCTAACATTTTCGGCGCAACTATTAGGGCGTAAGGTGAGTGACTCAAGTGGTAATGACTTGCGCATTGATTATGCTTTTTTTAGTTACCCTTTCTATCAATCCATGAATGAAACATTTGGGCTTAGATTAGGCCGAATACGCTCATCCTACGGTTTATATAATGAAACAAGAGATATACCACATACCCGTACTGGTATCGCGATGCCTCAATCTATTTACTTCGATATGACACGAAACACATTTTATTCTGCAGATGGTATTGAATTATTTGGTTATCGAGACTTTGACGATCAGCGACTATCAGCCCAAATTTTTTTTAGTAAGCCTGTTGCTGATGAAGATGAGACTGGTGAAGTTGAATCTTTAAATCCTACAAATTTGGAGGGTGACAAAAGCTTGCTTGCAAAAATTAGTTATGGCTCTGAATATGACGGTATACGTACATCTTTTACCTATTACCGGCCTGAATATAAAGTGGATGTCTCTTTCCCCGTTGGTGCAATGACGTTAGAGGATAAAGATGCCTCATTTTATTCAGAGAGTATGATTACATCCCTTGAGTATAATCAGTTTGATTGGTCGGTGACTGCTGAATATTTAAGACACAAATTTGCCACTAAGATCCCCGTCTTAGGAGGGATTCCTGGCAGTCAGATAAAAAACAAAGGTTATGAAGAAGCTTTCTATGTTCAAGGTTTATACAGATTCAGTGAGCAATGGGAGACCTATTTACGTTATGACTCGACTGAACGTCATATAGATAGGTCATTACAGGATAATGAAAAATGGCACGATATAAATATTGGCGCCTCATTTAGACCCAATGAAAATTGGCTTTTGCGTACAGAAATTCATTATATAGAAGGCTTGTCTCGGTTGTTAAGCAGAGATAATGTTTTTTCTTCCGCTCAAGACCCTTACTGGACAACGGCCATGTTCCAAGTAGCTTATAAATGGTAATTAATCGATGAGCGAACAAGTACTAAAGAAAAGATACTTCAGCATTAAGTGGCAGGCATTTAGTCTGACGAGCTTAGTCTTGGCAGCTATCTTTGGTGCTTTTCTTATTTTTATCTCTGAGTCTACATTGCGCCAGTTTGAGATTGGCCGAAGCCATATTTATAGCCAAAATAAACAACAACTAGATAGTTTAATCGAAGTAGCCGCTGAGAAAATAATCCAGTTTGCGAATACTGCCACAACGAATGACTACTTGGTAAAAGGACTAATTGATAATGATCAGCTATTACTTCAAGACAAAATTGATGAATTAAGCTGGACCTTACAAGTTGACGCGGGTGTTGAAAGCGTATCTGTTTTTAGTGCGAATGGCGGTTTGATGGCTTTAGTAGGCAATCAGGGTGAACGTACACTGCTTGATATGATACTTTCATCTGAAAGCCCTCAGTGGAGTGTGATTTGTGACTCTAAATGTTATGTGCAGGGCGGAACGCCCGTTATTTCTGAGGGGCGAGTGGTTGGTGCTTTGTTGCTATCCGAGCCGCTTTCTAATGTGATGCTGCGCTTTCAGCATATATCCAATATTGATACTGGCCTATTAACGAATCAAAAGAGCACGAATGAGTTCCATGAATTCATACCGTCTTGGGATAAAAATTTAATTGCCTTAACCAACCCTCAAAACAGCAAAGCGGTTATCAATAGTGCCTCGGCATTATATTCGTTGAAGGAACTGACTGACGGGGTACACTTGGTTGACGTTAATAATGAGGTCTTTGAATTGCGAGCCTTACCACTAAAAGATAATCAGGTAGTTGTTATTTCTAATGTGTCGAAAGACGTTGTGAGCATGGAAAAATCACAAGACCAAAGCGTTCATATTAGTATTATTTCGTTGGTGGTCGCTGAATTATTGTTGCTTATACTGCTATGGAAACCGATGACCCGGCTCAGAAAAACAGCAAGTATATTGCCTCTGTTAGCGGAGCATCGATTTGGCGATGCAAAAAAATCGTTTAAAGACCTCCGTAAGCATAATATTTTCACTGATGAAACTGATCTTCTAAATGTGACGGGGTTAAAGCTCAGTACCGAGTTAGAGAACTTACAAGGGCAATTAGATAATCGTGCAGCTCAATTGGCATTAAGAGGCGAAGAGCTTGAAAAAGAAAGAGATTTCGTTAATCAACTACTCGATACCGTGCATGCAATTATCATTATTCAGGATGAAAACGGACAAGTTCAACTCTGTAATAAATTTGCTGTACGATTAACAGGTTACTCGTCTATTGAAATGAAAGGGCAAACCTTTATTTCCTTGCTGGATGATAGCGGAGAAGCCGATAGAACCTCCCGAAGAATTTTTGATGTTATTGACGGAGAGTTAAGCGAATACCAGCATGAGGCGGTGCTAAAAACCAGAGATGATGAAAAATTACATTTAGCGTGGCGTCATGCCGTACTTTATAATCATGATGATGAGACTCGGCAAGTGCTTTCCGTAGCGGTTGATATTTCAGCAAGAGTTAAAGCAGAGCAAGAATTGGCTTGGTTAGCGAACCATGACACGCTATCTGGCCTGTTAAATCGTAGACGGTTTGAAGAAGAGTTGCACAACTGTCTTGCAGAGTCTGCTAGATTTAACCGTAACTTTGCCGTTATGTTTATTGATTTGGATGATTTCAAATTGATAAATGATAACTATGGCCATTACATTGGTGATGAGCTGATCAAAGCTGTTTCTCGCTCACTTGAAGAGAATGCAAGAGCAACCGATGTTGTGGCACGTCTTGGTGGCGACGAGTTTGGCGTGATCCTGAGAAGTTTTAAAGAGGGTGAATTAAGCACCATTGTAGGTCGCCATAGTCATGCTTTAACTGAAATTAAACTCAAAGAGGATAAACATGACATTAGATGTACCGCAAGTATTGGTGTTGCTACGATGCAAGAAGGTGATAAAAACATAGATGATGTGATCGCCAATGCGGATAGAGCGATGTACAAAGCCAAACAGGATGGCAAAAATAGCTGGTGTCTTTATCAACCAGATATGAAGCAGATCTAGCTGCAGTCTATCGTGGTCATTATTAGTTTTCTTTATTTCTATTCTATATACGCATACCGATGCAAAATTTAATAAGTTATTCCGCTTTTGCCATTAAAGAAAAGTGTGACCGACCTCTCACTCTCTTGATTACTTGAACGTTGTTCAGCTCCAGTCTGTTTAAAAGCGAACAATTCATCCAAGCTGTACACCTTTCGCCTACCTGAAAAAAAGTTAATCAGGATATGGTTTGATCTCCAAATAAATAAATATAATTACCGGAGAACACATGAATATTATTAATATAAAAACAATTAGTGAAAAGGGAGTTTCTCTAGTTAAGCTAGTTACAGCTGCAGCACTGGCAATGAGTGTGGTTGGTTGTTCAATTGAAGCCGATTATACCGATGTTGCTGAACGAAATGACGTGGCGACATTTGGAGATTCAATCTTCGACCTTAATGGTGTAATTCAAACGGAACTAGAAGCAAAAGCGGGTACGACTTTCCGTGACTACACCACAAGTGGTGCAATGCTTTCAGGTGGTTCTTTGGCGCCATCGGTTGAGGAACAAATTGCATCGGCGAATGCGGCTAACCCGGATATCACGACTGTCGTGATGGACGGTGGCGGGAATGACATACTTATTCCGGCCATGTTGTTTGATCCAAACAAATGTAAAACCAAGTGGTGGCGTCCAAACCTGACTTCAAAGTGTAAAGCGTTGATTGAAGACATTTATGTGACGGGTGTGAATCTATTGAATCAAATGGATGCTGACGGCGTCGAAAATGTTGTTTATTTAGGGTATTACGAGTTACCTCGCGGTAAAACAAATCTAAATCAAGCCGTGAATTATGGAGATACATGGTTAGGTTATGCATGTGACGTAACAACCGTAAACTGTGCGTTTGTCGACCCTCGCGGACACGTTCCAGCAGCAGATGTTGAGAGTGATGACATTCACCCAACACCAGCTGGCTCTGTTACACTAGCGAACTTGATCTGGCCAGTACTTGAGCCTCTATTATAGCGTTTAGTATTCATTGAAAGGAGGACGTTTGTCCTCCTTTTTCATATCTGCCTTGTACTTATTTGAATGAAATTTAAAATGTGATGTTCAGAAGCGTACCTATCAGTGGGATGGTGCGTATTTCGCCTCCCTAAATTATATTTAACTAAGTTAAGCTAATATCTCCAAA
Organism: uncultured Oleiphilus sp.; assembly: GCA_913020495.1. Classification (GTDB taxonomy): domain Bacteria; phylum Pseudomonadota; class Gammaproteobacteria; order Pseudomonadales; family Oleiphilaceae; genus PZPK01. The sequence continues at coordinate 38,408 of CAJWBJ010000013.1, forward strand.
CAATAAAATTAAGATACTGGAGAAAAAAATGAAAACAATAATATCGAATGTAGCTAAATTAACTAGCGCGTTAGTAGTCGCCGCTAGTGTTGTAGGTTGTACAGGTAATGCATATGTTGAGAATGCTGATCGAAATGATGTCATCACTTTAGGTGACTCTATCTTCGATTTAAACGGCCAAATTCAAGCTAACCTTGAGTCTTGGGCCGGTGAAACCTTCCGTAACTATACGCAAAGTGGTGCAGAGCTATCGGGCGGTATTTTAGCCCCAGCTGTAGATTCACAGTATGCATCCGCTAAAGCGACTGATGCGAACATTAACACTATCGTGATGGATGGTGGCGGTAACGATATACTCATCCCAGCCATGTTATTCGATCCAAATGGATGTAAAACACATTGGTGGCGTTGGAATATCAGCTCACGCTGCGTGAACTTAATTGAAGATATCTATGTGACTGGCGTTAACTTGATGAATCAAATGGACGCGGATGGTGTGGAGAATATCGTTTATTTGGGTTATTACGAGTTGCCTCGTGGAAACACTAATTTAAATCAGGCGGTTAACTACGGCGATGCTTATTTAAGTTATGCATGTGATACTGCAACGACTGCAAGCTGTACTTTTGTCGATCCTCGTGGTCATGTGCCTGCAGCGGATGTTGAAAGTGATGATATTCACCCAACACCAAATGGTTCATTAACGTTGGCTAATTTAATCTGGCCTGTACTAGAGCCTTTACTATAATCGTGTAGGTTTATAAAGTTAAAAGACTGGTAGACAAGGATGTCTACTTTTTAAAAGCTCAGGATGGAGTATTGGTTATTCAACTGAAGTAACTGTGTGATTGTCGAAAATAAAAAACAAGTGGTAAAGAAAATGGTGAAATCATTTAAGAGTAGTTTTGTAGTAGCGAGTTCAGGAATTGTGCTGGGAGCTCTTGCCCTATATTTTTACAACTTCAATACGACAAACTCAGGAACAACAGGCACCTCTATTCCTATGATAGCAGCAAAAACGAGTGCGGTTAGTAAGGTGATTATACCAAAGTTATCCCATGTTTCTTTGCCTAAACCAGAACCAATAGCTCGGGCTGATGAAGAATTTGAAGCGCTTAAACTAGATCTCATTGAAAAAATGCGTCAACAATATAGAGGTATGATTGAAAATATTGCGGTTCAAGTATCACTTAAAGAGTTTTTAGATGATTTGATGAAAACTTACCCTGTTAAAGGGAAGGAGTTATTCGAAGCCATTATCAGAGGGGCTTTTCCCGAGATTGCTGAAAATATACTTCGAGCAGTGGATACGATGGTCCTCTATGAAGATTGGTTGTTGGAAAATGTATTGACCTTAAATGATATGCCGCCGCTAGAGTATAATGGTGAGCTATGGAAAAAGCGTCGAGAATTATTCGGTGAAGATGCAAATAAAATCTGGTCATCAGAAATTACCGCACAAGAAGAAAGAAGGGAAGTGCTTCAAAAAACGGTTGCTATGTTAGACCAATCACATGATACAACGATGTATGAGCGTATTTATATATTGCAAACATCTTATGAAGAGCAATACTCTGAAACAATAGAAAATGTTGTATTTGATAGCAAGGGCGTTTTAGCTCAAACTCTTTTTGGTTTTGATGCCGTTCAAAATGAGCTCTCTGCGATGAGTAATGAGCAAAGGCAAACAGAGATTGATACGATTAGACGTACGATAGGATTTGATGAAGCTCAAATTGAATATTTAGCTGAGCAAGACCAAGTAAAAGATAAGCGTTGGCTGAATGGTTTTAGTTATATGGAGGCGCGAGAAGTGTTACTTGAGGGGCTTTCAGGCGAAGAGTTAGATACCGCGCTGACAGAGTTGAGAGAAAAACATTTTAAGCACGAGGCGCCTACAATTGCTCGTGAAGAGAGGGATGAATTCTTCCGATATACTAGGCCTCGCATTTATGGGCGGAATTAACAATTATAGCTAAAAGCTATTATTGTTATTGGTATAATTGAATTACGCTATTTCTAGGTTTTGGTTAAACTAGTCTTACTTTAAATAAACGTCCTAATTACTGAAAGGTAAGCAGGCAATAAGTGAGGCTAAAATGGAAAACCAAATCGTTCCAAATGTAACGTTTAAAACCCGTGTCAGAGATGAATCTGTTGAAGGTGAAAACCCTTTTCGATGGGAGGATAAAACCACTGCAGACATCTTTTCTGGCAAAAGCATTGTCATCGTAGCGCTTCCCGGTGCTTTCACGCCAACCTGTTCAAGTACGCACTTACCCGGTTATGAAAAACAATACCAAGAATTAAAATCAAAAGGCATTGATGAAGTATATTGCCTCAGTGTTAATGATGCTTTTACCATGTTTCAGTGGGCTAAAAACCTAGATATTCAAAATGTAAAAATGTTGCCTGATGGAAATGGCGACTTCACTCGTTTAATGGGCATGTTAGTGAAAAAAGAAAACCTGGGTTTTGGTGAGCGCTCATGGAGGTATTCCATGCATGTGGTTGACGGTGAAATCAAAGCGCAGTTTATTGAGCCTGGAAAAATGGATAACTGCCCAGAAGACCCTTTTTCGGTTAGCGATATTGATACCATGATGGCTTACTTGTAACCTTACAAGATTGACCGCGTTAGTGTGACGTGGTCAATTTAGTCGGCAATATATAAGGAGTGCCAATGTCATCAAAAGTCGAATTAGGCCCATTAAACCAGCTTTTAGGTATCTGGAAAGGAAAGGGGGGCAAAGATATCGCACCAGACCCCGACGGTATTGAAGAAAATGCCTATTACGAAACGCTTGAATTCAAAGTTGTCGGCGATGTTGATAATGCTGAAGAGCAAACGCTCGCTATTGTTCAATATGAGCAATACATTCGCCGAGTGACTAACGATGAAGTCCTGCACCACCAACTAGGTTACTGGACGTGGGATGCTGAAACCCAAGTCGTGAGTAACAGCTTTACTATTCCCCGACGTGTCGCCGTTATTGCTGGAGGAACCGTGGAGCAAACAAGTGTCGACACCTCTTTTTCAGTCGCTGCCGAAAATGGCAATCAAAACTGGGGCATTATAGAAGCAGAATTCATGCGTAAAAAAGCCAGCACTAAAACGTTTAATCAAACATTAAAAGTGCAAGGCAATATACTCAGCTACCAACAAACCATGTTGATTGATATCTATGGCAAAAATCAATTTGAACATACCGATGAAAATACGCTAAGCAGGGTGTAGGTTGGTAGGTGAATTATGGCTATTAATCATATTTTTTAAATGTGTAAATGGCCCTATTGGTTGTTGAAAAATCTACTTTATATAAAATTTTGAGTGATTAGCATTTTTTGGCTGGCTGTAGCCCTCTAAAGCGTTTGAATTCATTCTATCCCCCCCTTTTTTTAGATGCTGCCCTAATTGGGTGCCTTGTGTGGTTTTGGTTAAATATTACGCACCCTTATAGTGCTTTTTATGATTATTAAGTGTTGGCTTATAAAAATTTGATATAAAAACAGTTATTGACCATTCTTTGTTGTCAACTAGACTTCAGATTGCAGGCTATATTAATTCATCGTTTTGGTAAGTTTTTGATGAGCTTATGGCTAGGTTACCCCTCTTTTCATCTTTTGAATTGTAGTGGGGGGCTAGGGTTGCAAAATGCAATGGAGAACAAAGGATGTGTGTTGCACTAAATAGAAAAATAGCGCTCAAAATAGGCGTTATTGGATTGATAGACTTCTGCAGTCTTTCAAAGTATACGTTATGAAAAATTTCCATATAACGTCCCCCATTCAGGAAACAACATCCTCCTCTTCAGAATATTCTTCTTCAGGCCGAGAAGGTTTGATCAATCAATTATGTGACCACCTTAACAGCCGTTTTGGAATAAGTCCTAATCAGCAAATGGCCTCGAAATTGAATCGTATCTTCATCGATATGGAGCTGGTAGAAATACACCGTCGTGTTATTGAACTGACCTCTTTATCTACTAATCATCCGAGCTGGCTTGAGCTGGTTGCCAAGCTCACCGTACATGAAACTTATTTCTTTCGTGATGAACCTCAGTTAGGAATGTTACGGGACAATCTGTTGCCAACATTAATTGATCAAGCGGCAGGCAAAGCATCTCCCCACCTTCGTATTTTGTCAGCAGGTTGTTCGTCTGGTGAAGAAGTCTACAGTATTGCTATGTTGGTATTGGATGCCATGCTGGAAGCCGGATATGCATATGGAAACGAGCTTTCAGGGGTAAGTTTAATGCCCGGTTGGCAATTGGAAATTCTAGGTGTCGATGTGTCGGCTGACGCATTACAGCTTGCAAGAAATGCATGCTATACCAAAGAAGGACTCGGGTCATTCAGGAACATGTCTTTACAATGGCAGCGTTGGTTTGATGACATTGATTCCACGTCAAATGAGTCTTCGCAGATTTACCGTCGCCCTAAAGATTTTATTCGAAGAATTACGCGTTTTGAACAACATAACTTATTACAAACCGGCATTCGATTTGGTTTGTTCGACCTAGTTCTTTGTCGTAACACCATGATTTATTTTAATGATAAAAACAAGCGTATTGCCCAGAATCATTTATTCGATGTATTGAATGCCAGTGGCATTGTGCTATTAGGTGCGACAGATCCTTTATTGTGCCCGGATCGTTGCGAGCGATACCGAAGCCGTGGCGTTGCGTATTACTCACAAAACCGATCAAACCTAAGCGGTGTAACAACAAAAACAGCCTGAATCAAAACTAAAAAGCAGGGATATTGCTATGGACATCAATCTTATCTCAATAAATGGAAATTTTTATGGCCTTCCCACGACAGCTGTACGTGAGGTTCTTGACCCTGTTCCTATTACACCTTTGCCATTCTCACCTGAATATGTAGATGGACTGATCAATATAGGCGGAAGGGTCATTGTACAGGTGGACCTGTCGATACAACTGGAAAATGAAGTAGCACTACCAGCTAAGAGCGGTCAGCTCATCGTGATTGACAGTGGAAGTGAGCACATTGCTTTGCATGCAGATCAAGCTTTAATGATGGTTAGCATTGCTGACAAAGATATACATACAGTACAAGTAGATGACATGCAGACGGGTGTGGATCCTAATTTGGTGGCTGGCGTATTTCAGTGGCAAGAGAAATCGGTATCTATTCTAGTCGTAGATCAACTTGGATTGCAAAGCATCGAGCAGCCATTGATAGAAGAAGGGGTCGAAGGGCTAGTTGGTTCAATAGAAACCGAAAGTGACGTAGATGCCAAAACAGAAGCAGGAAAGCTGGAAAACTTCTTGGTGGTAGGTGCTAACGACGAGCGATATGCTTTGCTGATGTCTTGCGTATGTTTCGTGGAAGATTTGGAAGAAGTAACGCCGCTGCCGCAAGTATCAGATGAAGTGCTTGGCATGACTTATACCCATGACATGCCATTGTTAGTTCTGGGGCTTGGGCAGCTGATGGGACAAAGTAAAAGCACAGGTAGAAAGCTGGTTATTGTTCAGTATCAGGACTTTCGTTGTGCTCTGCAGGTCGATCATATCTATGGCATTCAAGGATTAGAAAGTAGGGACAATCATGAGGTATTAGCCAAAGATGGGACATTGTCAGGGTACCTTTTGGGTGATGATGAACACCTAACAGGTGTATTAAATTTCGATGCACTGTTCTCTTCTTCACGGCTTGAATTACTGAGACGTTATCTTGTTGATGATCATCGACATATTGTGAAAAAAGAGCGAATTCCTACTCGTACGCTCCTGACCTTCAATATTGGTCAGGAGCGTTGTGCCTTACCACTTGCGATCGTTGATCGGGTGGTTGAATACCAGCTTGTAGAGCCCTTACCAGAAGGGGGGGGAGCACATCTTCATGGTGCCGTCCAAGTCCATGGCGATATATTGCCAGTGCTAGATCTTCGAGTTCAGATGGGAGTTGACCCTCAGAGAACGCCACTCACAGCATATGTCGTTGCTGGAGAGAAAGACAATCGTTGGGCGCTAGTAGTCGATCAGGTGAATCGAGTTGTAGAGCTCCCTGAAACAGATTTTGAGTTCGCCAACTCTCAGGAAAATCAACATGTGGAGTCGATCGGTCGAATTGATAATGCTTTGATAAGTGTGATGAGCCTGAAGTCCTTAACAATGTCTTTAAGTGGTATTGATCCTAATATTAAAAACTCAGCAGAGTGTGCCTGATGATTAAACTTTTAGTTGTTGATGATTCCGCATTTATGAGGATGGCCATCGCAAAAATGCTTCAAAACGACCCTCAAATTGAAGTCGTTGGAGAGGCAAATAACGGAGAAGTTGCTGTACAAATGGCAGAACGTTTGAGGCCGAATGTGATTACCATGGATGTCGAAATGCCCGTGGTAAATGGACTTCAAGCTGTACAGCGAATAATGAAGAGTGTTCCTTGTCCTATTATCATGGTGAGCAGTCTGACCACTAAAAGTGCAGAAGTGACCATCAAAGCTTTGGAAATGGGGGCTGTTGATTTTATTGCTAAAAGCTCCTCCTTTGTACAACTGGATATCGTCAAAATTGAGAAGGAACTACAAGAGAAAATTTACTACTGGGCCAAACATCCCTTGCATCAACACTTGGCAAGGACGAAGCGCAGACCTCCGCTCAGGAGTATACAGCCGGTATCAATCCAGAATAAAAGAAAGCCAGCGATGGCTGTGGATTTCGTCGTTATAGGTGTCTCAACCGGGGGGCCGAGAACTATTTTGGAATTATTGCAGTGCATGGGCCAGTTAAGTTGTCCTGTCGTGATTGCCCAGCATATGCCTAAGGAATTTACACCGGGGTTTGCAGAACATCTTGCCAGTGCCACCGGATTAGATGTGGTGGAAGGCTATCATGGCATGGCTTTGTCTCCAGGCCAGGTTGTCATTGCTCCGGGAGGGGTAGACAGTCAGGTCCGACGACCTTTTGAGAATCATTTTGCGTTAGATGTAAGAAAACATGATCAAAGCCCAATACACCCTTCTGCTGATCTACTTTTTCAGTCCAGTGCAAGAATCTGTGAAAGTCCTGTAGCTGTTGTCCTAACAGGTATGGGGGATGACGGCTCAAAAGGGGCTGTTGACTTTGCCCAACGAAATTACCCTGTGCTGGTACAAGAACCCGAAACTTGTGTCGTTGATGGCATGCCTGGCTCGGCTATCACTGCTGGTGTGGTCTCAGAGGTACTTGAAGTGTCTCAAATTGCCCTACAACTTAAACGCTGGTGTGGTGAGCACCAAATGGCTCAAACACAATCAATTAAAGCTAATTAAATAATAAGCAACACAGAGGAAGAGTTATGACAAAACGTGTGATGGTAGTAGATGATTCGATGATTATGCGGACACTGTTGAAAGACATCGTATCTGCTGATACGGACCTGAATATAGTCGGCGATGCCAGCGATGGAGAGATGGCATTGAAAAAGGTGAAGGAATTAAAACCGGATCTTATTCTCTTGGATATAGAGATGCCTAAGATGAACGGCGTGGAGTGTCTCAAACGGCTGAAATTAATGAGCCCTGCCAAGGTGATTATCATTTCATCGGTCGCTCAGGCGGGCTCCAAAATGGCATCAGATGTACGTAGTTTGGGGGCGGCGGATGTCATTCCGAAACCATCTGGAGCCACTAGTCTTGATATTAAAGCCAAGAAAGGGCATGAAATCACCAAAACAGTACGCAAAGTACTTGGTCTTGCGAGCTAGGTTAAAGTTTTTAAATAAACCATTTTTTAAAAGCTGGTTTGTTAATAGTAGTAGTGAATCGGCACTGAGCAGGAAATGCTAGGTAAAGGATTATGTCTGACTATATAGAAACACTTTGGGCTCAATTTGTTATTGAGTCCCAGGAACACCTTGAACTGATTGAACCTATCCTTGTTGAAGCAGAGTTTGATACACCAAATAAGGAAGATGTTGATCAGTTATTCCGCTCTTTTCACTCGATTAAAGGCTTGTCAAAAGCAATGGATTTAGTCGGGATGGAAGCCATTGCTCATCGTGCAGAAGATATCTTAGGGTTGGTAAGAGATGAGATTATCGTGGTTGGAGCTGAATTAGCCGATGCCTTGTTATCCTCCATTGATGCACTAAAACAGCATTTACAATTTGCTGAGAGTCAACGGCAGGATCAAGCGCCAGACGAGGAGTTAATTAGTCAGCTTGAGACAATCTTCAATCATGGCAAGGATGGGGTGGTCAAACCCAGTAGTGAAACGGCAGATCTTGACCACTCAACAGAAATAGATAATACACCAGAGTCTTCGTCAGAGAGTAGCACTTCAAGTCTTCATCATGACCCTGATATGGTGATATTTTTTGCAGAATTATTGCAATCAAATTTACCCAAAATAGCAGAAATTATTGCGCCTGAATCGTCGGAAGAATTGCTTGCGTCCCAAGAACTGGAAGGTGACCTGGAAACTCTGATTCATGCATCAACCACAATGGAATTCTTACCTTTATCCGATGCTTTTTCCTCGATACTAACCGTGCTTTCAGAGCCGGAGGGAGACAACGCTCTGCGGCAGGAATCAATGATTGAGGCCATGATGATCGTTGTTGATTTAACTCGTTTGATTGAGAGTCAAGTGCAACAGGATTGTGGGCTTGAAAACTTGGTTAGACAATTACGGATCTGCGCAGCAGAAATGATTGATGGTCTTTTTCAGGAGTTAACTGCGCAGCTGCAAACAATTGGTGTTAGTTCAGATGGCAAATCCCTGAACGAAAACCCTGAAGTGATTGACCTAGTGATACAAACCGCTGAAAAAGCGTGTGTGTTGAATAATCGTTTGTCTGTGTTAGATGGTAATGACACCAGTAAACAATTGCTGATGACTGTATCTGAAGTTTGTAATTATATTAATCAAGGGCATGCAGTTCTGGAGTCGGATTTAATTAAATTACTGATTAATGCGGTCGGAGGAGCTGAAAGTGAATACCGTTTAGACAAAGTTGATGGTGAGGCACAAGATCATTTAGTTGACTGGAACGCCCTGAATCAAAAAATTTGGGGGGTCATCAAATTACAACGTACTGATACCACGAGTGAAGCGCTTGATTCATTCAAGGAGCTGGCCGAGAAAATTAAGATCAACCCCATTTTTGAGGATTGTATGCCAGCAGAAAGCATTCGTTTACTAAAAGATGGGATTAATGAAGGTTACGCTGTATATGAAGCCTTGGTCAATTTAGAGGAGTCAGAAACGTTTACTGCGAGTTTTTTACTCTGGGTAGAAGAGCACGCCCAACTGATTACTAATAGTACTATTTTTGTTGATGATAAACCCTGGAGTAATTGTTTATTACTAACACAGAAACCTGACAATGTTCTGAGAGCGTCAGTGAATGTGCTAGACCCAGAGCGGCAGTTTTTAACGTTGGAGGTTTGCCCTCTTGTTGCTGATAAATCGCCTGTTGACACGACTGATACTGCCAATTCACCTGTCAATGAACCCGCAACTAGAAATAAAGAGACCTCAACTGGCAGTAAAGAAACAAGCGTATTAAGAGTTAATGGTACAACTTTGGATCAATTTATGAGCCAGATTGGTGAGTTGGTGTCTCTTCGTGGCACCTTACATCATACAGTACATACGGAAAAACCCGGCCTTGCCATCAATGCTTTAAAACAATTGTGTAGTGGGCAGGGTCGAGATGATTTTAACAATGAATATTATTTTGAACAGCTAGAGGTGTTAGAGCAGCAGCTCCTGAGTTTTGACCAGATTGATCAAAAAATGAATACAGTCTTGAGTCTACTTCAAGATAGTGCACTGGCACTTCGAGTTGTGCCAATGGAAACCGTGTTTAAACGTCTCCCCCGACCCGTAAGGGATCTCGCACAATCTCAAGGGAAAAAGGTAAAGCTTGAAATGATCGGACAAGAGGTCCGGATAGACAAAGCGATGGTTGAATCACTAAGTGACCCCCTAATGCATATGGTGCGAAACAGTGTAGATCATGGAATAGAATTACCTGAAGAGCGCTTAGCGGTAGGGAAACCAGAGCGTGCAGTGGTGGGACTTGAAGCTCGACAGCAGGGCAATACGGTGCAGGTGACTATCACTGACGATGGCCGTGGCATCGGTGTTGAGGCAGTAAAAAAGAAGGCACTTTCTAAAGGATTAGCCAGTGAAAAAGACTTAAGCAGGATGAGTGATGAAGACATCATGCAGTTTATTTTTTCACCTGGGTTCTCGACAGCTGAACTCATCAGCGAGACCTCTGGAAGAGGGGTTGGTATGGATGTTGTTCGAACCAATGTCATGAAACTGGGAGGAAGTGTCGCTGTTTCTTCGGAAGCTGGTAAAGGCTCTAGGTTTACTTTGGAATTACCGCTTTCAGTCGCGATTCAAGATACCGTCCTAGTGAAAGCATCCGGTCATATGATGGCCATCCCCGAGCGTTATGTATCAGAAATGATCGAAATAAGACGAAGTGATGTGCAGTCAGTGAATGGTTGTCAGGCGGTTGTATTGCGAGATAGTTTTTTACCGGTCTATAGGCTTGGGCCACTATTAGGGTATCAATCTGTATTGGGTGAAGACGAGGAGTTGATGGTGGTTGCTGTGATATCGGATGGTAAACAGCGCATCGGCGTGGTGATCGATCGTTCCTACCAGCGGCAGGAATTATTCATCAAAGATATTCATGATCAACTTACAGCGCTACCGGGCGTAAGTGGGGCAGCCATATTGGGAAATGGCAAAGTAGTGTTAATTCTTGATGTTGAAGACTTGTTTATTCTCGCATCGAAACATGGGAAGACAGCGTTGCTGACATTGGATATAGGTAGTTATATTGATAAGGAGTTTGATTGTGGCGCGTCTGAGCCTGTTGACGGAGCTATAGAAACGGAGCTTCTTGCAGGTACAGGGCGGGTCGCATGAAGAGTTTTCTTTACGTCATGGTCGAAAAAATACCATTGTTAATTGACGGTGAATCCATTCACGAAATTCTGCCATTAACGGAGAATGGGCTGTCTCAAGCTACGAACAGTGGATCTACTTCAGGTCACTTTGACTGGCGAAATCAGCTATTGCCGATCGTTAACGCAAGGGCCTTATTAGAGCTGCCTATAGCGAACGAGTCAACGCAGAGAGCCGGTATCGTTTACCAAACTAACCCAGACCAAACACCTATCTTTTTAGTGGTTGATGAAGTAGTGAGAATTTTAAAATTGGGCTTAAGTGCGTTTGTATCGTTGCCCAATGTACCGGAACAATTACGGTTTTTGTTTGACAAACTATATGTGGATACAGATCTACAACGACAGGCTTATTGTTTTCGCAACCCACTGCCAGATGGAATTTTGAATGAAGTTTCCTCGATAGTAAAAATTGACAACAAGTTAGGGTCGTAGGAGGAAAGGATGAATCTTGCTGAAATATTGATAATCGATGATAGCCGCTTTGAATTAATGAAAATGGAGCACTACCTTTCCGAAATGAATGCATGTCAGCCGACATTTATTGAAAGTCCTGCTCAAGCTCTAGACTGGTGTCAAGGAAACGATCCCGACCTTGTTGTCGTAGATTATCAGATGCCAGGTTTGAATGGTCTGGACTTTATTAAAGCATTTCGGGAGATCGCAGGCCGCGAGGAAACACCCTTGGTGATGATTACCTCTTCAAGTACTGAATCGGTGTGTGTCGAGGCGCTAAAAGGTGGGGCTAACGATTTTATCTGTAAGCCCGTACGGAAATCTGAATTTCTTGCCAGAGTCTCTAATATGCTGGCCTTGAGAAAAAAACAGAAAAATTCTGGTTGTACAATACAAAGACTAAATAAAGAGGTTGATGCGACAGAAAAGGTGGTGACTGAGAGAGAAGCCGAAATTGTTAACCGCTTGGCGATGGCGGCTGAACAACGTGATAACGAAACCGGTATGCATATTATTCGTATGGCCTACTATTCTTTGATCATTGCCCGAAACCTGGGACTTCCTGAATTGCAACAACAAATGATCTTCAGGGCCGCCCCCTTGCATGATGTGGGAAAGCTAGGGATTCCTGATAAGATTTTGTTAAAGCCTGGCAAACTCACTCCTGAAGAATTTAGGGTCATGCAGACTCATACCACCATCGGTGGGCAGATACTTAGTAAGAGCTCTTCAGCCTTAATCCAAGTTGCGCGGGATATAGCCTTGACTCATCACGAGAAATTTGACGGTACGGGGTATCCAAAAGGTTTAATTGGTGAGGCTATCCCTTTGTCAGGGCGGATTATCGCCATAGCAGATGTGTTCGACGCATTAACCTCCGAGCGGCCGTATAAAGATGCCTGGTCACTCGAAAGCGCCACAACCTTCATAAAAGAACACTCTGGAAGCTCGTTTGATCCTCGTTGTGTCGATGCCTTTTTTTCGCGTTGGGATGAAGTCGAAGAGGTATATCACCATAAAGACGACATAACGGGCTTCATGAGTGGTGAGCTGAAGTATTGAATATTTTTTTGTGAGAAGTACTAAATGATTTTTGTGACAAAACGTCGCGAAAGCGAAACACAGCAGCATCTTTGATGTCGCATTTAAAAGGAGTTGTACCTGCAATGAAATTGCTGAAATTATTTGCCAGATTATCAACCAGAACCACAGTAAGTTTAATTCTGATGGTGCAAATACTCGTGCTTATTATCGCGAGCCTAGTTACTCGTGCGAACAATGTCACTCTTGATGAGGGTATGGCAATACTTACTGTTGTTGCTATTTTATTGCTTACATTTACCTGCTTCAACATGCTCAATATGCAAAAAAAAGCATTGATGCGCTTCTCGGAGTTGTCACAAAAACTAGAGGATGGTGACTTTAATTTTACCGAGGAAGCGTTAGATGAAAATACTAGGAATGAGTCTAAGGCGGTTTATCGCCAATTAACGTTAGCCGTTGCGCAACTTAGTAATAAAGTCCTACTTATTATAGAAAATGTTAAGACCGCCTCGATTGCTTCTGAAGGGGTGCAAACCGTCAGCGAAGAGCTTAACTCTATTGTTAATAAGCAGACCTTGAATACTTCAGAGGTGACTCATGCTATCGAAGAGATGGTTTATACCATCGTGGGTAACGCCGCAATAAATGCACAAGCTGCGCAGTGTTCAAAGCAGAGTGGGGATGCGGCAAAAAATGGTGGTGAAGTGGTATTACGAACGATCGCGAAAATTCAAAATATATCAGATGTGGTTGAACAGTCTGTGGCCATGATTGAACAATTGAATAAATCATGTGATGACATAGGTGAAATGGTTTCTATGATCAGTTCCATCGCATCCCAGACGAACTTATTGGCCTTGAATGCAGCTATTGAAGCCGCACGTGCCGGAGAGCAAGGCCGGGGGTTTGCTGTGGTGGCAGATGAAGTAAGAAGCCTTGCCAATAATACAACAGAAGCTACTCGACGAATTGAAGCCGTTGTGACAACGATACAAAACGGTGTTGTTGATACGGCTGTTGTGATGGAGCGGGCGCATGCTGAAGTCGCTGCTGGAATCTCATTGGCTGATGAAGCAGGAAGTGCTCTTGAAGCGATTGTGACGGATACGCAATCAGTGCTCGATATGATACATGAAATCGCGTCTGCTGGAGATGAAACAATGAATACTGCGACCGACAAAACGGCTTATCACCTGGATAGAGTATCAAGTGCTACGGGAGAGACTGCTGTTCATGTAGATGATGCGGCAAAGAAAATGGGTATTCTTAAAGCGGAGCTGAGTCTTTGGGAAGAGAAAGCAGCGGAGCTTCCATCGTTAATAGCTGGTTTTAAGATGGGTTAGTGACAGAAATAGATGCCACTAATTGTTCAATTAAATATGGCTTTATAAGGGTAGTAATTTAAGGCTTGAATGAGAGTTAAATTATGAATGAGGTTCATTATGTTACTTAAGGATTTGAGTTTGTTTTGGAAAATGTTTACGCCAATGTTATTGGTATTAGCCATCGTAATGTTAGGGCTCTTTTGGTATATACCCGAAAGCACTAAGGTGAATGCCGAGCAGGATGCTATTCACATGGCGCAAAGTACGGTTCAGCAATATAAACAATTGCGTAGCTACTACACTAAAAATGTTGTCAAAAAAGTGATTGCGGGTTCACAGCTGAAGCCATCGATAGAACATAAAGATAATCCAAACGCAATCCCTTTGCCAGCAACCATGATTCATGACTTAAGTGCCATGATGGGGACGGATAATATCAGTCTTTCCTTATACAGCTCCTATCCTTTTCCTAATCGTAGTGACAGACAACTAGATAAGTTTCAACAACAAGCCTGGACAAATCTTTCAAACAAAGAGAGTACGTTTTACTCAGACAGTACGGAGCTTAATGGTCAGCCTGTTGTTCGGGTTGCCGTACCGGACACCATGACATCCCAAGTCTGTGTTGGTTGCCATAATTCTCACCCCCAGACGCCTAAGAATAATTGGCGTATTGGGGAACTGCGAGGCGTGTTGGAGGTTGTCGTTCCCATAAAATCGCAATTAGCCGCAGGAGCATTATTGGGCTACAAAATTATTGCTGCTCTGTTGGCATCATTTATTTTTCTGGGTTTGGTATTAAGTTTTGTGTTTAAGCGCACTGTTCGTGAAAAGTTACTGAGCTTCAATAAAACTCTGACTTTGATTTCTGCTGGTGATTTAAAACAAAGAGTAGACGAAGAAGGTAAAGACGAAATCGCAGTGACAGGCAAAGTTATCAATGGTTTCTTACTGCAGTTACAGTCAGCGATTAAGGAAATCAATAAAGTAATGAGTGCGATGGCAAAAGGAGATATCAGCCAACGGGTCGAAGTTGAACTCAAGGGTGATTTGGGCTCATTGAAAACAGC
>CAJWBJ010000014.1 GCA_913020495.1 uncultured Oleiphilus sp.
CCAGCGTGATGTCATCAGCCATCACAGAATTGGCACCTAACAAAAGACACGCACCCACCAAAAATACACTTCTCATATTTTTTCCTGTTTTTATAACGATATGAAAGACGGTGATAAATAGAGCAACACTATTTCAGATTTACATAAAAACAGCAAATCACAACGTCATTGACAAAATTTTGGCAAAAAAAAGCACGAGTTAAACTCGCGCTTTTAGATTGCTATTTAAAATCACATCGATTTCAAATAACCATTCTCTTCTAATTCAAGTAACAGTAAGTGCTGTAATATTTTTTCCTTGGTTGAGTCAGGGTGAGACAAACTAAGCCTGTCCAAGAATGGCTTAGCTTCAGCCTCATCAACCTTAAGCGCATAGGAACGAATCACAGCCTTAAGCATGGCGCGCGGCCGACTCATTAAGGCTTTTATATCTTTAAGGCTTTTCCCTAATGCAATCTCTTCATCAGTAAAATCAGAGCCTAAAGGAAAGGCTGGAAAATACCCTTTACCACGCCATTCACCGACAAATTTAGCTATATTCTCAGGTAAATTATGAGTATAACGCTCAGGAAGCTCATAGCTTTCTCTTACTTTTCCTGCTTTTTTCACCTCATTCAGCAACTCAGATTGAAAACGTGAATCAGCAACTTGAATAAGCGCAATCGCAATCTCTTCGTCTGTTTTTCCTAATAAGTCAGCGATACCATACTCTGTCACGACCACATCTCTTAGATGACGAGGAATCGTAATATGCCCATAATGCGGCAATATATTCGATTGCAATGTCTTACCGCTACCACGTGTACTACGAACACATAAAATTGAGCGTGCATCCGGTAAAGAGTGAGCCATCGCAACAAAATTATATTGCCCGCCAACACCACTGACAACCGTACCATCTTCAAGACCATCTGAAACAACAGCACCACTTAAGGTCACCATCATGCCGGTATTAATAAACCGAGCATGCTTTCTTTGGGCTGATAATAAAGGCTGGTTATAATCCAATTGATTGATGTGACCAACACTCGACATGCAGATCTTTTCACTTTCCTCTCTAGATAAATCTCTTAGTGATTGATAGAAATCTTGCGGCCCCAAATAAAAACCGCCATGCATATGAACACCGCCTTTAAGGTTTTCACCCAAACAGTCATCACATATAGCTTGTAAATTACTTGCATGATTCAGATCTAATGATAAGCATTTTTCGCCCACTAAAATTCCGTCATCAGACCAGGATATTTCTTCTTTAAATATCCCCCAACGCTGTAGATAAATAAAATCAGAGTGACTAAGCAGATGTCCAATTACAGCCTCGTCTAACAAACATTGAATCAAATTTGGATTGACAGACTCAGTAATTTTTTCCTCATTCAATAAGCGCTGTATATCCAAATCATCATATACTCTTCGCTTTACGATGCCGGTTTTAATAAGGTGCATAAAACCGTTTACAAACATTTCACTTGAACCATACAAGCCTTTTTCAAAAACGCCTTTTCCACCCGTCTGTTCAATCATATCGTTATCGGCATTAATTCCATTAATCAGCGCCTGATAATCTTCATTATGCTCATGCCTTAACTGGCAAGCATATACAATCGCATCCCCTAATGAACCAATCCCTATCTGCAAGGTCCCTCCGTCTTTTATCAGGGTGCTCGCATACAAACCAGCCATATAATCCGGGTTTGGTACTGACATATTTGGTGGCGCGAATAAACGCGTTTGACATTCAGGACTGCGAATAGCCATATCGTAATATTCAGGATCAACAATGGCTCGGTTATACATAAATGGCAGGTCATCATGAACCTGAGCTATGGTAATAATTTTTTTGCCTTTAGCTCGCGCCTCCTCAATTAAAGGCAAGGCATCTAATGTAACATCGGTATTACAACTTAGACTGAAGCAATTTTTACCATCAACCTCTTTCTCAGCAACAATTTGAGCCAGCACATTTACATCATTTAATAGCAGATCACGCGACACAAAAGTGTAGTTACTGGAGATGTAATTCTGCTGTGCGCTGGCACAGTTTTTCATTGCACCAGCTTTAAAGTAAAACTCTGACACTTGAACATTTTCGGGCAAGGTATTTGTACGTACCGCTTTGGCGTAGGTCAGCTCTTCATAGTCACCAAATAGCCGTTCAATAAATGGCACTAAGAATTTGGCTTCTAATTCATCTTTTGGTCTAGGTTTTTCCAAAGAAAGCGCCGTTATTATTCTTAATTTTAAATTTGAATTGTTCTTTACACGCTCATATATTGCATTAACTAACCGGTTTGGTTTACCCAGACCTAATGGCAAGCCAAGCACAATATTATTACCAACTGCTTCAATAATTTTATCGACACAGCGCTCTACACTATCAAACGATTCCATACCTGTTCCTTATCTAATTAAAAAAGCATTTAAGCCTGCATTTATTAAAATATAACAACGACAACATTCAACTTATCAGGGTATTTTTTTTCAAGTGATGACTTAGATCAATAAAGGTTAATTATACAAAGCTCATACCTCCATATAGACACTCTAAAATACACCTAAATAGTTATCTTTTTCTCAAATAGACAAAGCAGAGTTATCGCTTTTATGGAATAATGTCACCCTTGATTTTAGTGCCATATTTAGCCTAGTCAACTCACACCTGAAGTGTGGCAAACTGTTCCTCTTTCGCCAAGGATATGCAATGAGTTTAAAGTCATTTTTGAAAGCAAAACTAGTTTCTAAAGAACTGAGTCAGCAGTTAGATAAAATTGACAAACCTGTCGGTTCTTTAGGGTATGACCCATGGGGCTTCAACACCGACACAAATAAAATCGTACTTTCCCTTTTCTCGAATATCTACCATAAATATTTCAGAGTCGAGACGAAAGGCATAGAAAACGTACCTGATAGTGGACCAGTATTAATCATTGCAAACCATAGCGGACAGTTACCCATTGACGGGACATTAATCGGTTACGCTCTGGCTAACAGGAAAAAAGCGCCACGCCTTCCTAGAGCAATGATTGAACGTTTCTTCCCTACAGTCCCCTTTCTTGGAAATTTCTTAAACCAAGTTGGCGCTGTATTAGGTGACCCTGACAACTGCGCAAAAATGCTTGAAAACGGCGAAGCTATAGTTGCTTTTCCCGAGGGTATCAGAGGCTCAGGTAAGTTATATAAAGACCGTTATCAACTTCAAAGGTTTGGTAATGGCTTTGTGCATTTAGCCATGAAACACAACACTCCGATTATTCCTGTTGGCGTTGTTGGTTGTGAGGAGACTATTCCTGCATTTGCCGATATTAAACCTCTCGCAAAACTCTTAGGCATCCCCTACGTTCCTGTCGCCTTCCCTTTTGTTCTTCCTGCCAAGGTCATTTTGAACTTCGGTAAACCCATTAACTTTTCAAATGAAGATTTGACCGAAGAGCAAGTGACACGTCGTGTCGAGAAAGTAAAAAGTTCAATTAATGATTTAATTGCGAAGGGTCTTGAAGAACGAGAAGGTATATTTCAATGAGCACAAAAACTAAAAACACGCTTAAAAAGACCAAAAAAATCAAGAAAACTGTTTTAGTCACCGGGGCTGCAGGCTCCTTATCGCAGCAAATAATCAATCGCTTGCGGGACACTTACCAGATAGTCGCCGTTGATTTCAGAAAACTAACTTACCATAGCGATGACATTCCAAGCTATAAGATAGATTTCAATAAGCGCGGATTTGAAGATTTATTCAAGCGCTATGACTTTGATAGCGTCATTCACTTAGGAAGAATTTCTTCAAGTGAAGAGACGAGAATGAGTCGTTACAATGCAAACGTTTTAGGCACCCAGAAATTATTGGATCTAAGCCATAAATACGGCATCAATAACGTCATTGTTCTTTCTACATATCATGTATATGGCGCATCCCCCTACAACCCAGCGCTAATTGATGAAAAAGCACCTTTAAAAGCGGCAGAATTAACCATGGATTTAGTTGATTCTGTCGAGCTTGAAAACCTTGCTAACATTTATTTATGGCGTTACCCAGACCTGAACATTACTATTTTGCGCCCTTGCAACATTGTCGGCCCTGGCGTTAAGAATACAATGAGTCGCCTTCTTTCAAGTAGGTTTGCTCCCACCCTGATTGGGTTTTCACCCATTATGCAATTCATTCATATTGATGATATGGCTGACGCAATTACCTTAGCTCATAAAAAGAGAATAAGAGGCGTATATAATGTTGCGCCTAGTGACTGGATTTCTTATCAAGATGCATTAAAACATTGCGGGTGTTCTGAAATTCCCATTCCATCAATTCCGCCTGTTTTACCTAAATTAATTACGAGCGTTCTGGATTTGAAGATGTTCCCTTCTTATTTGGTCAATTACTTCAAATATCCGGTGGTTATAAATGGCAAAACGTTTAATGACACATTTGGATTTAAAGCAAAACGGCCATTAAAAGAAATATTAAGAACATACAAAGAAATAAAAGAATAATACTTACAAGAAATACTAATAGGCCTTTGTTGCTAATATTTAGTTTATAAGAAAATCATATCTATTAAACTTATAAAAACACAACAGCAAAGGCTTACTAATCAATAAAAAGACTAGACCCCAATATTTTTGAGCGTCTCCAAAATTTTACCCACAACTGTTGCAGCATTAGGGTGCTCACTTTCAATCTCAGCGATAAACACTTCAATTGTTTCTAAAAAACCTGGCTCAACAGGCTCAGACTCATCCATATTATGGATATGAGATTTAAGTTGTGACATTAACGCTAGCTGCTGGGGACTAGTAAGCTCATCACCAAACCGCTCATGTAAGTCACTTATGAGTAATTGCGCTTTTTGCTTTGGCATAGTTAACCTCAGATATTAAGTGATAATATTTTAGGAAAGTCCAATCAGAGAAATCCTATAATTCAAGCATCATTTAAACTACGTTAGCTCTAAATCAAGTACGAGTAAAGTACTTAAACAATCAACTAATAGGTAGATCTTTAAGCATAAAGAAAACAGCAGCCGCCAAACACCCTGAAGCAGGTACAGTAATCAACCAGGCAGCAATAATTTTCTTGAAAGCTGAACGTTTAACTAACTTCTCACCATAAACTTTTTTAAGCCGCTTTCGCTCTTTCTTATTCAAGCCAAGTTCGGCTTTATTTTTCTTGGCCTCTTTCAGCATCTTTTCCATATCTTCCACAGATGCACTCTTAAAGTTATCAAGAAAAGTTTGTATACGTACTTTTTCTTCGCCTTCGTGATGATCTAAAATTTTATGTAGCTTACTAGCGTAATTCGTTTTTAAGTATTCCCGTAAAAATCCAACCCCAAAAATACCGCCCACTGCAATATGTGTTGAACTAACAGGCAAACCTAATTGAGAAGCAATAATCACTGTGATTGCTGCGGCCATCGCGACACAAAATGCACGTGACTTATCTAAGTCGGTAATTTCAGAACCAACAGTTCTAATTAATTTAGGCCCATAAAGCATTAAACCAAGCGCAATACCTATCGCACCAATCATCATAACCCATAAAGGAATATCAGTTTTTGTTGAGATCCCGGAATTCGTAATAGAGTCAGTAATAGCCGCTAGTGGACCAATTGCGTTAGCGACATCATTCGCACCATGCGCAAAACTCAACAATGCGGCAGCAAACACTAGCGGTAATGTGAATAAGCCATTAACGCCTTCTCTGGTATTTTCCAGTTTCTTTGAAGCTTTTGATATGAGAGGACGAGCGACAAGGTAAAATATTGCAGCAACCACAGCACCACCAGTAGCTGCGGTTTGAAAGTCCATTTTATATATTTTTTTCAAGCCTTTTAAGGCTAAGTATGTACTAAACGCCCAAGCCATTAAAGCAATTAATATTGGAACATATTTACGTGCGGCCCCTAACATATCTTCTTGATAAATGATTTTCTTCTTTATGAAATACAAAAAAGTAATTGCAATTACGCCACCTAATACAGGTGATATAACCCAGCTAGAAGCAATCGCGCCCATTTTACTCCAATTTGCGATGCCAAAACCGCCTGCGGCAATACCCGCACCTAATACGCCACCCACGATTGAGTGAGTTGTTGAAACCGGAGCACCAAAAATCGTAGCCAAGTTAAGCCAAACAGCTGCAGAAAGTAGCGCTGAGACCATTAACCAAATAAAAACACTCGTATCTGTAATACTACTGGGATCAATAATGCCTTTCTTTATTGTACTAACTACGTCCCCACCTGCGATCAAAGCACCCGAAGCTTCGAATATTGCCGCGATTATAATCGCCCCCATCAGGGTTAAGGCTTTTGAACCTACTGCAGGCCCAACATTGTTGGCAACGTCATTTGCACCTATATTCATTGCCATATAACCGCCAATCATGGCTGATATGGTTAAAACAAAACTACCTTTCATTCCCTGAGAGTCGAGCACAACATATAAAATAATACCTAGCATGAATACTAGGCCGGCTCCTAAACGCACAAATTCATTCTGCTGTGCATTGACTGCATTTTCAATTTGATCAATATTCTTGAATTCCATAAGGGTATCTCAGCTCGCTACCTTTAATTTTCGACTCTTAGTTTTAAGCAATTAAACAGACTAAATATTCTATCTGGAAAAAGAGTCTTGCTAATTTTGTCGCACTATAAAGGGATGCCCCTGAAAATGTAATACCTAATATGGATTTTTTTGTTACATAGAGAGATATTGAAAAAAAGTGCTTGGCCAGAAAGGCCAAACACTGAAGTAGAACTATTATTCTACATTTAAATTAATAGTTGCTGATTTAGCCCCTTCAATTCCATCATTGGTCACTGTACTAATATTAAAGTAATAAGTGTCAGCAACCAGATCTGAAAATGTATATGTCTTTTGTGATGAGTCAACCACACTCACTAGCGAAGACAAATCAAGCGCACTTGTTCCGTAGTAAATATTATACTTTTGGATATCTGTAAGACTAAGCGCACTACCGTCCTCACGCTGAGTTGGCACCACCCAACTCAAGGTAATATCTTTTAAAGTTGGACTAATAATTACAACAGGATCTGGTTCTACGACTGGGTCAGCTTCTACAACAGGATCTGGCTCTATAACTGGATCAGCTTCTACAACAGGATCTGGCTCTATAACTGGATCAGCTTCTACAACAGGATCTGGCTCTATAACTGGGTCAGCCTCTATTACTACTACCAAGCCATTTTGGTCTACACTCAACATTGAAGATTTAGCACCTTCAACCCCATCTTTAGTCACTGTACTAATAGCAAAATAGTAAGTGTTTGGTTCAAGACCAGAAAAAGAATGCACAACTTGAGAGGGATCAGTTATCTCTGCGACTGATGATAATTCAGTCTGACTTGTTCCATAGTAAATTTTATACTTTTGAATATCAGATAAGTTTAAAGTGCTGCCATCTCTTCTTAATAATGGTGTATCCCAACTGAGGGAGATCGCCATCAATATAGGCACAGCTGGCGCTGAACCAGAGTCGTCAGGGACAGATCCAGCTATGTACTCATCAAGGTTTGATACGCCATCACCATCCAAATCTGCAGAGGCATCATTAACATTTAAAGCGTTCAAACCATATACCAATTCAAAACCATCTGGCATACCATCGCCATCGGTATCCGCATTATTTGAATCGGTTCGAACCATATATTCTTCATAGGCTGTTAGTAAGTCGCCATCTACATCACTATATGCATCGGTAATATCGTTGGGATCAAGCCCTACGGCTACTTCATAAAAATTTGGTAAACCATCGCCATCATCATCAGGAGCAGGATAAGTATCATCATAATTAGCTAGGTAAGTACCTGAGCTATAGCCCACCTGATAACCTTCACTATATGCCACCACACCACTGACATTATCTTCGATGGAATAGGGTTTTAAATTTTCATCCGTTAAAGTCTTTAGGTCAAAATCAGGTCCCTCCCACGAAACAGTTAGATAATCTGCTCCTGTATATTCTTTGTGTAATATTTCAAAAAAGTACTGTTCACCAGCTTGCAATGTTAGCAGAGGAGATTTTTGTGATTTGTAGCGATCCCAAACAAGGTACCCAGAAGGCTTATTCGTAAAGGCGATTAGTTTTTTATTATAAGGTGAGTTATCAGAAGATAACCAAACTTCAGCAGTTTCATCAGCACTTACCCAAAACGTGTAATCGCCTGTAGTTTCAACCGTTAGAAGAGCAGTAATCCGCTGACCATACTTGTCCCCCTTTGAGTCAACAAAATCAATCCCCGTAATGGTTTCAATAGACGTCGGGTTATCAGGAAACAAGGTACTTCTTGTTAAGTTTCTAACTACCTTTCCACCAAGGCCTGACCAAAAGTGATTACTCAACGCTAACTCACCTGCCGCTGTCGGAGGTAGGTCATCAAAATTATCAACTTTTTTGTCATTACTCGCACAACCGACGAGCATCAAGAGCAGTGAAAGTCCAAAAATACGAAATAGCATGACAATTACCTCTTAAAAATTGATCATTTTTTAAGCTATTATTAACCACATTATGCTAGTTCGCCCGAAGATATTAGACTCATTTGGTATAAATGAATCATGACTAATAAGATAAGAAGCTCTGTAATTTATGAAAAATATTTGCACTAACTGTCATGCCTTAAACAAAAATAATCTTTTCTGATACTTAGACTTACCTCCTGAGAAACTACTACAAGATCTTAAATACTCTAACGTTATCTAAGACCTGCCTTTTATAATTATTCTTTACAAAGGAAACACCTAGGTTTTCAACCTTCACAAACTGAAAATTTGAATAGTCAATTTTTCTTCTGAACTAGCAAACATCATTTAAAATGATTATTAATATAAATCAAATACACTTCATCAATAGTTCTTTATTAAATATTCTTAGTACCCGACAGACACAAACCAAAACAGATGAACTTATGAGTAAAATTTTTTTGATTCGGCATGGACAAGCATCATTCGGAAAACAAAACTATGACCAGCTTTCAGAACTTGGTTCAAAACAAGCATACTGGCTAGGACAACACCTGAAAGATATCGGCATTCAACCTTCTCGCATTATTACCGGGAGCTTAAACAGACATAAACAAACAGCCGCTTCTTTGTGCGAAGGAATGAAACTTAATTGTGACATCGAAGAACACATAGGCTGGAACGAGTTTGACTTTCATGCCATTGTTTACGCATTACTACGAAAGCACCCGGAATTTACACCAAAAACAAATCAACCAAAGGCCTTTTTCAGCTTACTTAGAAAGGCAATGACGGCGTGGTCAGACAACACGTTGACAGGATCACTGCCTGAGAGTTGGTCAGATTTTGAAAACCGAGTCTATGAAGCAATGCTATTTTCAAAAAATAAAGAAGCAAAAAACATACTTGTAATAAGTTCTGGCGGCGCAATTTCAATGGCACTTAAACAGCTTCTTAACATAGAAAATTCAACAATGATTGATTTAAACTTACAGACACGCAATACAAGTTTGAGCGAGATTTATTTCAATGAGAACCAAAGCCATTTGTGCTCATTTAATGCTGTTCCCCATCTGGAAACAGCTGAAAGAAGGACACATATTACTTATGCGTAAATCAGCACCAAACACCAACAATTATCCCACTCCCTAACAGTTTAGCCCTGATTGAAAGCCCTATATTTCAAAGTTTCACACTTTAATACTAGATTTAGAATAGGTCATTATGAAAAGTTCGACAAAATGGAGTATGATGCGCGAAATTTTTTGAACTTGAGTAGGCAGCTTATTAATGTCAATTAAAAATGCGTTTTATGCACAATCTGGCGGTGTCACCGCAGTAATCAATGCTTCAGCATGTGGAATCATCGAAACAGCAAGGCAACACGGCGATAAAATCGGAAAAGTTTACGCCGGATTTAATGGCATTATTGGCGCTTTACGAGAAGAGTTAATTGATACGAGCCTTGAAAGTGCCGAAAATATCGCCGCGCTACGCTATACGCCTAGTGGCGCATTTGGTTCTTGCCGTTACAAATTAAAGAATTTCGAAGAAAACAAACGTGAATATGAGCGTCTAATTGCAGTATTTCAAGCTCATGATATCGGTTATTTTTTCTATAATGGTGGTGGCGACTCTCAAGATACCGCTTATAAAGTTTCACAACTAAGTGAAAAGATGGGATACCCGATTACATGTATCGGTGTACCTAAAACAGTTGATAACGACCTTCCTTTCACCGATTGCTGCCCAGGTTTTGGTTCAGTTGCTAAATACGTTGCTATTTCAACGAAAGAAGCCGCAATGGATATCGCCTCAATGTGCGAATCATCTACCAAAGTATTTATTCTTGAAGTTATGGGGCGCCACGCAGGCTGGATAGCCGCTGCAGGTGGCTTAGCAGGTAAAAATCACGATGAAGCCCCCCATATTATTCTATTTCCGGAAGTAGCATTTGATCGAGAGAAATTTCTTGCACGTGTTGAAGATTCTGTTAAGAAAAATGGTTATTGCGTAATTGTGGCTTCTGAAGGCACGCAATATGAAGATGGTCGCTTTGTAGCTGATGCGGGCGCTAAAGATGCTTTCGGCCACACTCAACTTGGCGGCGTTGCACCAACTTTAGCAAACATGGTTAAGCAAACATTAGGCTATAAATACCACTGGGCTGTTGCTGACTACCTTCAACGATCAGCTAGACACATAGCTTCGGCGACTGATGTTGACCAAGCTTACGCCATGGGTAAAGCTGCCGTTGAATTTGCAATTAACGGAAAAAACTCCGTCATGCCTATTATTGTTCGTGAAGAGTCGACACCTTATAAATGGTCAGTTGGCGAAGCACCTTTAAGCCAAGTTGCAAATCAAGAAAAGAAAATGCCAATTCATTACATTACGGATGATGGTTTTGGAATCACAGCAGAATGTCGTGAATATCTTGCACCACTAATTCGAGGCGAAGATTACCCTCCTTATGACGAATCTGGTCTACCTTGCTACGTTAAACTTGCTAATACTTTAGTTGAAAAGAAACTACGTACAGATTTTGAAGTTTAATATCTGAATCAGTTTGAAAAGGGCTTTTTAGCCCTTTTTTCATTTAAGGCATATAAATCCAGCTACCTGTGTTAAAAGCACAATCAATTGAATCTAATGCCATATGAATGATTAAGCCAAGCCCAATAAATTGAAGATTCCGACTAATATTATTTTTAAAACGAATAATAAGAGGACTAAAACTCAACAATAGATAAAAACTAATTGGAACTGGTTGATGCAGCGGATGAAACCCAATACTGCAGCGACTTGAGTCATAAATAGGATTTGCTAGCAAATGGTCTAAATCAACTAGCATAGTTGACATCATAATAAAATAAGCAGCAGACCTGCTTTTCTTAAAAAACAACGCACTAATTATCGCAGGGATTATGAAGTGTAATGCAATATGTATAATACTTAAATTCCCACTCTACTCAACACCACGCTCAGCTAGAACACCAACCATTTCACTCTTGAGAACGTCAAACATTTCTGAAAATATAGTTATATCCTCAGCCAAAGTATCTAATTGCCCAGAAATATATTGCTGCTCTTTTTCTAAAGCAAAATCAGAGAGTAACTCTCCCCCCACCTGAGCACTGCATGATTTAATACTGTGCGCAGAGCGAACCATGACATCTTGACTAACGCAACCATTCAGATTATTCATAGCATCTATTTGGAGCTGAATATCTTTAAAGCCAGCTGACACAAGCTTACCCAAAATCGCTTGTAGCGAAGGGGCATAATTGTCTAATATCGAAGGGTTTAGTATTAGTTTTTTATCCATAGACTCCATCTCAATAACATCGATAACTTATATTTCTTACCTTTAGAGTTAAAAAATCAAATCCCCAAAATCCTTAAGGTTTAAATTAGTGTAGCTTACCTCAACGCAGACACAGCTAAAATAACTTTAAATAACAATCCTCCTTCCTTTAAAAAAGAAGATGTGTCACTGTCTATGTTCTCTCAAAAGACGGAAAGGAAAAAGTATCAATGAGTAGTTTTTTTACCCTAGCATCACCAGACTCCAAAAAAGTAAGTATTCCTATTACACTCATTATTTTTTCAGAATATTCATCTTGGTTTAAATCACAAACGACACAAGAAAAAAACTGGTTAGAGTCGAATAATTACACCGGAAAAGGCTTTTGTCTTTTGCCTAATCAGGACGGAAGCATCTCCCGAGTCATTTATGGCATTCCAGACAATGAAGATTTTTTTATTGCAGGCGACTTAGCTCTGCAACTACCTTCTGGAAATTATATTATCGATGAAAGTTCAAGTAAAAAAGCACTTTCCACGCCACTGACCCATTTGAATTTTTTGATAAGCTGGGGGTTATCCTGTTATCAATTTGCACCTTATAAAACGAATAAGACTCCTAACGACAATCCTCTTCCAATTCTTGTTGCAAGCTCACAAAACCTGATAGATGAGGCCGTATCATATATTGACTCAATTGCACTTGTTAGGGACTTGGTAAATACACCTGCCAGTGATTTAATGCCACAAGATATTTCAAAGCAAGTCGATCAACTAGCAAAAGAGTTTGACGCCCATTCACAACACATAATCGGGGACGATCTACTCACACAAAATTACCCAACCATTCACGCCGTTGGACGCGCAAGTGTACATGAGCCACGTTTAATCAATCTTACTTGGGGCAATGAGAAAGCGCCCAAGGTAACTCTGGTTGGCAAAGGTGTATGCTTTGATAGCGGAGGGTTGGATTTAAAACCAACTAGTGCGATGCGCTTAATGAAAAAAGATATGGGTGGAGCTGCTCATGTCTTAGGCCTAGCCCGCCTCATTATGTCTCAGAATTTACCTGTAAGATTACGCGTCCTAATTCCAGCTGTTGAAAATGCCGTCTCTGCAAACGCCTTTCGCCCTGGAGACGTTTTAACTACACGTAAAGGGATAACTGTTGAAATTGATAATACAGATGCAGAAGGTCGCTTAGTGCTATGTGACGCACTCACCGAAGCAGATAGTGAATCACCCGACATAATCATTGATTTTGCTACCTTAACAGGAGCATGCCGTGTTGCTTTAGGCACTGAGCTACCAGGCTTTTTTACACAACATATTGACGTAGCGAACAACCTAAGTAAATCAGGAAATTCTGTTCATGACCCTGTCTGGCAACTTCCATTACATGCACCATATCAAGACATGCTTAAAAGCGATATTGCAGACACACTAAATAGTGCCCCTACTGGTTTTGGTGGTGCAATTACGGCAGCACTCTACCTGCAGTTGTTTGTCTCCAAAGAAACTCACTGGGTTCATTTTGATGTCATGGCATGGAATAATCGTAAACTACCCTGTCGCCCCATTGGAGGGGAAGCATTTGGCATTCGTGCAACATTTGAATATTTAAATCAACGTTTTCGTTAAATCAAGATTATAAAACTAAAAAGGTAAATAATGTCTTCTAAAAAATCAGCAAATAAAAAACCAAAGAATGAAGCAATGCTACTCAAAGAAGCTATCCGAATCGGCATAATTTATAGTGAGAAACGAGGCGTTGTTTCCTTTGACCCCAATGATTCACAAGATGCAAAAATTGAATACATCTACCGTTTACTTGTTCACGATAAGCAAGTACAGCCTTTAGCAAAGGAAGACTTAACATTAGTAAAAATGAAGCATAAATTGGTGATGTGGCTATATAAACAACTACCTGATGGTCATGCGCTCAAATAGTAAAGCTTAGTTTTTTAAGCATTTCAGCCAGTCGATTCTTAAGGATTCATTAAAATAACGACAAGTCTGATAACCATATTAGGAAGACACAAAAAAGGCATCAATAAGATGCCTTTAATAATCTAGTTACGATAAAAGAATAACTTAAGCTGTTTTATCAAAGCTCAAAGCCACTTTATAAAATGAAGCTGGGATTTTAATATATGTAGTAAATGGACGGAAGTCATCATCTTCAGCGCCTTCACCTAATATCACTTCAATCCCTCCACCGGCTTGCTCCAAAAATCCTTTAACTGCATCCATACCAACACCCCGGCCAGATACATCCGTAACCTCATCTGCTGTAGAGAAACCTGAAGAAAATATTAAATTAGCAATTTCTGTCGCAGAAGGTCTTGGTGCATCTTCGGCGTACATTCCTTTTTCTATCGCCATTTTATAAATTCGGGTAATCGCTAAACCACGACCATCGTCACTCACAGACAAATTAGAAAACTCTCCTTCTCGAGTAACATGAAGTTGAATTTTACCCGACTCAGGCTTACCTTTTTCCAAACGCTCATCAATAGCTTCAATACCATGATCCATTGCATTACGGAAAACATGCATGAATATATTATTTAAAGTACTTTGAGCTTCACTTTCAATCAGGATATCCGAGTTATCAATATCCATGATTGGTTTACCCTTACCGAGCTGGTCCGCCAATGAATTTGCAGATTCAATCACATCTGAAATAACCTCTGATAAGGGTTGTGCGTCAACAGAGATTAGTAGGCTATAAGCCTCAGAAACAACACCCTTAACACTTTCAGGAATACCACTATCCGTCAGTGATTTAATGTTTTCTAGCCATGACGATACACGTTCTGGATCAAGAGATACGCCACTTGTCACCTCACCATCACGCCCCAACTTATCTCTAAATACATCAGCATAGCGACTAATAATTTCTTCAGCACCGCTTAAATCCACAAGAAGCTGTTGAGCATCCCACTTAACATCCTCATTCTTACGAAGGTCGTCATAGGTACTTTCAATTTCATGAACAATATCAGTGATATTTTTCAAAGCATAGGTTCGCGCATTACCTTTTACGGTATGCATGCATCTAAATAAATTAGCGATCGCATCCAAATCTTTTTCAGCTGTCGCTTCAATAATGCCGCGACATTCTGCCAGAAAGTCGATAGATGTTTTGATAAAGTCACTGAACTTAGCAGCGTCTACAGCTAAAATCTCACCAATAATAGCAAGCTCTTGCTTCTGCCCTTCCGCTTCCGCTTCTAAGGCTTTTAACTCGGTAACATCTCTGACAGTTACCATTAGTTTATCGACTTCGTCATCATCATTAATGATAGGATCCCAGTCTAATTCAAGGATCTTCTCTCGACCATCTTCTACTTTAATCGTCATTTCAGTTAAGAGGCAATGCGAGTTGAACTCGTACATCATTTCATCTTCGCCAACAATTGCGTCCACCGCAGTGATATTTTGGTCAACAGAATCTGAACCAGCTGTGGTTGCATTAAACAGTAAATCTGCAAAATTCCGATCTGCAATTCGATCTGTTTCGAAAATTGTTTCTAGGTATAAAGCATACTCAGAATGAATAAGCCCACCAGCAGTAATTGTAAATAGCCCTTGGTGCATATTTGCCATCATACTGGCAATATCATTATTTTTTTGTCTTAGCTCTGCAGTACGCTCCTGAATTCTAATTTCTAAGTTTCTGTTCTGTTCTTCTATCACTTCCCGCATTCTGAGACTCTTAATCGTCGTCACCAAAGATCGCGCAACAGAAGAAACAAACTCATAATCACTATCAGCGAAACTAACTGTTTTAACATCACCAGATAAATTAATAACACCGACTAAAATATCTTTATCAACTAACGGTACACATAACAATGCGCGTTCAGTATCACCTTCCTGAGAAACAAAGCTCTTATCTTTTGATGTATTAGGAACAAAAATAATTTTTTTAGTTTCTGCAGCTTTACCAATAACTCCTTCACCCATTTTAAATTTAATACTTTCAGAACCGGGCTCAATTGTTTTGGGTGGGAAACATGCCTTAACTTCTAACTGCTGGTTATCATTTGTTAAAAACACAGAGCCTTGACCAACACCAATTTTTTCATGCATGCTTTGAAGCACTTCTTCTAAAGCAGAATTCTGGCTTTGCGAACTAGCTAGTGAACGACCAATCGTATTTAGTTTAGCTAAGTCAATCATCTTCTTTCGAATAGCCAAACGCATTGAGTTGAAGTTCTGAGTCGCTAATACAAGAAGTACTATCAACATAATAATCGAAAGTTTGAAACCAAAATCTAAGTTACTTGATACTTCTTCTTGGAGAACATTGAATTGAGCGTCTGCAGATTTAAGTAATTCATCCAGACCTTCAATAGATTGACTAACTGCGGCATCAGCTTCACTTAATTTTAATTTGGCTACTTCAGTTTTCTCAAGTTGACTCTTTTTATAATCAACAATAGAAGGTTTAACCTCCATATACTTTAAAAATGCCTCGTACCCTGAAACAGCCGGAGGTAGAAGCCCTTCCTCATCAAAGCCGGTGAATATATCGGCACCTTTATCAAACCAGTTCTTTGAGTCATTAATAATAAAAACAAAGCCATTCATCTCATCGTCAAGGAGTTCAAAGTCCTGAGCAATTTTAATTTCTTTTATTGTTTTGAAGGCTGGAAGCATATTGGTATCAGCATTACCAGCAAAACCTGCGACTAACTCCATGTCCTTTTCATATTCTTCTGGCGCCATATAATATTGAATCTCGACTAATGCCGAACCTACATCATCAGCCAAAGTAAATAAGGTATCCGCCTCTTGTAGCATGCTATCTCGAGCAGACAATACTTCTAACTTTGACTCAAACATCTCATTTACAGCATAGCGGTATAAGTCATAATTACTTTTTATGCCTATTACTAGTGTTTGCATATCTGAATCTTTTGACGCTAAAACCTGAAGATTCGCATAGAGTTCATCAAATTTTTCAGTACCAATTTCAAAATCTTTTTTATATGTGAAAATTTCTTCTTGGTTTGCCGCGTTAAAAGCTAACGAGCTTAATTTTGCTAATTTCAGTAACTGGATCTGGACATTATTACTCTCTTTTACGACAGGTACTGCTGTTTCGTTTACTCGAGTAGATGAACCATTGATATCATTTAAATTCCATAAGGAAGACAAACCCGAGGTTAATAACAGTAATATTATGGTGGCAAAACCAACACCGACTTTCTGATTAAAACTTAATTGAAACATAGTTATTTTCTTTCTGTCACAAGATTTAAGGTACTTCTTCTATTTTACTCTAGCGCAGATTTTTGAAATGTCTTGTTTTATGCCGTTCTTTTCATCAACTAATCAAAAATCCGTGTTTTTTGCTTTTTTTCCGTTTTATTTTAAGAATCTACGGCAAGTTTTTAATATGCTGCTAATATATTTTTAATAGCGTTTAGATACATCTACAACTTAACTTTCATATTCCACTATTAAGCATTACAAAAACTATGGATTACAGCCTTATTTCTTTTACAGCAGGCGCCTTTATTATTGGCGCTCTTATTGCGTATAGAATGTCTCAAAAAGCAGGACAAGCCTTACTTTCTGCAGCCAATACACAAATACAAACTCTTGAGAATCAAGTACTCGATAAAATAGACAAAACAGAACACTTGGACCAAGTGTCTAAACTCGAGCAAAGTAATGCACAACTAAACCAGCAGCTTGAAAACCTACAAGATCAAATTATTGATACTCAAAATACTGCAGAAGAAAACAAATTTGCCATTATTAATGAATACGAAACAAAACAGCAGGAACTTGTTGACGCACACCAAGCAGATCAAACATTCCTAAAAGAGCAATTAGACCAAGTAGAAAAAGATTTAGCTGAACTCGCTGATCTATTAGTTACATTTGAAAGATGGCACGAAAGCCTGACACAGTTAATGCTACATAATGCTGAAATGCATAAACAAAACCAAGAGTTTTTCAACATTGTAAAACAGATTGTTATTTTGGCTTTAAATGCTGCCATTGAAGCCGCTCGCGCTGGTGAGCATGGCCGAGGATTTGCCGTAGTAGCAGACGAAGTTAGAAACCTGGCAATGCGAAGCCAAGAACTAAGTGAAAGCTATAAAGAGAATCTTAATAAGAATGACTTTTTAACAACAGCTACATTTCAGGATATTCAGGCTGGCGGC
Organism: uncultured Oleiphilus sp.; assembly: GCA_913020495.1. Classification (GTDB taxonomy): domain Bacteria; phylum Pseudomonadota; class Gammaproteobacteria; order Pseudomonadales; family Oleiphilaceae; genus PZPK01. The sequence continues at coordinate 17,979 of CAJWBJ010000014.1, forward strand.
AAAATGATTCTAACAGATGTCTCAGCAACCACTGAAATTGTCAAACAAGCACTTCAAAGACTCTAACTTCTATCAAATAAGGTTTATCTAACAATAGAAACATGCAAACCAAAAGAACACACTGTAGAACGGCATTTTTAATATGGTAGTCAACGAAGAATTTAAACAGGAAATCAAGCGCTCTTTCAAAAGCTGCTATGAAGAATCACTTACAGCTGGTTCTGAACCTGCACGCTGGTCATTCAAAGAAAAACAATCTCTTCCTGACTTGAATGAAGCTGAATTTTTCGTACTCACAATGTCTTCACAACTATTTAGAGTATTCATTTTAATGCACTTTACAAAATCTCCTCAAACAGATGCTTATGTAGCTGATGTGCTTAAAATTAATGCTAATAATGTAGATGATGACAGGTTTTACGACTACCTCGGCGAAGTAGGCAACGCCTTTTGCGGCTCCGTCAAACGTGATGTAGGTAAAATTGTCCCAAGCTTAGGCATGTCTACCCCGAATCGTTTAAGTAAAGATTGCTTGAAGTATATGAAATTGCTTAATACGGACCTTGAATTTCATGCCGTTGCTGAATATGACGACACTCCTCTTTTCTATTCGAGCATTTATTTGAGCGCAGATGAGGAATTAAATTTTGAGGTAAACTCCAGCCAATCAAACGAAGATGATGTAGATTCAGGCGACTTAGAGTTTTTCTAACTTAAATCGACCCAACATTATTCTTAACATAGTAATTAGGAGCAAAAATGAGTGAAGAAACAACAATTGTCAGTAAGGTGCTCGTACATGAGTGCAATGACAACGCTCTATCATATTTAAAAACAGCCTGCACTCAACACAACCTTGTTGGGCTCAAAGTTAGTACCGGTGACAACAGCATTGGCATTAAAGACGCATCCAATGAAATTGATGATGTTTTAAAATCAAATGTTGATCTAGGTGCTATTTTTTTAGCCGAAGCCCCAGACCAAAATGGTATTAGCGGCGTTGATCTTTGCGTTAAAATCCGAAAAACACGCCCAGAGCTTCCGATATTTCTTCGAAGAACAAATGAGGACTCTGACAAAGGGTTAGCAGAAGAAGTGAAAGCAGCAGTCACTGGTTGTTATCACACTAACAACATTGCTGCTTTAGATGAATTAATTGATGCATATATCTGCAGTATGTATTACCCAATTGAGTTAGCGCACGGCATTCAAGAGATTTCAACCGATGCTTTCTCCAATATTATTCATGATACAAAAATCAGCTGTGATCTCCCCTATTTAGTAAAAGACCAAATAATTTACGGAGAACTATTTAGCCTAATACCACTTGAGAGTAATTGGTGTCGAGGCTACATGATGCTACAGACAACAGAGAATGAGATTTTAGAGTTAATACGCTCTGATCGAACAGGCATCAGCTCATCAAGACCAGACTCCCGTGATACGAATTCCATTCTTAATGAAATCACCAATATGATTTGGGGCGGTATTAAATCCCGCTATTTCTCAAGCGAAGACACCCCTAGCGATGCTCACCGAACACAAGTCCCAATTATCGTAAACCATAGCCAAAAACATATTTCTTTCGGTTCAACTGAACCTCAACTATGCTTTAAATATACGTTGAAAGATCCCGAGAAAAAGTTCTCTGATATAACCCTATACCAAAGATTGGTTTTTAACTTAAGCTGGTCCCCAGAAAAATTTGCCGAAAGTGATAAGGCGGTTGACGATTTTGTAGATGGCGGCGAATTAGAATTTTTCTAAGCCAACAGTCAGAATAAGTACTAAGAATTAGTTTATAAATTTGATATTGATAAAATTGAGGAAAAGAACATGGCACAAATATTAGTCGTTGATGATTCAGCTACAGTACGCAACGAAGTAAGTTCATTTATTACTAGTAACGGCATGACTTGTGAGGTCGCTGTTGATGGTAAGGATGGCTTAGAAAAGCTGAAAAAAGATCCATCTGTCAAACTCATCATCTCTGATGTAAATATGCCGAACATGGATGGTTTAACAATGGTTGAGAAGGTTCGTGGCGAATTAGGCAACGCAACCGTCAATATCATAATGCTCACCACTGAAAGCGATCCTCGAATGAAGCAACGAGGCAAGGCTGCAGGTGTTAAGGGTTGGATTGTAAAACCATTTAAAGGCGACAATGTTGTTGGCAGCATTAAAAAGCTTGTAGGTGCGTAAATATTAAACCAAAAGGGACAAGACTAACCTTGTCTCTTTTGGATTTATAACAAACCAAAACCTAAATACAGAATGCCCCACTATATTTCTCTACTAACTTCATTACAGCCGATCCAGTACATCACACCTCAAATTACTTAAAGTTGATCTATCTTTATTTTTAAACTCAGCTGAAGGTTTCGCTAACTTAAAGAGCTTTGCATCCGCATACGCAAAAATGTCTAACACCTTTAAAGGGTGAGCATTAAAAAGGTACTCAATAATTTGCTTTGCTTGTTTCTTTGGTAATGCTGCCAACAATAATGCTGCATATTCATTCTCCAAATATACAGCCGCTTCACCGACATAATCTACAGATAAACCACTTGCAATTGATATAGCCTGCTTGAGAGGTAATTTAGCTGTAATTCGTGCAGCTAAAGGTGCCTCTATATATTTATTCGTTATTTTGATTATCAGAAAGTTGGGAATATATTTAAACGTTTGAGACATTGACTCAAAAAATGAATCCAACCCAGCCCTTTCTTTTTCTAAAATTGACGAAACCCAAGTATGAATTAATTCAGTTTCATCAGCATTCAATGATTCAATAAATTCAGGTAAATCACCATCCGTTAATTGCTCTAAGAACTCAATATGCTTCTCTTTTTCTTCTTGCATTCTCATTCCCGTAAAGGCGTTCCCATTAAAGCTTCTTTTTTGAAGTCGCTTGTCAGCACTCTATATTTAGGGGTTCATAACCATTAAGGGCACAAACGCAACAATCATCAACGTTGTTCCCATCACTAATAAAGGCAGTAAAATACGCTCATGACGGTAATAGAACGTATCCCCTTCTTTTAATGCCAAGAGGACCTCCTCATCACCAACCACTTGCCGGGTCAATAAATGATTCAAAGAGACTGGCGGACTTAGATAGCCCAGTTCAAATGCCATTAAGCAAGTCATCCAGAAATGTATTGGATGAATACCCTGACTGTATGCAACCGGGGCAATTGTACCCGTAACTAATATCAAAGCCCCAAAAGGGTCCATGATCATGCCAATACCTACCAAGAAAATAACCAAAAATGCCATCGCTGCATATATTGAGGTAAAGCCTTCAGGGATTAGGAGTACACTCCCGCCTCTCTCAATAATACCACCCACCGTGAACGAACATGCCATCAGCATTAGTATCGCTCCAATTTGAAGTGCAGAGTTATCAACGGCTGAAGAAAATGCAGAAGGTATCGTCGGGCTGGCACCTGCAACTTTATTACGTTCGTGAAAATCTTTGCTGAAACGCCGCTCGAAAATAACAATTGCAATAATAATGATTGGTAAGATAGTCGGTGCCGAAAACTCATCCAAGTAAGCATTCAATGCGAAAGCATAAAATAACAATATTGAAGCCAGAATAAGAATATATGGCATCAAAGGACCAAGCATTTTTAAAGACGGTACAAGCGCAACGCTAGCAGGAGTAAGTTTCATTGGGTCTTTGCGCGTAATCATCGCAAAGACAGCAAAAACAACCATACTTAATATAAATACACGAAACCCCCAATGAAACAATTCATCCGTTACGACCTCTTTATTTAGAATGGCAATACCAACCACGAGAAGGCATGGACGTAAAACAACCCCTGAACCGGTCATAGCCGTGACCGCCAATGATAACTGTCGACGAGTGCCTACACGTCGCATTTCTTGATACACCACCGCTCCCATAGCAATAATAATAATACCTGAAGCACCTGTATATGCAGTTGGAAAAGCCATAACACCAATAGCAACAAACGCCAACATTTCTGGCGGCATATGCCAGGGTTTGAAGACATCAAATAGCTTAGCTCCAAATAAAGTTTCCTTTAAAAGCATGCCCACCAAAATATACAGGCCTATCGCCAAGTGAAGATTGGTTAACTGGAATACCTGTGTGAAATAAATTGAAATACCTGGAAAATGAGATTCAGTGACAAAAAAGTGAAATGCTGCCGCTAGCAACATGAAAGTATGAATTGGAATTGTTAACAATGCAGTGAGTAAGCTGCCTCCTTTCTCCAGATTGTCTTTAGGCTGCACGATCTGAGATACATTAAGTAGGCATAATACAGCGCATCCTAACATCAATATAATCAGAAGCTCTGGGTCGTTCACTTCAGTACCTGATGCATATGAGCCTTTATAAAAAGCGTATGTAGAGATACCTAAACAAGCATTAGCAATTAACTGCCCTGTATTAGAAATATAATGATCAAGCTGAGAGTGAATAGATTTAAAGGCAATATGTCCGCGCTTCCAGGTAGTCACGATAGCAGCTAAAATTAATAATAAAATTAAGCTCAGCTTTTGTTTCTCTATCGCAAACAAACTAATACTTGCAAGTGAGTGCTCTACCCCTCTAAATGCTGCAACCCAAACAGACATATTTTCGATATATACTGCTTTCGCATTATGCTGTTCAGTACAAATAGCCAACTGACTTAATAAGGAGTTTTTTGCTGAATTTCGATCAAACTCTGTTTCAAATAAATCAAAGTCAGCGTTTTCAAGCTCATGTTCAACTTCTAATTCATCCAACCTTGCATCAATATTTATATTGAGTTCACAGTCAGCAACAGGCTCATTGCCACGCAAGATAAAATAATCATCCCAAATATCTGCACCAGCACTCAACATTTGCGAGTGCATGCTTTCACTTGTGCCTGCAATAATTGTGGCAAATAGAATGCACAATATTGCAAGAGATAATATCCGTTGAGCCACTCTTTTTATTAGTGGCGGTACATCCATAGAACTGCTTGGTGACAACTGTACTTCACTCATACTTTCCCCGAAGCAGGATGCGTTATACGCAACCATTATTATTTTAGTTTAATGCTAGATCACAAAATATTTTTTCTAGAGCTGAGGTTATCACCCTCTCTCGAAAAGTAAAATTAGCGAGCATTGAAAATGTGAACAAACATCAGATTATGCCTTATGTGCCTGCTCTAAATATTCATGACTTTGCATTTCCAATAAACGACTTTCTGTTCGATCAAATTCAAAAGAAAGTTTACCACCACGATATAACTCATGTATGGGAGCTTCAGCCGAAATAATTACTTTCACACTTCGATCATAAAATTCATCTATAAGATTAATAAACCGCCTTGCCTGATCATCAGTGTCGACATTCATTTGAGGCACATTACTAATAATTACAGCATGAAATTCACGCGCCAACTCAATGTAATCATTTTGGCTTCTTGGCCCGTCACATAGTTCTTTGAAGTCAAACCAGACTATATCATCAGCATGTCGATGAGCTGTCATTGCCCGACCATTTATATCAAGATCCAGACCATGGCTTCCAGCTTCTACAGCAAGCTGCTTAAAATACTTTTCTAAATTTAGAGTGGCCGCTTCATCCAAGGGAAAGTGAAATAGTTCAGCCTGTTCAAGAGTTCGTAAGCGGTAATCATTCCCACCATCTACATTAAACACTTCAGTATGCTTTTTTACTAACTCAATAGCAGGTAAAAACCTTACTCGCTGCAAACCATCTTTATACAAACCATCGGGGACAATGTTTGAGGTACAAACAAGTGACACGCCATTTTTAAATAATTCTTCCATTAACTTCGCCAAAATCATAGCATCACCAATGTCGGAAACAAAAAATTCATCAAAGCAAATAATACGAGCCTCCTTACTCAGTTTTTCAGCCACGACCACCAGTGGGTCACTTTGGTTTTTTAAAGCTGTTAATTCTTTATGCACACGCTGCATAAAACGATGAAAGTGAATCCGCATTTTTTGTTCAAAAGGAAGGCTCTCGAAAAAATTATCCATTAAGTAAGTTTTACCACGCCCTACACCACCCCAAAAATACAATCCTTTGACAGGTATTGGTTTTTTCTTATTAAACTTACTAAACCAGCCTGAAGATTTTGCTTCTCGCTCCTTCTGATCAACAATTAGACGTTCATATAAATTTTGTAATTTATCGACGGCCATTTTCTGAGCAGCATCCTCCAGAAAGTTATCTTTTTCTAAATCTTGAAGATATCTTTGAAGAGGAGATAAAGAAGTTGGTGCTTGCATATATTCAAACCTAAAAGCGTTTTCAGAATTAGCGGAAAATAAAAGTACGCTATTTTGCCGTGTACGCGCTAGAAAGGCCAATTTTAAGTATAAAAATCTCTTTGCTATTGTTATCACCTGAAAGAGGTTTTAGTATATTTTCATTATATTATGATGAGCAGGATTTCTAAGATGATTATGCTCATATATCAATAACTAAAACATTAATAAGAGAAGAGTATTACTGTGAGCGAAATGATGATTCAAATACTTTCAGGCGTAGGTTTGTTTTTTCTTGGTATTATGGTCGGTGCAGTGTTTCATCGATCCTTTCAGGGAGAAACCAGTAAAAACAAACGCCTTGAACAAAAGCTAGCAGAGCTTCAAGATACCTATTCACGCTATCAAGCTGAAGTAAGCGAACATTTTATGGATACCGCCAGAGCGGTTCAAACACTAAATAAAAGTTATCAGGATGTTCATACACACCTTGCCAAAGGCGCAAGCCGTCTTTGCAATGATGACCATGCAGGCGACTTTCTTTCTATAAACTTTGAAACAGAGACATCAAGCACAAACAAAGCTCAGCTCGAGAGCGCTCGCCACTATGCCCCTCCAATGGATTACGCACCAAAGGAAACACCTAATGCTGAAGGCACACTGTCTGAGAGCTATGGCTTACAAGAGAAGAACCTAGAAACCAATGACTCAAACCCAGCAGCAGAAACAAATGACCAGATAAGTGAAGACAAGACATCACCAACCTAAACAGTACAAGCATCTATCGCTTTAAATCAGACCGGGTTGTTAATATCCAGAAATTGAAATTGAACATTAAATTCTGTTGCCAGCTTATTACCTAGCGCCTGAACACCATAGCGCTCTGTAGCATGATGTCCTGCAGAAAAATAATGCACACCAGTTTCAAGCGCAGAATGAACCGTAGGCTCTGAAATTTCTCCACTTAGAAAGGCATCCACACCGACATGAGCAGCTTGTTCAATCATGCCTTGAGCTGCCCCTGTGCACCATGCAATCTTTTTTATTGCTGTATTATCATCACCGATATGCATACATTCACGATTTAAAGCACTACCCACAAAGTCTTTAAATTCAGAAGCGCTCATTGATCTGTTTAACTCTCCAACCAGACCCACACTCTTTGCTGCTTGATGGTCCAAGGGCCCAGTAATGGTTAATTGTAGCTGCTTAGCTAACTGAACATTATTCCCAACCTCATCATGAACATCTAAAGGTAAATGGTAAGACAACAAACTAATATCATTCTCAAGTAAAGCTTTTAGTCTTTTACGCTTTATACCCGTAATTTCAGAGCGCTCGCCTTTCCAGAAAAAACCATGATGAACTAAAATTGCATCAACACCCCGATTAACAGCCTCATCTATCAAAGCCTGAGAAGCCGTGACTCCACCCAATATTTTTTTAACGGTACTTCGACCTTCAACCTGCAAACCATTAGGGCAATAGTCTTTTATTTTATTGATGGCTAGGTATTCATCCAAATAACTCACTAATACTTTTAAGTCTTCACTCATTTAGACACCAAAGGATTATTGTTCGGGCACATAAAAACTCCACATAAAAACATATTGACTATGTAGAGCGAATAAATTTCTGAACCATCAATTACTGTATGACTAAGTCTTTTTAATTCTATACTCAGCAGACCGTGCATGAGCGCTCAAACCCTCACCTCGTGCAAGAACTGAAGCAACTTCACCCATTTCACTCGCTCCTTGCTCAGAAAAATACAAGATAGATGATCGCTTTTGAAAGTCATAAACACCTAAAGGAGAAGAAAACCGGGCAGTACCCGAAGTAGGCAACACATGATTTGGACCGGCACAATAGTCGCCTAAAGCTTCTGCTGTATAACGCCCCATGAAGATTGCACCAGCATGAGTAATAGATTCCAGTAAAGTTTCAGGGTCCTCAACAGAGAGCTCAAGGTGCTCAGGAGCAATAAGATTACTAACTCTAGCAGCTTCTTCAAGGTCAGCCACTTCAATCATCGCCGCACGAGAAACTAAAGAAGCTCGAATAATATCTTCTCTATCCATCGTTGGTAATAGTTTCTGTATACTATTTTCGACTTGCGCTAAGAAGTCTTTGTCTGGTGAAATTAGAATTGCCTGTGCATTTTCATCATGCTCAGCTTGCGAAAATAAATCCATAGCAATCCAGTCAGGATTTGTTTTCCCATCACAAACAATCAGAATTTCAGAAGGCCCTGCGATCATATCGATCCCGACCGTACCAAAAACTTCACGCTTAGCGGTGGCTACATAAATATTACCCGGCCCTACAATCTTATCAACCCTTGGAATAGTTTGCGTCCCATAAGCCAGTGCTGCGATTGCTTGAGCACCACCGACAGTAAAAACTCGGTCAACACCTACAATAGCAGCAGCAGCAAAAACAAGTTCATTCACTTCACCGCTAGGTGTCGGAACAACCATAATGACTTCTTTAACACCCGCCACTTTGGCCGGTATCGCATTCATCAATACAGAAGACGGGTACGAAGCTTTTCCTCCAGGTACATATAAACCGGCACGCTCTATAGGTAAAATTCGCTGCCCGAGCACGGTGCCATTATTTTCTTTAAAGTCCCATGACTGCTGTAATTGACGCTTATGGTAATCAAACACTCTTTCAGAGGAAACTTCTAATGCACTTCGCTCCTCTTTAGACAAGCTACATAACGCTTGCTGAAGCCGTTCTTGTGAAATTTCTAATTCAGCTGCTGATTCAACATTAAGCCTGTCAAACTTTTTGGTATACTGAACAAGTGAAGAGTCACCCTGCTCTTTGATATCATGGAGAATAGTTTTAACCGTAAGATGTACGTCCGCATCAAGCTGATCATCCCAAGAAACAAGTTGTTTTAAAGCTGTATCAAAGCCTGCTTCTGAACTACATAAACGCTTAATCGCTATCATCTTCTACTTCCTAAAGTCATTTAACTTCTTTAAAACTTAACGTTTGATATTTCATATCATCTAAAATTATTTAACAGCACTTTCCAGTTGATCAATAATTGGTTGAATCTCTAGGTGCTTTATTTTCATTGACGCCCTATTAACAACTAAACGTGTACTAATATCCGCATGAATCATTTCTCGCGGTTCAAGTCCATTTGCTTTCAATGTATTTCCAGTATCAACAATATCAACAATTTCATCTGCCAAATTAAGTAAGGGAGCAAGTTCCATAGCCCCATATAGCTTAATAATATCTGTTTGGATGCCCTGACCTGCATAGTAAGCCTTAGCCAGATTCACAAATTTAGTGGCAACTTTTATACGCCCTGAAGGACTCACTGCACCTTTTTTTGCTGCGGTCATCAATCGACATTTTGCAATTTTTAAATCTAAAGGCTCGTATAACCCCTCCGCACCATGTTCCATTAACACATCTTTGCCTGTGACACCGATATCTGCCGCGCCATACTGAACATAAGATGGAACATCAGTAGCACGCAAAATAATCATTTTGATATTTTCTTTGGTGGTATCAAAAATCAGTTTTCGGCTTGACGTCACATCTTCTAAAGGTGCAATACCTGCAACCTCTAGAAGCGGCAATGTTTCTTTTAAGATTCGCCCCTTTGATAAGGCGATAATTAGATTTTCTGACATTTTGCTTCTCTCGAACTATTTCTCGAACCTTTTGTCATCAACAAGGCACTTAAGGTCTTAACTAGGTAAGCGACGTATTTTAGCACCTAATAACTGACATTTTTCTTCAATACATTCATAACCACGATCAATATGATAGATTCGATCAATAACAGTATCGCCCTCTGCAACCATTCCAGCAATAACTAGAGAGGCTGATGCCCTTAAGTCTGTCGCCATAATAGGTGCTGCATGCAGTTGCTCTACACCTGTAATCATTGCTGTATTACCTTCAAGCTTAATATCAGCACCCATTCGAATTAATTCATGAATATGCATAAATCGATTCTCAAATACCGTTTCTGTAATTGTACCGGAGCCCTCCGCAACACAGTTTAATGTTGCAAATTGTGCCTGCATATCTGTCGGAAACCCTGGGTATGGCGCAGTTTTGATGGAAACAGCTTTTGGACGTTTCCCCTTCATATCAAGCTCTATCCAATTTTCACCCGTTGTAATATGCGCACCCGCTTCTTTTAGCTTAACTAATACCGCATCAAGTAAGTCAGCACGAGTATCTTTAAGCATAACGCGGCCGCGTGTAGCCGCCGCTGCAACCAGATAAGTTCCTGTTTCGATACGGTCCGGAAGCACATCGTAATGGCAGCCTTTCAAAGATGGCACGCCATTAATTTCAATTGTCGCACTACCATGACCTTTAACGTCGGCCCCCATTGCATTCAAGCATTCAGCCAAATCAACAATTTCAGGTTCACGGGCAGCATTATTAAGTATTGTTTTACCATCTGCTAAAGCTGCTGCCATCATTAAGTTTTCTGTACCGGTTACCGTAACAGTATCAAGAAAAATATTAGCGCCTTTTAAACGACCATTTGAGCTGGCGCGGATATAGCCATCTTCAACTTTAATATCAGCCCCCATTGCCTCTAATCCACGAAGGTGCAAATCAACTGGCCGGCTACCTATTGCACAACCACCCGGGAGTGAAACTTCTGCTTTCCCAAAGTGGGCCAACAAAGGACCTAAAACTAATATGGATGCACGCATGGTTTTGACTAACTCATAAGGTGCTGTCAACTCCTTGATCGTCATGGCATTGATCTCAACGCTCATTTTTTCATCAATTAATAGCTCAACGCCCATGCGTCCCATTAATTCAATCATAGTGGTGACATCATGCAAATGCGGTAAATTACCTACGGTCACAGGCTCATCAGCCAATAGTGCTGCAGCTAAAATAGGTAACGCAGCATTTTTTGCACCAGAAATGCGTATTGTGCCATCCATTTGAATGCCACCGCCAATTACTAACTTATCCACGATAAGTTCCTTATATAATGTTTCAAATCAATTTAAAATGGGTTATTTAAACTTGAGCTTTCCATTCTTCCGGCGTGAAAGTTTTGATAATGACAGCATGTATAGTTCCATCAATAATGTATTGATTCAAACATCCATATATAAGCTGCTGCTTTTTCACTGCGCCCATACCCGAAAAAACCTCACCAATAGCAGTAACTTGATAATGAGACCCATCCGTTTCCACTTTTACTTCAACATTTTCTAACTGGTCGCAAATCAATTTTTCAACTTCAGTAGCCTGCATAGTTAACACTCAACCTTATTTTCAGTCATAATTTCAATAATAGATTTCAGTCTTTTAAACCACTAAAAAACCAATAAACACACGGATATAAATAATATGGAAGATATCATACAGGATTAGAATGTTTGGCTAAAGATAGAACAGGAATTGAACTAAAAACTAATGATTCAAATGAGGAAAAAAAGACTCGATACCGCCTACTCTTGCCATATCAAACAAACCTCGCGACATATTAACAAATTTCAATTCACAGGAGGCATTATTTGCTGCACGAGAAAGACATAACAATAAAGACAAAATCATGCTGCTTGTTACATTTAATTGCGCAAGATCGATCTGTAAAGAATTACCCGAATATGTCTCAATAATAACTTCAAGCTCGGTGCGACAGTGAATTAGGTTTTTGTCAGTCTTTACACTATCAAACCTTTCATTATCAGATAATTCACCACTAAGAGAAACCTGATCCTCACTCCTTTTAACAACCAAAGCCACGTTTCAACCCTCTTTAGGTTTAACAATATCAAGTTTAACCGTCCATGACTTAATCACGGCATCAATATTATTCTTATTCTTTCTCATTTGCCCCTCAAAACGATCTCTAAATGCGAGACCTACATTAACACCAAACACAACTACATTTTCAACCAACCATTGATGCTCTTTGTTTTTATGCATGGCATAAACAACAGGAAAGACTGTTCCGTTATCTGAAACCACATCCAAATTTACACTGGCCCGTTCATCACTTCGGCTATTAATTTTTGCTTTAGTAACATTAATTTTAAAAACACCACTTTCAATTAGTGTTTTTGTATAAGTCGCATATAAACTTTTTTTAAAGATATTAACAAAGTTATCACGCTGGGCTTTTGATGCTTTACGAGCATACTTTCCCATCACTCGCGCAGCAATACGCCGGAAATCGACTATTTCACTTAAAGCCACATCCATATTATTAAAAAATCTATCCGGCTCAGTATCGTAAAATTCACGCTCTTTATTAAATTTATCTAGCAAGCTTTTTACACTGTCCTCAACAGTCTGGCGAACAACTTCCTCCTGATTTTCATCAGCATGAGCATTCCCACCTAAACAAACCATCCCTAGAAAAATGAAAAATACAACCTGAAACATCCCCCTAATCTTGGACAAATGAAAATATTGATACCTCATACACATCTCCTTGTTATTCTGCTCACTCGGTGCTTTAAAGACTAATATCGCCCGAAGCAAACGCACCAATAATTTTTTCTAGATTTAATGCTGACTGGGTATCAAAAATAGTGTCGCCATCAACCAGTACCTCTTCATCACCACCAACACTAAGGGATACATACTTCTCCCCTAATAGCCCAGCTGTTTGAATTGATGCGACACTATCAGCTGAAAGGCTATCAACATCTTGAAAAATCTCCATCTCAACCAAAGCACTATAAACCTCTTTATCAAGCGATATAGCACTCACTCTACCAATTGTAACCCCCGCCAAAGAGACCCGCCCTCTAACAGACAAACCTCCCAAGTCATCAAACTGAGCATAGATTTTATAGGTATCTTTCTGACTATCCATCGAAAGCCCGCTCACTTGCAGAGCCAGAAATGATAGCGCTATAAACCCCAACAACATGAAAACGCCAACCGTTATTTCAATAGAACGCTGATACATATAAATCTCTTTAACAGAAAAATTAAAAAATAGCCTGCAACAAAGCAGGAGCACTAACCAAACATAACCGCAGTCAGCAAAAAGTCCAAGCCTAGTACTGACAGCGATGAATAAACAACCGTTTTTGTGGTAGCAATACTAATACCTTCCGAAGTAGGTTCAGAATCATACCCCTGAAATACCGCGATCCAGGAACAGACAACACCAAACACAATACTTTTAATCATGCCATTTAAGACATCTTCTTTAAAATCGACAGAAGATTGCATATTCGCCCAAAACGACCCTTCATACACTCCCAACCAATCAACTCCAACAAGCAAGCCACCAAAAACCCCCACAGCACTGAATATTGCTGCCAATATCGGCATTGTAATAAACCCTGCCCATAACCTTGGTGCGATCACACGTTTCAAGGGGTCAACCCCCATCATCTCCATACTACTTAATTGCTCGGTTGCTTTCATTAAACCAATTTCAGCGGTCAATGCTGAACCCGCCCTTCCAGCAAATAATAACGCGGCAACAACAGGCCCTAACTCACGAACCAAAGTCAGAGCGACCATCTGACCAACAGCTTGCTCAGAACCATAGTCAACAAGAATACTATAGCCCTGAAGTGCTAGGACCATACCAATAAACAAACCTGAAACAACTATAATAACTAATGAAAGCACACCTACTTTATAAAGCTGATGCACTAATAACCTTAACCCCTTCAGGTTAAGCATTAGACCAAAGACAGAATGAAACAGAAATAGACCTGATCGCCCTAGCGCAGAACTATACTCTAAACCTGAACGACCTACTTTAATAAAAAAATCAACCATCTATCTCTCAACCTAACAAGTCAGTTCGGTAATTCGTTGCTGGAAAATGAAAAGGTACTGGCCCATCAGGCAAACCATTCAGAAACTGTTTTACCAATGGCGATTCTGATTTCCTAAGCTCTGAAGGAGCCCCTTCTCCAATTACCTGTCCATCTGCAATAATAATTGCATGATCACAAATACTTAAAGACTCAGTAATATCATGCGAAACCAGAACACTAGTCAAACCTAAAGCATCATTGAGTAAACGGATCAGTTGAACTAACACCCCCATCGCAATAGGATCCTGGCCAGCAAAAGGCTCATCATACAAAATAAGTTCCGGGTCCAAAGCAATTGTTCTAGCTAAAGCAACTCGGCGAGTCATCCCACCCGATAATTCAGAAGGCATTAGATCGCGAGCGCCTCGAAGCCCTACTGCGTGCAACTTCATTAGTACAATATCGCGTATCATGTCTTCCGGAAGCTTGGTGTGGGCCCGTAAAGGAAAAGCTACATTTTCATACACACTCAAGTCAGTAAATAAAGCACCACTTTGAAATAGCATGCCAATTTTTTTTCTAGCATCAAATAACTCTCGACGCTTAAATTTTGTAACATCTCTTCCGTTTAAAAGAATTTCACCACTATCCGGTTTAATTTGACCACCAATCAATCTAAGCAATGTTGTTTTACCAATACCACTCGGGCCCATAATGGCTGTCACTTTCCCTCTGGGAATATTTAAATTGGCACCATTAAAAATTGCTCGATGCCCTCGAGCAAAGTTCAGCCCGGTTATTTTTATATATGAATCCAAAAGTTTATCTCTATCCATCGGTCGGTCAATTATCATCAGACTGCTATTTAAGCAAAGCTATTCTTTTTAGCCAACCCGTTTCCACAAAAAAGGGCATATTTATTCTTAATACGCTAAATACTCCTCCTATATTTCAACAATAACTCATATAGACAAAACAAAAACGGTTGCACTCATTCAGGATCTCTCGCAGAATGCGCGCCATATTCCATATAATTATTTATAGTTAGTGTTCGTTATTTACTCAGGAGAGTTTCCACTTAAGATGTTAGCATTTTGCGCAGCAATTTTTTTTGGCTTAGTCATTTTAATTTGGAGTGCCGACCGCTTCGTTAGCGGTGCCGTCGCAACAGCCCTTAAACTAGGCATGACACCAATGATGGTCGGACTAACCATTGTTGCCTTTGGTACCTCTGCACCAGAACTCATCGTTTCAGCGACCGCTGCACTCAATAATGCAAGCAATCTCGCCGTCGGTAACGCTATCGGCTCCAATATCGCTAACATTGCATTAGTTCTCGGCGCTACAGCAATGGTGTCAGCAATCCCCCTTAAAGTGTCCATCCTTAAAGTTGAACTACCTGTTTTGCTACTCTCTACACTGATCGCGACTCTATTGATCTGGGATCAAGTTATCGACCTCATGGATGGAGTCTTTTTCCTGATTATTCTAACGGTATCTTTAGCTGCCCTAGCTTTTTTACAGCAGGATAGTGGCTCTGGAGAGATTGACGAAGTTGAAGAAAATAAGAATATACCACCTAAAAAAGCCTATGCTTTATTATTCATTAGTATTGTCTTATTAATAGGAAGCTCAAAGTTACTTGTTTGGGGAGCAACCGGTATTGCACTTGATTTAGGCGTTAGTGAGCTAGTTGTTGGTTTAACCATTGTAGCAATAGGGACCAGCCTTCCAGAGTTGGCAGCAGCAATAGCAAGCGCATTGAAAGGTCATCACGACCTGGCTTTAGGCAACATTATTGGTTCAAATCTATTCAATCTACTCGCTGTTCTGGCGATACCGGCCATTATTAACCCACCAACTTTAACTAACACCCTTATCTCACGAGACTATACATTTATGCTAGTCTTAACAGGCGGGCTAGCAGTAATCGCCTACGGTAAAATACTATTTAAGAAAAAAGATATTGGCAAAGTGATCGGTTTGCTGTTACTAGCAGCTTACTGTGCATACTTGGCTGTTTTATACCAGCAATCGGTACCTATTTGATCCATGAACAATACTTATACCGAATCAGCAAAACGAACTATTACGATTGAACGCGATGCAATTTCAGATCTATTTGATCGTATAAATAGTGATTTTTCTACAGCCTGTGAGCTAATGACCAACTGCAAAGGTAGAGTCGTAGTTACCGGAATGGGGAAATCAGGGCATATTGCCAAAAAGATAGCTGCAACACTTGCAAGCACCGGAACACCATCATTTTTTGTTCACCCAGGCGAAGCCAGCCATGGGGATTTAGGGATGATTACGAGTAATGATGTCGTCCTGGCAATATCAAACTCAGGCAACACAGCCGAGATTATTACGATACTCCCCCTTATTAAACGTATGGGCGCCCCTCTTATTAGCATGACAGGGAATCCAGACTCAGTTCTTGCAATTCAATCCAGCACTAATTTAGATGTCAGCATCAAAGAAGAAGCTTGCCCGCTTGGCTTAGCACCCACATCCAGCACAACAGCAACCTTAGTTATGGGCGACGCACTTGCTGTTGCTTTACTAGAATCCAGAAATTTCTCAGAGCAGGATTTTGCCTTTTCACACCCGGGTGGAAGTTTAGGCAAAAAGCTCCTTTTGACCGTCTCAGACTTAATGCATACCGGCGACAGAATCCCTACCGTCAATTCAGGCACATTACTCTCCGATGGCTTACTTGAGATTTCAAAAAAAGGACTTGGTTTAACAGCGATTGTAAACGATCAAGGAAAGCTGGCCGGTTTATTTACTGATGGCGATTTACGAAGAACCTTCGATGCAAAACTTGACTTACTAACCACCACAATTGATGACGTAATGACAAGCCACTGCAAGACCATCTCTGATGATATTTTGGCTGCAGAAGCCCTAAATATTATGGAGCAAAATAAAATTACAGGACTTTTAGTCACTAACGCCAAGCAAGAAGTTATTGGGGCCCTTCATATGCACGATTTATTAAGAGCTGGCGTCATTTAACCGAAAGGAAAATTTATGTGTAACATCAAAAAGAAAGCAGAAACTATTCAATTGCTAGCACTTGATGTAGATGGCGTAATGACGGACGGTAAAATTTATTTTTCTGCCCAAGGAGATGAGTTAAAAGCTTTTAGCATATTAGACGGGCAAGGCATTAAAACCCTGATGAATAATAACATCCAAGTAGCAATCATTACAGGTAGAACATCTCCTCTAACAGCGCGCCGTGCTCGCGATTTGGGTATTGACTACATACTTCAAGGTCGCGAAGACAAAAAAATTGCACTTCAAGAATTAAGCCATGAATTAGAGATCTCTTTCGATAAGATTGCATATGTCGGTGATGACCTTCCTGATTTATCTGCAATTGTACACTCAGGTTTAGGCATAACTGTTCCAAATGGACATTACTTCGTAAAAGAAAATGCAGACTATTGCACAAACGCCTTAGGAGGCCAAGGTGCAGTTAGAGAAGTATGCGACCTAATACTTAGCGCGAAAGGGCTACTCGAAAACGTTCACAACGCGTATCTTAACTAGCATGGCAGTCAATAAAACCTCAAGCCAAGCACTCCTTATTATTCTGCTTGCAATTGGAAGCTACGCCTTGCTCCACGAAAATGACACCCCGAGCATTTCATCTTATAATGCGGGTCAAAACAAAGCTGAAAAACCAAGCGCTTTCATTAAAGACGGCCAATTTAAGATTTATGACAAGAATGGCCAAGCGACAAACCTATCTAGTAAAAAGGCACTTTACTATTCAGACCCAAAAAGAATATTAATACAGTCGCCTTCAATATCGTTCAAAACAAGCAATGGACAAACAGTCACTTTAAATGCAAAGGAAGGCGTATTTCACCCTGAAGATGAACGACTTTTATTAAGTGGCGGCGTCATTATTCAGCAGTCAGCCACAACAAACCCAAAGCAAACAACCCATCTACCCTCTAATGACAATGAAGACTGGATACTACAAAGCGAAGAATTTGAATTAAATAATAAATCTCACTTTATCTCGACAGATCAAGCAGTTACTATGACAAAAGGACAAAGTTTGATTCGCGCTGTAGGATTAAACGCATGGATAGATGAGAAAAAAATCGAATTATTATCGGACGTTCGAGGCCGCTATGTATTTAATTAATAAATCATATTTGTCGTTTATTCTTATAGCTTTGTTTAGTTATGCCCCTATTACGCTCGCTATTGACCCTACGAGCAAACTTCCTATTGAGATTGAATCTGATCGCGCAACACTTAATGATGAGACAGGTATTTCCAACTATGCTGGAAATGTCATTATCACCCAAGGATTGTCAAAATTAGAAGCTGATAATATTTCTGTCAATGCCGTCAATCGAAAAATCGTATCCATAAAAGCCAGCGGTAAGCCTGCCCATTTTATTCAACAGGTTCAAGATGAGGATGCGCCAACACACGGTTATGCAAACACAATCATTTACATCGCACTAGATGCGACTTTAAAACTGATTAATAACGCGAGTTTAGTTCAAGATAACAACTCATTCTCTGGTGAAGAAATTGAATACGATATTGTAAAAAGAGCCATCAGAGCCAAAGGAGATAAAGCTGTTGGGACACGTGTAAAAATACAATACTTCCCACAAGAACCAGAATCAACACCTATACCAACAAATAACAAAGCCCCTCTCAATGAAAACCCTTAAAGCCACGAATTTAGCCAAGAGTTACAACAAGCGATCTGTTGTTATCGATGTCTCCATATCAATTAATAGCGGTCAAGTCGTTGGCCTACTCGGCCCAAATGGCGCAGGAAAAACAACCTGTTTTTACATGATTGTTGGCTTAGTACCACAGGACAAAGGTAAAATCAGCATTGATGATAATGATATAACTAATCTTCCAATGCATGGACGAGCAAAACAAGGCCTTGGTTATTTGCCACAAGAAGCATCAATTTTCCGAAAATTAACCGTCAAAGACAATATTCTCGGTGTATTGGAAATACGAAAAGATTTAAACAAAGCGCAACGCCTTGAGCTAATGGAGAAGCTATTAGCAGAGTTTCATATCACCCACATTAGAGATAGCTTAGGCATGGCATTATCTGGTGGAGAAAGGCGTCGAGTTGAAATCGCTCGGGCACTCGCCATGGAACCTGACTTTATTTTATTAGACGAACCTTTTGCTGGTGTTGACCCTATTTCTGTTAACGACATAAAACAAATCGTTTCTCATCTAAAAGAAAAAGGCATCGGCGTATTAATCACAGATCATAACGTTAGAGAAACACTCGACATATGCGAAAAAGCTTATATTGTTAGCGGTGGACATATCATCGCTTCCGGTACTTCTGACGACATTCTTGCAAATGAACAGGTCAGAAAAGTATATCTTGGTGACAAATTCAAACTCTAAACAGACGTAAACTATCAAAATATTTTCAGGCTATGCCTGCCTGATAAGGCTTTATTGCTAGATTAACTGATACAGAACAACAAAATGATCATTGTTAACGTAAAAAAACGTTAATTTGTTTCACAGCAGAATAACTTGGCACTACACTAGTAATGGGTACATAAATAAAATACGGGTCTACTTTTCAGACACACCATTACATAATAGATATTTATTTAAGTTCTAAGTAAAAACAAACAAACTTTATGTAAAACTAAGCGGCAATATATGACACAAGAAATAAGTCTCAAGGTGGTATCTACTTCATGGTAATGAAGGTATCGCTTCAACTGAAGCTCGGTCAACAACTCACTATGACCCCTCAATTGCAGCAAGCAATTCGATTGCTGCAACTGTCTACTTTAGATCTTCAACAGGAGATTCAGGAAGCACTGGAATCTAACCCAATGCTTGAAGTTCAGGAAGAAAACGAGCCCAGTCAAAATGAAAAAAAAGAAGATACAAACGAAACTTCAGAAAGCTCTGATATTGACTCAACCGGTAACGGGTTAGAGTCAACTTCAACCCAACAAGAAACAACTGCCGACAAACACGAAAGTGAAAACGATGACTGGTCATCAGACACCATCCCTACTGACTTACCTGTAGATACCGCATGGGATGATATTTACCCCAATAACGCACCTGTTGGTGGGGCTGCGCCTGATGACGAAAATAGTGATTTCGAAAGCCGTAACTCCACAGGCGCAACACTTAATAGTCACTTACTTGAGCAGCTTAATCTTGTCACCATGTCTGATCGAGACAGGCTCATTGCATTATCCCTTATTGACTCAGTCAATCTAGAAGGCTACCTGTGTAGTAGCCTAGAAGATCAACACGAAGGCCTATACAACGAAAATGACGATGACCCGGTTGAATTAGACGAAATAGAAGCAGTATTAAAACGAATTCAACATTTCGACCCTCCTGGCGTTTGTGCTCGCGACCTTCCGGAATGCTTACTATTACAGCTCCGTCAATTACCTGATGTCACACCTTGGTTACCTCAAGCAAAACTGGTCATTAACCACTATCTAAATTTATTAGGTAGTCGTGATTACGCACAACTCATGAGACGAAGCCGGTTAAAAGAAAATGATTTAAAAGAAGTTATTTCCCTAATACAAACACTTAACCCTAAGCCAGGTGAAGAAATAGCATCCTCAGAAGCAGTTTATGTTGTTCCTGATGTCATTGTTAAAAAAACCAATGGCCGCTGGCGTGTTGAACTTAACCCGGAAATCGCGCCTAAGATCCGAGTAAACAGTAATTATGCTTCTTACATAAAACGCGCAGACAGTAGTACTGATAACACTTTCATGAAGGATCAACTGCAAGAAGCAAAGTGGTTTATTAAGAGCTTACAAAGCCGCAATGAAACCTTACTAAAGGTCTCAAGTAAAATTGTGGCACATCAACAAGGCTTTCTCGATTATGGCGATGAGGCGATGAAGCCTTTAATTCTCCACGATATTGCACAAGCTGTTGATATGCACGAATCAACAATTTCTCGAGTCACAACCCAAAAATATATGCACACTCCCAGAGGGATTTTTGAGCTAAAATACTTCTTTTCCAGTCATGTTAGTACTGCAGCTGGCGGCGAATGTTCATCTACAGCCATTCGCGCCATTATTAAAAAATTAATCTTAGCTGAAAACCCAAAGAAACCTTTAAGTGACAGCAAAATCGCAGACGTACTCAAAGAACAAGGTATTAATGTAGCAAGACGAACCATAGCGAAATACCGGGAGGCAATGATGATTCCACCATCTAATGAAAGGAAACGTTTGGTTTGACAAAAGAGAACTCTAATTAATAATTTTTTACATAGATCTTGAAACCTAGCAGCTCTACCATATTATGAGCTGAACTAAAGTGTGAACAGTTTAACTTTTAATTGTTCACTAAAATAAAGAAAACAGGAGAAAACTATGCAATTAAACATTACCGGCCATCATGTTGAACTTACTGACGCATTGAAGGAATATGTTAACAATAAATTGCAAAAGCTCGAGCGCCATATTGACAAAATAAGTAATATTCAAGTTACGTTATCCGTTGAAAAGCTGCGCCACAAAGCTGAATCTACTTTACACCTCAGTGGTGCAGACATTCATGGTATGGCAGAGCAAGAAGACATGTATGCCGCCATTGACTTATTAGTAGATAAATTAGACCGCCAAATCCTTAAACATAAAGAAAAGCAAGTAGATCGCTCTCACGGCGCTTCGACACGATAAGCTTTAAAGCTTAGTAATTCGAGTAAAACATGCCAAATAAAACCATTACTATTGAAGCAATACTATCTCCTGAGTTGACCCAATGTGGTCTTCCTGGGAGTAGTAAGAAAAAAGTACTAGAACAAGTTGCTAAACTAATCTCTTCTCATTTTTCGCAACTAGAAGAGAATACTATTTTTGACAATCTTATTGCCAGAGAACGACTCGGCAGCACAGGGATTGGCCAAGGAATCGCCATTCCTCATAGTAGACTTGAAGATTGCAGCCAGGTGATAGGCTGCCTTTTTACACTGGAACATAAAATTTCTTTCGACGCGATTGATAACGAACCAGTCGATATTTTATTTGTACTACTCGTACCTCAAGAGGCTACCAGTGAACATTTAGAGTTACTCAGTCAAATCGCAGAAAAGTTTAATGACCCATCGCTTTGTGCACGACTTAGAAAATCAGATACAGGCGACGAGCTATATCGAACAATCATTGATTAGTTATTTAATGCCTAGTTTTTATCATTAAGATGCTTACTATTATAGGGCTCTATCTATGAGATTAGTAATTGTTAGCGGTCGCTCAGGATCTGGAAAGAGCACAGTTCTGCATGTTCTTGAGGATCTAGGCTATTACTGTATCGACAACCTCCCCCTTGGCTTATTATCAGGGCTAGGTAAACAGTCTACAGAAAGTAAAGACGAGCGTTTATCCAGAGTTGCAGTCAGTATTGATGCCCGAAACTTGCAAAGTAGCATTGTAAACTTTCCGCTATTCTATGAAGAGTGCATACAACAAAACATTCAAATTGATATTATTTTTCTTGATGCAAGAAGTGATGTTTTATTGAAACGATTCAATGCAACTCGAAGAAAACATCCTTTAAGTGATTCAAGCAACTCATTAAAAGAAGCCATAAAGAAAGAACAAGACTTGCTTGACCCAATTGCAATTAAAGCAGACCTCAATGTCGATACGAGCCACCTAAGCCTTTATGAGTTACGAGATTTAATTAAAATCAGAGTTTCCGGCAGAAAAACTCAAGAGCTTGCGATTCTATTCCAGTCATTTGGCTTTAAACACGGCGTACCAAGCGATGCAGACTTTGTTTTCGATGTACGCTGTCTTCCAAACCCATATTGGGACCCAAACCTAAGAAAATTTAACGGGCTTGAAGCGCCAGTTCAACAATTTCTATCTGAACAACCAGAAACAATAAAAATGCAACAAGATATTATTCAATTTCTGGAAAACTGGCTCCCCCAATACAAGGATTCAAACCGAAGCTACATGACAATTTCAATTGGCTGCACGGGTGGTCAGCATCGTTCTGTCTACTTGTGCGACCAAATTGGTCAGCATTTCACAAAGCTTTATAACAATGTCCAAATAAGACATAAAGAACTACCACCTCCCCTAAAAAAATAATACACTCCCATTTCTTTCGCGCTATTCTAAAAACTATGTATTAAAAGCACAGCCAATTAAATTGATGGCAGGAATAGATTAAAAAATGATTTGGATAAGACATGCTTTCTGAAAATATTGAAATAATTAACCATTTAGGTTTGCATGCTCGCGCTGCAGCAAAATTCGTCAGTACAGCAACACGCTTTGAAAGTTCTATAAAGATAAGTAAAGATGGCAGAGAAGTCGATGGCAAAAGTATCATGTCGGTAATGATGTTAGCCGCAAGCTGTGGTTCTGAAGTGGAAATATCATGCGACGGCTCCGATGAATCTGATGCACTTAGTGCAATAAAAGCACTAATTAATGATCGTTTTGGTGAGGAGCAGTAAGGTTTCTTAGCAGCACCTGTCTAGATTCTATTCAATCAGCTATACTTCGCCTAAACTTAGAACCATTATACAATCAATACCAGAATTTCTTGTTTAGGCTTTAAATGGCAGCACAATACCCAAACAACAGCTCAGAATCTAAACTTCAAACAATCAGCGAAGCAATTGAATCTGGCTCAACTAAACAAGTCGCCAGAGTAATAAATAAAGGCCTGTCACCCAGTGATATAGCTCACTTAATTGAATCGTCCCCTCCCAAAGAAAGAGCGCTTATATGGCGATTGCTTGAACAAAGCTTAAAGGGAGAAGTGCTTCAATATCTAAGTGAAGATATTCAGTCTCACTTTCTAAGTAAACTAAACACTCAAGAAGTTATCAGTGTTACTGAAGACCTGGACACCGATGACTTAGCTGATATTCTGCAGCAACTTCCTGAAACGGTTATACATGAAGTCCTGGATTCAATGGACTCTCAAAACCGTCAACGCGTCGAAAAGGTACTCTCCTACCCTGAAGATACGGCAGGCGGTCTAATGAATACCGATACAGTGACAATTAGAGCTGAAATAACCATTGAAGTTGTCATCCGGTATCTTCGTCGCCACCGCATACTTCCTGACATGACTGACAAACTACTTGTTGTCAGCCGTAAAGATGAGCTTATTGGCATATTACCCCTTACTAAAATGCTTGTGTCACGCCCTTGCGCTACGGTTCGGGAAGTGATGGAAACAGACACCGTAACCATTAACGTCAACATGCCAGATAGTGAGGTTGCTAAGTTATTTGAACGTCAGGACTTAGTTTCTGCTCCTGTCATTAATGAAAACAGCTTATTGCTTGGTCGAATCACTATCGATGATGTGGTCGATGTTATTCGAGAAGACGCTGATCACTCTTTAATGAGCATGGCAGGTCTTGACGAAGAAGAAGATACATTTGCCCCCATTGGCAAAACCGCTAAGCGCAGAGCCGTCTGGCTAGGCATCAACCTGATCACAGCCTTTATTGCATCTGCAGTAATTGGAATTTTTGAAGATACCATTCAGAAAGTAGTCGCTCTAGCAGTGCTCATGCCGATTGTCGCCAGTATGGGAGGTATCGCAGGCAGTCAGACATTAACCTTGGTTATCAGAGCTATGGCTGTTGGCCAGATTAGTCGAAACAATTTAAGCTGGCTATTAAACCGTGAGTTCTTTGTTGCCCTACTCAACGGTATTTTATGGTCTTTAATAGTTGCTTCTGCTGCAATATTTTGGTTTGAAGATACAACTATTGGCTTAGTTATCGCAACAGCAATGATCATCAACCTCGTGGTCGCGGCGATTGCAGGGACATCACTTCCCATTTTTCTAAAATCAAGAAACATAGACCCTGCATTGGCTGGAGGTGTTATTCTTACCACCATAACCGACGTTGTTGGCTTCCTTTCATTCTTAGGGCTAGCAACGCTAGCATATGCAACATAATTCAGAGAAAAAATATGAATAGAGATAATGCTTTTGATGATGAGCTCCCTCCCGAAATAAGCAAATCACAGATCAAAAGAGAAATGATAGCGCTACAAAAGCTTGGCAAAAAATTAACAGAGCTGAAACCTTTTCAACTTGATAAAATGCCAATAAGCGAAGACTTACTTAAAGCCGTTAAAGAGTCCTATAATATCCAGCAACGCGAAGCAAAAAGGCGCCATTTACACTTTATTGGTAAATTAATGAGGGCCGAAGATCCGGAAGCAATCCAATACGCCATGGATGAGTTTGACTCAAGTAGTTTAAGGTATGCTCAAGAACTACATTTAATTGAAGTTTGGCGAGAACGTTTAATTAGCGAAGGGAAAGGTAGTTTAACTGCATTTATCGAGGAAAAACCTGAAGCTAATGTTCAACTTCTACGCCAACTGATTCGCAATGCACAAAAAGATATTTCACAGGAAAAAAATACAGGTGCAGCAAAAAAACTGTTTCAATTTATTCGAGCACTTTACACCAATTAAACCGGCTCATAATATTTGACCGATAATAATTCGAGCCTTTATACAGAAGGGGTTGTGTGCCATATTCCTTACCACAAAACCTCTTTAGTCGTACTGATTTACAGGTATTGATGCTCGAATATCTAATAATTGATCGAAGTCTAACTTAGCACTACAAACACCTTTCCCTACTTCATGCTTAGCAATAATCTCACCCCATGGGTTAACAATCATACTATGCCCCCAGGTTTCGCGCTGATCGTCATGCTGACCACCTTGGTTTGCTGCAACCACATATGATTGTGTTTCAATTGCTCTGGCACGAAGTAAAACCTCCCAATGCGCCTTGCCTGTTACTTTCGTAAACGCGGCAGGTACTACAATCACATTAGCACCAGCAAGTCTTAATTCTTGAAATAATGAAGGAAATCGTAAGTCATAACAGATACTTAGGCCTAAATAACAACCTGAAGCCTCTACCACTTTAATAGCCCCACCTGGCTCAAAATCATCAGACTCACGATAACAACCTTGAGCGTCATTGATATCAACATCAAATAAATGAATTTTGTCATATTGGGCGCAAATATCGCCAAGCTTATTTATAACAAAAGAGGCGCTTCGAAAACGCCCATCTGTTTGGCTTCCATCTTCGCGAGTGTAAGTCGGCATGCTTCCCAATACCAACGTAACAGATAAATCTGCAGCAATCCTTTGAAATTTCTCAAGATAATATGGTAAATTTTTCGCTAAATTACTTTGTTCACTTTTCCCAAAGCAAAGAAAATTTTCAGGGTAAACCAATAAATTTGCACCTCGCTCCATTACCGCATAATTCAAATGGGATAAAGCATCCTTAAAGTTTTGCTCGATACCTCCACAACTCACCATTTGAATTGCTGCAGCAATCGTCCCCTCACCATTCATCGCGTAGACCTCTCTTTAGAGCGATCCTTTTTGCTAGCATTCATAGCTTGATGGAGCTCCATTTTTGGATCATCCCAAGAACCAGTAATATCATAACGCGCTGTGGTAATCGCCGACAAAGGTTCACCTAACAGTTTATCAACAACCCATACTACTCCACCAATTTGGGGTGCACCTAAAATCAAGGCAGCTAAAGGTAAATTTTGAACAAAAGGTAGTTCAACGAGCATATCCATATCAAGCGTTTCATTGCTTAAATCTACGCTACCGTTAATCACATAACTACTTGAAGGACCATCGATCAGTAAGGGGTCATTAAGTGTTAATAAACCCTGATTAATCGTTGCCTTAACAGAAAACTCATCGTAACCAACTCCGCTTTTATACAAATCAGAAAAATCTAATTTTAGCCTACGAACGATTGACTCAGCATTTAATATTCCAAAAAGCCTAAGCGCGCCTGTTTTAGCATCTTCAGTATTAAGAAAGCCATTTTCCATCGCTAAACTAATATTTCCTGAAACATTAGCAAGCTCGAACGAAAGCGGATCATCAGGCCAGACAAGTCCTATACTCGCATTAAATTTTTCACTACTGATAAGAGGAGGCCTTCCTATTGATTTAGTTAACTCTTCTACCTTATCGCCCTGCACTTCAAGCGTTAAAATACTTGTATGGCTTTTTTTATCTGAATCATCATATTTCCAATTCAACTGGCCATCAAAAGTCGTCCCCTTTATATTTCCCTTGAGCCCACTGAAAATTGAACCTTGATCGCTAGGCATAACATGGGTACGCCATGAACCGTAATTGTGCGTGTTATATACTAACTTTTTCGTTGAAAACGTCATCTCAGGCAGTAAACGTGGATCAAAAACATCTGAATCAGCTTCACTCTTTAATGCTTCTTCACTCGTTAATACGTCATCATCAGATAACCCAGCCGCCAAAATAATATGCTCAAGCTGAATATCCAAAATCGTTTTCTCAGAAGGTATATTTATCCTGCCTTGAATAGAGTCACCGCTTAAATCAAGCTGCCAATGCTCAGCAGGCTTAGTAAACAAAAGATCTGTTTGTTCGAAATTTTGACCATAGGCTGAGAGGTTTTTCAGGTTCAGGTCAATTCTCTTTAAGAAATCGGATTCTGACTCGTTAGCACTCTCCCTCATGAAATTCTGAACAAACTCGAGCCAAGGCTCTAGAAGTAATTCGTCAATATTGGCGATAACATTAAGACCGGTAATATCAGGATTTCGTGACGTTGCGCCACCAATCAAAACCTCCCCAAAAGTAAATTTATTTCCAACAAACAATAATTCACTTTCTAGCGTTGGTGATTCATCAGAATGTAGGTTCAAATTTAAATACATCTGGTCTGGTTTAATCAATAGATTTAGAGCTAACTGCCTTTCCTCTAGAGGGTCTTTAAATAGTGGTTCTGGCCATGAATAGGAGACACCCCTTAAATCAGATGTCAAAGTTAAATAGGGGTAAGCGCTGTCTTGATTAGGTAAGCTCAATTCAGCGTGGTAATTTAAACCACCACTCAAGCCTAAAACTTCGTTTTGATCAAGGTAAGCAAGTAAATTCTCTATACGCACTCCTGAGTCAATACTAATAACAGTCTGATAACCTAACTCTTTTTCAACACCTGAAACCGAAACATCTTTCGGAATAGCTTCTTCTATAGGCTCTTCTTCATAGCGAGTCTCAATATCAACTGTCGCTTGCTGCCCAAAAAACTGGGCCTGAATATCTTGAGCAGAAACACCATTCAAACTTGATACGACCAAAGCCCCATTAACATCCTCGAATAGTAGGTCCGAAGCTAAGTGCTTAACGGATGCTGATTCGAAAGTGCTTTCTATTAAATAATCTACATCCGCATCACCCTCTATAGGAACATCAAGACCCAACTTAACACTAATTCCTCCCTGTAACTCCAGTTGCTCACTAATAGTCAGCGTATGGGTTGCAATTGGGGATTCTTTTAACCAATAATCAAGCTCATCCTCTCCTGCTTGAAATTGTGCTTTTATAGTCAGACTGTCAGCTTCATCCACTCCTGTTTCAAGCATTATTGCAGACAAGTCAACCAGTTCCGTTCCATTGATTTTTGCGTTATCAGCAGTGATTATAAGTTCGCTGTTTTGAAGATTTATATCCGCATTTAAACTGTCTAAATTCGGCCAGCCTTCAGAAAACATAAGCTCGCCTTGATGGCTTTTAAGGTGAATACTTGAAGTAAAACTATTTTCTGGTGCATCATCTTCAATTGAACCATACCCGACATAAATACCCTCAGATACCACACCAGAGATAAGAGATTTATCCAACCAACTATTTAAACCCTCACCAACAATGTGGCCTGGGACAAAACTCGATGCATTTTTAAAGGCAATATCTTGCATACCCAGTGACAGACTTAAATAATCTTCTTTGTCAGCTGGGTTTAAACGCAATAAGAAATCGCCATAAACCAAACTATCATCAAACTGTGTTAGCCTGAGACCCTCAGAATAAACACTAATATCATCATCTTTAATTAGCCATGAGACGGCACCTTCTGTTCTTTTCATGCTCCACGATGAACCAAATAAACTCGGAAAACCCAGCTCGAAACGCTTGCTATCAAAGTAAACGCCCCCGCCATCTGAATCTGCATAAATATAGCCGTCCACCCCTTTAACTAATGGCGTCCCTGAATACGCCTCTAGAGAAACATTTTCTAATTCCGCTTCAAAGTTAAAGGGTTCAAACGGTTTTTCATCAATATTTATAACATTACTGGCATCGACTGATTTCGCTTTATTTTCCTGGCGAATAGTTAACCGAATATTTTTAAGTAAACCTGCTGGCAAACTAACATCCAACCTATCTTGCAGGGAGTTTGGCAGAATGCCGGTAGCTGCTGCCAAACTACTGATACACTGAACATCCAAATGATTACCTTTGATTTCCGTTTCAAGGAGTTGACTGATAATTTGGATATCTGCGCTAAGGCACTCTTTACCCGCCCAACTCAAGCCTAAACCATTAAGCAATAAACTATTACGTTGATCTGTTTTAGACCAATGAAAACTCGTTGCAGCATTTAAAATTGGTGGCAGTGATTTTTCTGCGGCTTTCCAGTTAATCTGACGCACCTGAATATCACCCTGAAGTGACACTACTTTCAAACCATTAAATGAAAGCCATAATCGCGTACTAGCATCTATATTCTGAATAGAGACCTGCTCCCACTGATACGCTTTTAAAACACGATCAAAAAATTCTGAAGACCTGGCTTCTAAATATAAGGTTCCTGAAATATCCTTGTTTGTCAGAACACCCTGCCCTTCAAGTGAAAAATTTAATAAGGTTTGACTTCTGTCTTCTTGCAACACTTTCCCGCTTGCATAAACTTTATCATCACGATAACTAAGAGATATGGAAGGAAGGCTTAGTGTTTGAATTTTTCCTTTTTGATTTCGTAATGAAATGGCGTTGTCTAATAAAGTAATCGCCGCTCCATTAAAAAGGGAATTCAGCGCTGATAAATCAGTACCGCCATTTTCATTGCCTTCAGCCACATTAAAGCCAGCAATTTTCCATGAGCCCTCCTCATTCTGAAACAAAGTAAATTCAGAATGTTCAACAACAATTGATTTAAAACGAGGCGCTAAAGCATAAATCGAGGCCATGAACGACAAGTGAACACGAACTCGGCCAACATAGGCGTTCTCACTGCCATTAATACTCAAACCATCAATATCTATAACAGGATCAAAACCAGCCCAACGCCCACTTAGTTTTTGAATTTGGACAGGAACCTGAATCTGTTCCGAAAGGATGTTCTCAAGGTCTTGTTGATACTCAGGTAAAAAGACAAGCGCAGCCCTACCAAGCAATACATAGATAGCCACTAAGAACAAAATAGTAAAGGATACTAGACTCGCCTTGAATTTTAATAGTCGATAGGAGCTATTCAGCACGGTCAGACTCTAGTAAATAAGTGAATTGTTGATTCCAGCACATCAAATAGAAACAGCTTTAAATTAGTACCACATCAAACTGCCCTTGATTATACATGACCTCAACCTGGAACTTGATATGTTTATCAATAAAGGTTTCCAAGTCTGCAATGTTGTCTGACTCTTCATCAAGTAAGCGGTCGATAACACTTTGTGATGCCATAACAAGATACACAGAAGCATCATAGGCACGGTTAACCCTTAATATCTCACGCATAATTTCATAACAAACCGTCTCAGGTGTTTTTAACAAGCCCGTTCCGTTACAAACACCACAAGGTTCACATAATGTTTGACCTAAGCTTTCCGTCGTGCGCTTGCGCGTCATTTCAACTAAACCTAACTCTGAAACACAACTCACTGTTGTTCGGGCATGGTCTTTTTCAAGCATTTTTTCAAGCATCCGAAGCACTTGACGCTTATGCTCTTCATCTGCCATATCAATGAAATCCAGAATAATTATGCCGCCAAGATTTCTAAGTCTAAGCTGTCGGCCAATTGTACGCGCTGCTTCCAGATTCGTTTTAAAGATTGTTTCTTCCAAGTTTCGGTGACCAACAAACCCTCCGGTATTAACATCGATTGTGGTCATTGCCTCAGTCTGATCAACAATCAGGTACCCTCCTGATTTTAATTGTACTTTACGGCCTAATGCTTTTTGGATTTCATCATCAATGCTGTAAAGATCAAATATTGGCCGCTCCCCGGGATAGTATTCAAGGCGATCACTCACATCAATTAAGAAATTTTCTGAAAACTCCTTTACCTTTACAAAACTCTCTTTTGAATCTATTCGAATTTTTTCTGACTGAGGCTTCACCAAATCACGGATTGCACGTGTAAACAAAGGAAGGTCCTGATAGATAACAGAGGGTACATCCCCTTCATTTATTCTCTGTTTCAGCTTCTTCCACAGCCGTGCCAAGAAGTGTATATCTGCTTTAA
The DNA here is from genome assembly GCA_913020495.1 of uncultured Oleiphilus sp. GTDB lineage: Bacteria > Pseudomonadota > Gammaproteobacteria > Pseudomonadales > Oleiphilaceae > PZPK01. The sequence goes on from CAJWBJ010000014.1 coordinate 49,347, forward strand.
ATTCATCTTCTCCAGCACCTTCTGCTGCCGTTCTAACTATAAATCCAGTGCCAACCTGCTCCTCATCGTCTTGCTGACAACTTTCAACAAGGCTCTTGAGACGTTCACGCTCTTGCTCATCTTCGATGCGCTGTGAGATGCCTATATGAGCCACATCGGGCATGTAAACTAAATATCGGCTTGCTACAGAAAGCTGGGTCGTTAAACGAGCACCTTTTGTCCCTATTGGATCCTTAATAACCTGAACGATTAGGTGCTGTCCTTCACGCAACAACAAAGCAATATCGGGAGTACTGTCTTTACTATTGTCAATTGCTGAACCAATCGAAGCTTTTATATCAGAAACATGTATAAATGCAGCTTTTTCTAAACCAATATCAACAAATGCAGCTTCCATTCCTGGTAAAACCCTTACAACTTTTCCTTTATAAATATTACCAACAATGCCACACCGTGATGTACGCTCAATATAAACTTCCTGAAGCATTCCATTTTCAACAACAGCAACTCGCGTTTCTACAGGCGTAACATTGATTAGAATTTCTTCACTCATGAAATATCCTTTAATTTATACTGCATTGTTTTGCTGATATTAGTTTATCCAAATATCGACGCCATACTTAACCAGTACTTCAGCCGTTTCCTTTATAGGCAAGCCAACCACTGAACTGTAACTACCTTCAATACTTTCAATAAAAACGGCGCCCTTGCCTTGAATACCGTAACCGCCAGCTTTGTCTTTTGGTTCTCCAGTCAGCCAGTATTCATTTATTTCTCGCAAACTAAGCGGCTTAAATTTTACTTTCGTTATAACGGTAAATTCGACCTCAGAATTGATGCCTGAAGAAGTAAGCTCCAAAGTATGTACACTCGTCATCACCTCATGCTGACGGTTAGATAGCTGCTCCATCATGCCAACAAACTCAGACTTCGTTTCGGGTTTTCCAAAAATACAGTTATCAAGCACCACACAAGTATCTGAAGCTAAAATAATTACTCTTTTTTCTACATAAGGTCGTTTAAGTAACTGAAGCTGAGCACGTGTTTCGTACGCTTTGGATTTTGCCATTCGCTGTACATAATCATTTGGTTTCTCTTCTTTATAAGGTGTTTCGTCAATATCTGCAGAATAGATATCAAAAGAGACTCCAATTTGCTCCAGTAGTTCCTTTCGGCGTGGCGAGGCAGAAGCTAATATAATTTTGGTTTTCATTACCGCAACGCAAAAGCTAAACGGTCTGACAAAATAACAACCATTGGCCAGAAAAAAGCACTCGCTAATGCCTGCCACAAATACGATAACCCCATATCAGACACACCTAAAACAGATCGAAGCGTATAAACCACCATTAATTGAATACTAACAATAAAAAATACCACGACAGATTGTTGTATAAGCGGGAACATTTTCAGACGCTTATGCATCGTTAATACCAAGTAGCAAATTAAACTCAGGGACAGTATATGTACCCCAAGATAGCTACCCGATAAGACATCCATCATCAAACCAATACACACCCCCGTCATAATGCCTATTTTTTCAGGGTGGCGTAGTAACCAATATATTAGAGTAAGCACTAACCATTCAGGCCTTAAAAAAGCCAACATATCAGGTAAAGGGTTTAGCTCAAGTATCGCGGCAAAGAGGAATGATAGAAAAAGAGCCAACCAACTAAGTCTATTAATCGCCATTGACTACCTCCTCACTATTATCACCAACAGAAGAGTTTATTTGTTTAGCCAGTTCAGATTGTTTAAAAACCAATAACAATAAACGACTACGATTTAATTGGGCTTCTGGTATTATTTTAACATGAGCGAATGAACGACCTGAGTCGTGCTGAACATCACTCACTCTCGCGACAGGGTAGCCCTGAGGAAAGCGCCCCCCTAAACCAGAGCTGACTAGCAAATCGCCCACTTTTATATCTGCTGTGTCAGGCACATTCCCTAACTCCAAGTAACTTAATGAGCCCACACCATAAGCAATTGCACGAATACCATTGCGGTTAACCTGAACTGGTACAGCATGACGACTATCTGAAATCAGCAAAACTCGACTAGAAAACTCATTTATTTCAATCACTTGCCCCATTAGACCTTGTGAATCCAAGATTGCCTGACCTAAATAGACCCCATCTTGAAAGCCTTTGTTAATTAAAATATATTGGTTATCTTGATCTGGACTGGCCCCAATTAGTTCCGCAACGACAACGCCTTCATCAACAACACGAGAAGCGTTTAAAAGTTCACGTAAGCGATTTAACTCTGCAGTAACAGACGCCAGTTTTTGAGATTTTCGTTCAAGCACCAGCATGCGATCTTTCATTAAATCCAGTTTTTCCTCTAAGGACTCACGGCTAGTAAAAATATTTTCAAGGCCTAGCGCCACATTACTCGGCACATCACTTAACCATTGCACTGGCGTTAAGGCTGAGCTAATAATATTTCGAACGGGATCGAGTTGAGTAAAACGAACATCGACAATAATTAAAACAACAGACAAGATAACCGCCAAGAACAGGCGATATGCTAAGTAAGGGCCTTGTGAAAATATAGTTTTGATCAGACCCTCCTTATAAGTTTGACTAACATTCTATGAATATAAATCAAATTCAAGATGTTATATAACAAAACGGTGCGCAAGCGCACCTATATAAATCGATTATAGAAGGTATTACTCGATAGGAAACAAGCCTTCGGAACTACTATCAATCAACTCAAGCGCTTTACCGCCCCCTCGAGCAACACAGGTAAGCGGGTCTTCAGCAACAATAACAGGAAGACCTGTTTCTTCACTTAATAAACGATCCAAGCCTCTTAGAAGTGAACCACCGCCTGTTAGTACAATACCACGTTCAGCAATATCTGAAGCCAGTTCAGGTGGAGACTGTTCTAAAGCCCCTTTAACGGCCTGGACAATTTGTGCCAAAGAGTCCTGCAAAGCTTCTAATATCTCCTCACTATTAAGTGTAAAACCTCTTGGTACACCTTCAGCTAAGTTACGGCCTCGAACATCAATTTCACGAAGTTCCAGTCCTTCATATGCACAACCAATTTCTTGCTTAATCCTTTCTGCCGTGGCGTCACCAATTAAACTGCCATAATTACGACGAACATAAGCAACGACCGCTTCATCAAAGCGGTCACCACCAACTTTAACAGAGTCAGCATAAACAATACCGTTCAAAGAAATAATCGCGATTTCAGTCGTGCCACCACCAATGTCAACGACCATGGAACCACTTGCTTCTTCAACAGGAAGACCTGCACCAATAGCAGCTGCCATAGGTTCTTCTATCAAAAACACTTCTCGCGCACCAGCGCCTAATACTGATTCACGAATCGCTTTCTGTTCAACCTTAGTTGAACGGCTTGGTACACAAACCAATACACGAGGACTTGGTGTGATAAAGCTATTTTCATGGACTTTATGAATAAAATGCTGAAGCATTTTTTCTGTCACAACAAAATCAGCAATAACACCATCTTTTAGCGGTCGTATAGCGGTGATATTACCGGGTGTTCGACCTAGCATTCTTTTTGCTTCTGCGCCCACAGCCGCTACGCTTTTTTGCGCGCCGTGATTTCGAATGGCAACAACAGAAGGTTCATCAAGCACAATACCTCTTTCACGCACATAAATAAGCGTATTAGCGGTACCAAGATCGATAGATAAATCGCTGGAAAATAAGCCTCGGATCTTTTTAAACATGGAGTGATGTCAACCTAAAAAA